>NZ_JAJSPB010000100.1:0-1230 GCF_021282325.1 Marinobacter sp. G11
GAAATGGACGATGCCGATCCGTGATTGGAAGCCGGCACTGAATCGCTTTATTATCGAATTCGGTGACCGCCTGGACGGTCACCTGTAATGGGGTGGGCAGTTACACAGATTTATTTACAGGCTCAAAGTAAGTGAAACTAGGGGGCTTCTGCTCAAGCTGTTTACCTTATGTGTGGATGGACTGACGTGCCCCCTAGTAGCCGCTCAGCTGTTTTTAGTTTTTATCGATCGCTGATCTCAGTCGTTACTATACGTAAAACTAAAAATGTTTGCGTATAAGGCAAAAACATCATTATTCTCTTTCAGAAATAGATGCTCATTGAATATTCGCGCAAATGATATAAACGCGCTTATCAACATTAAGTGCCTGATTATCCCCAACGGAAATGTATGGTTTGTGCCAAGGAGTATGGCCGAAAAGGACGATGCTACGCCCCTCCCGCAAAAGGTGATCAGTAATAGATGGGGAACCAACTTGGTTATTCACTGCATCTTCCGGGCCTTGGTGCAGAAGAATTATATCATTCCTACTGCCAGTCACGTTCTGAAGGCATTTGAGAAACACTTCTTCGGGCTTCCGCTGGTTACGGTTGCTGCTCCCGATGATCCCGCTCACACCACCCACTTTGATTCCTGCAACGTCACAAGACGTGCCATCCAAAACTCTCGCATTCACTGCCAAGTCGATAGGGTTGATCGTATCGTGGTTACCAAGAACACCAACGACTGAGTCAACCCTGGATGCGAACGCATTCCAAACAGAAGTTACATCACCAGTTCCCCCAAGCTTGTGAAGGTCGGGATAATCGTAAAGATCGCCGGCTAAGAGCGCAAAATTTACTTCGGGGATCTCCCCTAGTTCCGACAGCAACGCAATCTCTTCAGCAACCACTTCGCCCACCAACCGGTTCCGTCTCCTGTCTAATTCGCGCCCCTGAAGATCTGAAGTTACAACAAAAGACGAAAGGCCTGGTGGCAAGTCTGCCCATACTTTGTAAAAGGGCAAAACGACTTTCTTGACCTGCCCCCCACGGCCAGAAGATCGAAACATAAGCTGATGAAAAGGGGTATCTGACACCTCAAGTAGTTGCATTCCGCACTCTCCTGCGTAAACCGCTGAAGGTTGCCACCCATTCCACGTGAAGCCTGCCACCCGGACCGGAGCAAGGCTGCCACCCATCGGAGCGTAGCGACGCGGGGTTTCTCTTCTTACTCCGAAGTCTCAGTGCC
>NZ_JAJSPB010000101.1:0-1206 GCF_021282325.1 Marinobacter sp. G11
GCGGGTGGAGCGGAAGCCGGTCGAAGATACCAGGCCCCTGCGACTGTTTATTAAAAACACAGCACTGTGCAAACACGAAAGTGGACGTATACGGTGTGACGCCTGCCCGGTGCCGGAAGGTTAATTGATGGGGTTAGCACTTGTGCGAAGCTCTTGATCGAAGCCCCGGTAAACGGCGGCCGTAACTATAACGGTCCTAAGGTAGCGAAATTCCTTGTCGGGTAAGTTCCGACCTGCACGAATGGCGTAACGATGGGGGCGCTGTCTCTACCCGAGACTCAGTGAAATTGAAATCGCCGTGAAGATGCGGTGTATCCGCGGCTAGACGGAAAGACCCCGTGAACCTTTACTATAGCTTCACAGTGAACTTTGAGCATGCTTGTGTAGGATAGCTGGGAGGCTTTGAAACTCGGACGCCAGTTCGAGTGGAGCCAACCTTGAAATACCAGCCTGGCATGTTTGAGGTTCTAACTTGGTCCCCTTATCGGGGATGAGGACACTGTGTGGTGGGTAGTTTGACTGGGGCGGTCTCCTCCCAAAGCGTAACGGAGGAGCACAAAGGTGGGCTAAGCACGGTCGGACATCGTGCGGTTAGTGTAATGGCACAAGCCCGCTTGACTGCGAGACAGACACGTCGAGCAGGTACGAAAGTAGGTCATAGTGATCCGGTGGTTCTGTATGGAAGGGCCATCGCTCAACGGATAAAAGGTACTCCGGGGATAACAGGCTGATACCGCCCAAGAGTTCACATCGACGGCGGTGTTTGGCACCTCGATGTCGGCTCATCACATCCTGGGGCTGAAGCCGGTCCCAAGGGTATGGCTGTTCGCCATTTAAAGTGGTACGCGAGCTGGGTTTAGAACGTCGTGAGACAGTTCGGTCCCTATCTGCCGTGGACGTTGGAGATTTGAGGAAAGCTGCTCCTAGTACGAGAGGACCGGAGTGGACGAACCTCTGGTGTTCGGGTTGTCACGCCAGTGGCATTGCCCGGTAGCTATGTTCGGACAGGATAACCGCTGAAAGCATCTAAGCGGGAAGCCCCTTCCAAGATGAGATCTCCCTGAGGCCTTGAGCCTCCTGAAGAGCCGTTCAAGACCAGGACGTTGATAGGCTGGGTGTGTAAGCGCTGCGAGGCGTTGAGCTAACCAGTACTAATTGCTCGTGCGGCTTGACTATATAACACCCAAGACAATTGCGGATAACGCA
>NZ_JAJSPB010000102.1:0-1197 GCF_021282325.1 Marinobacter sp. G11
CGGCTAGGGCAACTTTGGACTTGAACGATGGGCTGTATTGCTTGCGTTTCTTGCTCATGATTCTCCTCCTTGTGGAGATGATGAATCAGAGCTTAGGCACCTGTCCAAATTTCGGGGTCCACTTCACGTCGCCAGGATTCGTTCCGGTCTGTTTGGGTGAGAAAGCTATTTGGTTGAAGCAAGGTAAGCGTCCGGCCATCACACCTTGTCAGGTATAGCCGGCTTCCAGTTGTGGGGCAATAACTCGTCGATGGCGTTGTTCTTCTGTGTCGGCAGGCGGGTCAGTACATCCTTCAAGTAGGCGTAGGGATCATGGCCGTTCAGCTTGGCGGACTGGATGAGAGTCATGACCGCAGCCGCTCGTTGACCACTGCGCAGTGAACCCGCGAACAACCAATTGCTGCGGCCCAGCGCCCAGGGTCGGATCTGGTTTTCCACCCAGTTATTGTCGATGGGCACAGCACCATCGTCGAGGTAGCGCGTCAGCGCTGCCCAACGTTTGAGGCTGTAATCCAACGCCTTGGCCGTTCCGGAGCCATCCGGCACTTTCTGGCGATGCGCCAGCATCCACTGATGCAGTGCATCAGCAAGCGGTTTGGCTTTGGTTTGTCGGATTTCCTGCCGTTTATCCGGTGGCAGATCCTTGGTTTCCCGCTCGATCTCGTAGAGGCTGCCGATGTATTCCAGGGCCTTCGCAGCCAGCTCGCTCTTGTTGGCCTCGTGCAGGTCGTAGAACTTGCGTCGGGCGTGGGCCATGCAGCCGATTTCGGTGATGCCGTTACCGAACCCGGCCTTGTAGCCGGCGTAGTCGTCACAGACCAGCTTGCCCTGCCAGTCACCCAGGAAGGTGCGAGCATGTTCACCCGCCCGGCTGGGCGCGAAGTCGTAAACGGTAGCCTTCAGATCCGAGAACGGTGTAGTGCAGTAGGCCCAGACGTAGGCCTTGTGGGTTTTCTTCTTGCCCGGAGCCAGCATGCTGACCGGCGTTTCATCGGCATGCAGAACACTGTGTTCCAGCAGAGTATTTCTCAACGCATCCACCAGCGGCTGCAACTGCACACCGCAGGCACCCTGTAGTAGCCCCCATTTAAACCGGACACCTTGGTAGAAGCAAAGGCCTAGGCATAGACCTAGTGCAAAGGAGTGTCCAAGGTGGAGAGAATCGAAGTCATAACCGGAGTGCAGCGCCGTCGCCGG
>NZ_JAJSPB010000103.1:0-1135 GCF_021282325.1 Marinobacter sp. G11
TACTAAGGAGTTCAAAAGTAAGCGAACATGATGTATAATAAAAACATTGCTCGCGGACTATATCGGATATCAGCTCTTATGCGCCATGACGACGGTCGTAAACTGGACCATAAAACTCTGGAAGCACTTCGGGTTCGTGCCGTTCAAAGGGTTATGGATGGCGAAAGCCCGGAAGTGGTGATCAAAGCTTTGGGCATGAGTCGAGCCCGGATTTATGAGTGGCTTGCAGCCTACCGCGAGGGCGGCTTTGAAGCGCTTAAAGCCAAGCAGATTTCCGGTCGTCCCAAGAAGTTGAGCGGCGAACAGATTCGGGAGCTGTATACCTGGATTACCACCTTCACGCCGGACCAACTGAAGTTTAATTTCGCCCTGTGGACCCGGGGTCGTGTGCGTGAATTGATCCGGCAAAAGTTCAACGTGCGACTGAGCGATGTGTCCGTCGGTCGCCTGCTTCGCAACCTGGGGCTGACGCCTCAAAAGCCGCTGCATCGGGCGTACCAGCAGAAGCCGGAGGCTGTGAAGCAGTGGAAGGAAGAGACCTACCCAGAGATTCGCAAAGAAGCCAAGAAGGTTGGCGCTACGATCTACTTTGGCGATGAGGCTAGCATTCGCTCCGACTACCACAGTGGGACTACCTGGGCGCCCATTGGAGAGACGCCAGTTATTCGCAATACCGGAAGCCGTTTCAGCATTAACATGATTTCTGCCATTTCACCCCGCGGCGAACTGCGCTTCAAAACGATCAAGGGAAACATGAACACCGATGCCTTCATCGGGTTCCTCAAAGCACTGGTCCAGGATTCCGAAAAGCCGGTGTTCCTGATCCTCGACAATCACCCGGTGCATCATGCTCGCCGGGCTCGAGACTATGTTGAGAGTCTCGACGGCAAGCTCAGGTTGTTCTTCCTGCCGCCGTACTCGCCGGAGCTGAATCCTGACGAGTCTGTTTGGGGCTATATCAAATACCATCACGTCGGTAAAAAGATCATTAACAGCAAAGAACAACTTCGGAGCACTGTTTACCGGCAGCTTCGACGTTTGCAAAAATTGCCACGACTATTGAAATCGTTTTTTGGCCATCCGGATTTGGCTTATATCTCCGGGTAATGTTCGCTTACTTTATTTCGAATTAGTA
>NZ_JAJSPB010000104.1:0-1115 GCF_021282325.1 Marinobacter sp. G11
TGTAGTGGTTCAATGATTCCGGACACCAACGTAGGTGGTAAGATCGCCACCATAAACGAGGTGTCTGATGACCAGAAAGCGACGTTCTTTTTCTCCTGAGTTCAAACAGGAAGCAGCCAGCTTGGTGCTGGATCAAGGTTACACGATTCCGCAGGCCAGCGTGTCTCTGGGAGTTGGTGAAAGCGCTGTTCGGCGTTGGGTTCAACAACTGACGGACGAGCGTAAGGGCGTCACTCCGAAAGGCAAGGCGTTAACCCCGGAGCAGCGACGTATTCAGGAGCTGGAAGCCCGCTGCAATCGCCTGGAGCGAGAGAAAGAAATATTAAAAAAGGCTACAGCTCTCTTGATGTCGGACGAGATGAATCGTACGCGCTGATAGACCGGTTGGGGGAGCAGGAGTCAATTGAACTGGTCTGTGAAGCGTTTGATATCAGTCGTTCCAGCTATTACGAGTACCGCCAACGGCGGAACCGTGTAGATGTGGAGCGCCTGGCCCTGAGGGCTCAGGTAAACCGCCTGTTTACCAAGAGCCGCAGCTCTGCCGGCAGTCGTACAATCATAGGCTTGCTCCGCGAGGAAGGCGTTGTCGTTGGTCGCTTTAAAGTTCGACGACTGATGAGCGAGTTGGGGCTGATCTGTAAGCAGCCAGGCCCTCATGCCTACAAGCAGGCTACCGTTGAACGACCAGATATCCCGAACCATCTGGACCGGGAGTTTGCAGTAGAACGGCCTAACCAAGTCTGGTGTGGTGACATCACCTACATCTGGAGCGGCCAGCGATGGAGCTATCTGGCTGTGGTGCTGGACCTATATGCCCGGCGAGTTGTTGGCTGGGCAATGTCATCCAGTCCGGATGCGGACCTGGTTGTAAAAGCTCTGGATCACGCCTGGGAACAGCGTGGTCAGCCAGAGAAAGTCATGTTCCACTCGGATCAGGGCAGTCAGTACGCCAGTCGCAAGTTCCGTCAGAGGCTCTGGCGCTATCGAATGACACAAAGCATGAGCCGGCGTGGCAACTGCTGGGACAACGCACCGATGGAGCGACTGTTCCGAAGTCTGAAATCTGAGTGGATACCGGCCCTGGGTTATCGAAATCTGCCTGAGGCAAAAAGAGA
>NZ_JAJSPB010000105.1:0-1103 GCF_021282325.1 Marinobacter sp. G11
AAGAAATGGACGATGCCGATCCGTGATTGGAAGCCGGCACTGAATCGCTTTATTATCGAATTCGGTGACCGCCTGGACGGTCACCTGTAATGGGGTGGGCAGTTACACAGATTTATTTACAGGCTCGCAGATTATCTCACCAAGTTAAAGGCGTGACCGCATACTGGCAAACTCTTTGTTTTGGATTAATGAACACTACAAAGAACCCTTTTCATCGGATAGCGCCTTACTCACGAGAGCATCTACGAGTTCTCCTTGAGTCTTATACCCATCTCGCCTCATCAGCTGTTTTATACCTTCTTTAGTTTCAGGGAGTAATAAGACGTTAACCTGAGACCGCTCACTTCTTTTCTTATTGGTTTTGATGCTCCATTTCCGCCTTAAGTCTTTAATGAGCATTTCTTCCATCTTTAGATTGAGGCTCGACTGATCCAACATACACTGAAACTTCAAGAGACTTTCATTTATTGATAATGGGTTATTTACACTGCCTGGAACTAGATTCGGCAATCCAGCCTTTAGGCCTTCATCAATAAGCCATGACACTTGCTCAGGATTATTGCCATCCACCCAGCTTAAAGAGTAATCCTTTAACATGCGAAGGTTCCAAATAGAAGCTATCTCTCGAATGATACGCAACTTATCTGAACCAAGCCTGGCATCGAGGTCTACAGCCAAAAGAAAGCATGACCGATCATCCAAGTAATACTTAAGGCTCCCTAGCTCAAAATCGAAACCATTATAGACCACAAGCTTATACATAAGAAAACAAATTAATCTTTTTCCAGCATCACCTATAATACTGCTCAGCTCGCCATTAACGACATGCTGCTGATAACAATTAAAAACCCAGTCAGCATACGCTTCACCTTTAGATTCGAGCGCTTTTGCACAAGACTCTGCCAATCCCAACGGGTTTTTAAAAGACTCGGGGTGACTGATCGTAAAGTCACGCCCAAGAACAGACCAAAGCCATACTAGTGTCCCGTCTGGGTAATCCCTTTATTTATTATCAATAACACTCAGCTTTGCTCGCGCCACTGAAGTCATAATCGATTCTGCACTCTTGTGCCAGCGGAAGGGCTTTGCCAGTTTCTCATTAT
>NZ_JAJSPB010000106.1:0-1003 GCF_021282325.1 Marinobacter sp. G11
CGGATCACAGCTCGTTTGCCAGCTCCCCGAACCTTATCGCAGGCTTCCACGTCTTTCATCGCCTCTGACTGCCAAGGCATCCACCGTATGCGCTTAGTTGCTTGACTATATAACCCCAAGACAACTGATCACGAATCCACACCCATCACCAGGCAAGCCTGATTCAGAGGTTTCTTCGAGACAGCCACTTGAAGCAATAGAACAACCACTTCAACGACAACACCGGATAACGCTTGAAATCGCTATCACTTTGAACAGTTTCTCTCGGAGATAATGAGAGAAATCTATTCGTGTTCTATCTCGTCCAATTTGTTAAAGAGCAAATCTGACCCAGTGATCAGAAAGAAGACCTTCAGTCGCCACTCTCAACAGAGTCACACAACTGAAACGCTTGTTTCTGTACACTGCTAACCCAATCAGGTTAGTCAGTAAAATTTGGTGGAGCCGAGGAGGATCGAACTCCTGACCTCCTGCGTGCAAGGCAGGCGCTCTCCCAGCTGAGCTACGGCCCCGTCTGCTTGTCCAGCCTTTGTCACTCGTCGTTGCAGCCTTCGCTCGCATCAGTCATGACCCATCGAGGGCCACTCCTTCACTCGCTCATACTGCGCCTAGATTGACAAAACCTGTCCAGCGCATCCGCGATTGCCTCAACGTTCGAGGCTTACTACACCAAGTCACCGATACGATTCGGCGAACTCGGAAAATCGGGTTAGCCTAGGCATCGACGGGTGTAGCGTGCGAGTAGCACGTGAGCCCGGCGATAACGACGGATAACGCAATTTTGGTGGGTCTGGGTGGACTTGAACCACCGACCTCACCCTTATCAGGGGTGCGCTCTAACCACCTGAGCTACAGACCCGAGTTTGCTCTCTTTATTAGCCAACCAAGTAATTCGTGTGGACTCTGACCGAAGCATTCGGCTTCGTTTAAGGAGGTGATCCAGCCGCAGGTTCCCCTACGGCTACCTTGTTACGACTTCACCCCAGTCATGAACCACACCGTG
>NZ_JAJSPB010000107.1:0-953 GCF_021282325.1 Marinobacter sp. G11
CGATTCCACAATAATGGCGGTGGGTGCTATGGTAAAAGTTCATGAGTCTTCTCCCTTGTAGTGCTTGGTCGCCTTCCAGCTTAGCGGGCAACCGCTGGGCTGGGGAGAAGGCTCAATCAGTATCAAGGCCAGGCACGGCGACGGCTTTTTCGTTGCGGCTTCGCCTCCACTACAAAGCCGCGCGTGCTGGCGGCGTTAGGCTTATAGAAAAATGGAGTTCGTAATGAAACAGGTGGTGCTATCACTCTTCATTGTCCTTTTAAGTGCTTGTGCATCGACGAACTGGTCGGCAAGAAACTATCAAGATGAATTTACCGATCAAAAAACGTGCAGAGTAGTTTACGGAACTGATTTTGGTAAGGGAATGGTCAAGGGGTTAGGCGGTATACATTATTATCCCTTCATTGAGAATGGTCCCGATGGTGTTGTTTTTGGGGTGCACAACGATTACGAAGTACCTGTTGGCGATGTTCAGATACGGATTGATGGGAATAACTTTATCTCGATATCGCAATCTGAAACACCTTTGCGCTTTTCCTCAAGCTCCCACGAGATAGATATGTCTTACATGAAAGGCATTGAAGGTGTTGACGCTGAGGCGATGGAGAAATCTATGGCTGCGACTATGGAAAATGTCCAAAAAATGTCAAGCCCGTACACGGCCACAGCGGGTGAAAAAGCGGAGAAGATTGTCGACCAACTTCAAGTAGGCAAAGTGCTCAAAATGCGTATTATCGGATTTGGAGTGAATTCAGTCGCAACAACTACTGGAGAATATGCATTAGGCGAAGATATCAAACAGGCACTGGCTAACTGTGGCATCTAAGCCTAACACATATGAGCCTTCTCGGAATCAACAGACAATAGTGATTTTTTGGCCGCACCAGCGGCCAACCTAAACCCATGAGCGAGAACGCCTGCTTCGCTAGTCTCGTCGAGCTGTCAGGCACTTA
>NZ_JAJSPB010000108.1:0-942 GCF_021282325.1 Marinobacter sp. G11
ATGACTGGGGTGAAGTCGTAACAAGGTAGCCGTAGGGGAACCTGCGGCTGGATCACCTCCTTAAACGAAGCCGAATGCTTCGGTCAGAGTCCACACGAATTACTTGGTTGGCTAATAAAGAGAGCAATTAGCGCGACAGTTTGTTGTGCATGGCAAGGCGCAGATTGAGTGAAGAAGGGAGCGTACATAAGTACGTGACCGACTGAGCGAAAGCTGCAACACGGCCAGGTGCAACAAGATGGCGTGATAATCGGGTCTGTAGCTCAGGTGGTTAGAGCGCACCCCTGATAAGGGTGAGGTCGGTGGTTCAAGTCCACCCAGACCCACCAGAATTTCACTGCTCGTCGTTGTCAAAGCACTTGCATAGCAGGCTATGCGGCGCACTTTGACGCCTAGATCAGTAAAATTCTGTTCTTGGATGTGATGGCTAGATGATTCTGGGGCCGTAGCTCAGCTGGGAGAGCGCCTGCCTTGCACGCAGGAGGTCAGGAGTTCGATCCTCCTCGGCTCCACCAAATTTTACTGACTAGCCATAATGGGTTAGCAGTGTACAGAAACAAGCGTTTCAGTTGTGTGACTCTGTTGAGAGTGGCGACTGAAGGTTTTCTTTCTGATCACTGGGTCAGATTTGCTCTTTAACAAATTGGACGAGATAGAACACGAATAGATTTCTCTCATTATCTCCGAGAGGAACTGTTCAAAGTGATAGCGATTTCAAGCGTTATCCGGTGTTGTCGTTGAAGTGGTTGTTCTATTGCTTCAAGTGGCTGTCTCGAAGAAACCTCTGAATCAGGCTTGCCTGGTGATGGGTGTGAATTCGTGATCAGTTGTCTTGGGGTTATATAGTCAAGCAACTAAGCGCATACGGTGGATGCCTTGGCAGTCAGAGGCGATGAAAGACGTGGAAGCCTGCGATAAGGTTCGGGGAGCTGGCAAACGAGC
>NZ_JAJSPB010000109.1:0-835 GCF_021282325.1 Marinobacter sp. G11
TTGATACTGATTGAGCCTTCTCCCCAGCCCAGCGGTTGCCCGCTAAGCTGGAAGGCGACCAAGCACTACAAGGGAGAAGACTCATGAACTTTTACCATAGCACCCACCGCCATTATTGTGGAATCGATCTGCACGCCCGCAGCCTGTATGTCTGCATCCTCGACCAACAGGGCGAGGTGTTGCTGCATAAAGAAATCAAAGCCCAGCCGGAACTGCTACTGGCCATGCTCGAACCCTTTCGCGATGATCTAGTCGTCGGTGTCGAATGCATGCACTGCTGGTACTGGATCTCCGATCTGTGTGAAGAGCACGGCATCCACTTTATCCTGGGCCACGCGCTTTATATGAAGGCCATTCATGGGGGCAAAACCAAGAACGACCGCATCGATTCCTTCAAGATTGCGATGCTAATGCGCGGTGGTAACTTTCCACTGGCTTACGTCTATCCCAAGGAGATGCGGGCCACCCGGGATCTGTTGCGCCGCCGTACTCGCATTGTCCGGCATGGTGCCATGCTCAAGGCCCACGCAGTGAACACTCTGGGCCAGTACAATCTGCCGCCCAGCAAAGCCAACCTCAACAACCCTGGCGGCCGGTCACAACTGACCGCCGCTTTTAGCGATCCAGACGTTCAGCGCAATATCGACCTGGACCTGGCCATCGTCGACTGTTATCAGCACGAACTCAAAAAGCTTGAATGGCACCTGGAACAGCAGGCCAAACAACACGACCCGGCGTCACTCAACGTGCTGAAGACCATTCCTGGAGTAGGCCGCATTCTGGCCCTGACCATTCTCTACGAAGTCGGCGATATTCAGCGCTTCGAATCCGTTCA
>NZ_JAJSPB010000010.1:0-110872 GCF_021282325.1 Marinobacter sp. G11
CTCCCACTTGAGGCGAAGGACTTCTTTGATTTTACGCATGGATAACCTCTTCGCTGGCATCTGACCCTCTCCGGATGAAAAGGAGCAGAGTACCGTTAGTTATCCCGCGCCGGACGTTTTGATGGGGGAATCAGGCAGCCTGCCAGGGTGGCAGCTTTGCCGTGGAATCAGTGGCAGCTTTCGCGTGGAATGGGTGGCAGGCTTCGTCTGGAATCAGTGGCAACCTTGGTCTGGAATACGCATGAATGCCTTGGCAAACATTCGTGACACTGACGCAAGTGCAAAAACGCTGCGTGAGATTGCGGGTAGGGCTTTGAGTAATTCAGCGCCAGAAAGTGACGGTTGGGTGAGTAGTTTTGAGCGAGCTCCAACGAAATCAGAGGCGGATTTCAGTGGTCAGGTGATTTGGTGGGAAGCGGCGGACGATACGCTACAGGAGTTCAGGCCTGTCGTTGCCCACTACGATCCCAATTGGTGGGATGGGGGCTACTTTGAGGATTTTAGTAAGGACATCGCCCCAAGCCATCCATTCTGGATGCGCACCGGCCTTAAGCGTCCAAATCCGCCTGAGGGTATGGGGTGAGTAGTGATCGAATTCATTATCTATTTTCACCAGAACGCCAGTGATGAGGAGTTGTTGGCCGTTTATGGGTCGTTGGTGATGTTGGCGTTCACCCTTTTTATTGTTGTTATCGATCCATAGGAGGTGGCCGTGGATGAGGCTTTTGAGTGTCGGGAGTTTGCCAAACTGTACCGCTTTGCCGGGCTTGGCCAGGTTTTAGTTGTGTTGGACACAAGTGGTGGCGAGAAGGCAGATGCCCTGGTCACGTTTCAGTTCTGGCCCGGAGTGGAGGGGCTTGGGGTTTGCTCAACGTATCTGGGGTTTATGGACGGTGAGAGCGGAGCGGCTGCTGATAAGGCTGAGAAGTTCTTTGCTGATTTAACCGCAGAAGCTGCGGAGCGGATCGCTGGCAAGACTGCTCAGAAGATCCGGGACGACTGGAGTCTTGCAGAGGACATGGGCCATGAGTGAGCAAGCTGCGTTCGTCTTCGATACGCCAGCCGTCGAAGCGCCTGCCTACGATCCCGAGTCAGACTTTAAGTGCGCCAGCAGTGAAGTGGTTCTGGCGCTGTCTGCTGGCCCTATGATGTTCGATTGCCTTGTCAAATCAGTCCTCGGCTCGGAATCATTCCGGCACAGGAAAGCGTGGATCGGAATTCTTACTTTCTCCTGGCTGCTCGGTCGCATGGAACGAGAGGGCCGGTTGATCAGCGCCCCGTATTACTACGGGGCAAGGTCGCCAGAGGAAGGTGAATACAAGGGCTACACCAATATCTTCGCGTTACCTGCCCATAAAGCCGCGGCACACCAAGTGACGCTGGGAGGCTGGCATGCGCTCGCAGTGGAATGACGCTGAGGATGAAGCCCTGCAGGGGCTTACGCCTGAAGCGCAGGTGATCTATCTGCGGGGCTTTCGGCGGTATATGGATTACCGCACTGGCGTAGCCGGCGGGGCGGCGCGGAAGCTGTCTTACCGGGCTATGGCGGAGCTGATCGCCGTGGACCCGGATTGGGGCAGTCAGCGCAAGCGGGCGGAAACCCCAACCCTTGGCCGTGTGCGTGCCAGGGTGGCGGAGCTGGAGCGTGCCGGGCTGGTGGTGAACCATGGCTCCAGCCGCAGCCGGGGCCTTGTTTTTAAACTGCCGTTGGCTGACGCGGGATTAGTCCGTCCGGAAAAGGAACAACACAAGGAACAACACAAGGAACAACACAAGGAACCGCACGGCGGGAACGTGGTTAACCTCCCGAAAACACGGGAAATTGTGCCTGTAGAGCAGAGCAGGAACAGCACAGGGAGCAACACAGGGAGCGACACAAGGAACAACACACATCTGTATAACTCTACTGAACTTAACTCTACTAACGCGGGCGCGCGCGATATTGCTGCCTGGCCCGACACCTTTCAGCCCCAAAAGCCAGCTGAGTGGGGATCTTTTCTTGGCCGGGAGCGGGAGTGGGCGTACCACCGGGTTTCCAGGCCAAAGCTGATTGCCGTGTACCAGTGCTGGACCCAGTGGGCCCTGAGTATTGGTGATCTCAGGCAGATCATGGAGTGTGCAGAGGCCAACCTGGGGCGCATTCCAGACGGCCCGGAGTACTACAAGCCCTTTGCTGAAAGCTATGCCCGGGAGCGGGACAGGCTGAGCCAGACCATCCAGAACAACCAACAGCGGAGTACCCATGGCACAGGTGCATCAGATCCAGAGCGTCGTTCAAGGCGTGACGAAAGAGCTGCAGTCCAGAAGCAACTCACAGACCCCCACTACGCACTCGACAACTGGTGACCGGTTTACGCGGGAGCAGAAGGTTAAAACCGTGTTGTTCTTCAACCGGCTGCAGTTGATCTATGGGCACCGGTTTACCGTGCAATGGCCCGATGAGCAAACCGTAAAGCTGGCTCGAAGGGAGTGGGCCCGTGAGATTGATTCCCTGGGCATGGAAGAGCTGGAAAAGGCTTTGGAGCGGGCGAAGGCCAAGCTTGTCGAGGGCGATGGGGATTTCTACTGGCCCGATGTGGGGCGGATTCTGGGGCTTGCCAGGGAAAGCCGGGCTGCATCCCACAAGGTGTTCCCGCAGGCATTGCCGCCCAGCGAGGCGGTGGTAAGTGCCAGGCGCAAGGCGGGCAGGCAGGGACTGGCCAAGGTGTGGCAAGCGCTTGGAGGTGGCCATGCTGAGTGATACCCAGCAACGTTTGACGGCGTGGGGGCACTGGGTGCGCTCTGGCGGTGGGGTGGATTTGGGTTGCTACGGGGTGAAGCTTGCCGTGGGCAGCAGTGTGCCTATGCCCGTTTGCTCGGATGACGATGCAGAGGCGGTAGACAGGGCAGTGGCGCGCCTGAAAAAACGGGACCAGGTGATGGGCCGGATTGTGGTGATGGCGTACTTGGGGCAGATGAGCCTGGCCCGCATCGCACGGGAATCTGGCGTGGGTAGTCGGGAGCGGGCCAGGTACCTGCTGGGCGCTGCTGAGGCGTGGATTGACGGACGTTTGGATAACTAAAAATAAACAATGTTGACATCCTGCATGCAGAAAACTACTCTCTTTCCCGTAAGGTGCAGGAAGTGCATCTGAACAGTGCATGAAACCTCTAGTTGATACTCCTTCATACCCGGCCAGGTGCCGGGTTTTTTTATGGCTGGAATCATGAACAGACAACTCCTCCTGGAACAACTTGAACGCCACGAAGGCCTGCGCCTGAAGCCATACCGGGACACCGTGGGCAAGCTGACAATCGGCTATGGCCGCAACCTGGATGATCGCGGGATCAGTGAGGATGAGGCCGGGTTCATGTTGGATAACGACATTGACCAGGTGGTGGCAGAGTTGGAGCGCCTGCCGTTGTGGCTGAGCCTGAATCCTGTTCGGAAAGTGGTGCTGGCCAACATGGCGTTCAACATGGGCGTGCCCACACTGCTGGAGTTTCGGCGCATGTTGGGTGCCCTGGCTGAGAAGGACTGGGACCGAGCAGCTGCAGAGATGCTGGACAGCAAGTGGGCCCAGCAGGTGGGCAGCCGCGCGAACGAGCTTTCTGAACTGATGAGGCGGGGTGAGGCCCCGCAATGAGTGAAGAGATGAGCGATCGCAGAGGCTGGCATGTTGATAAGGGCATTCCCATCGCGGTGATTATCACTGTGGTGGTGTTGGCTGTGTCCATTTCCCGGGACCAGTCCAAGCAGGATGAGCGCATTTCCCTGGTTGAGACGTCTGTGCACATGCTTCAGCAGGCGAGGCTGAATGATCAGGCTCGTACTGAGAAGAACTTTGATGAACTCAAGGCCGATCTGAAGGCAATGAATGCCAAGCTGGATCGGCTGATTGAGAGTGAATATGGCCGATAGCCACCCGAACCCGGGCCAGTGGTGGTTTCACCGCCGCCTGATGGCCTATGCCAGCTTGCTGGGCCTGTATGTGATTCTGGCCCAGATTCTGTTGGGTGGTATCTCTCCGGAGCTGGTACCGCTGGCACAAACCCTGTGCTGGGTGTTCAGTGCCAATCTTCTGTACTACTACGGCGGCAATGCCGTTGAGTACCTCAAGGACCGCAAATGACTTTCAAGGTGAAGCTTCTGATTGTTGGTGTGGTGCTTGGGGCGGTTGCTTTGGGTAGCTGGACGGCTCGGGGTTGGTTTGAGGATGCCAAGCGCCTGGCTGTGGTTGAAGACAGGCAGGAGCTGGCAGAGCAGATCAGGGGCGATATCTCGGGCATTGCCAAGTCGGTAGAGACTCGGCTTGGTGAGCTTCGGGCCAATGAGCGTGTTATTGATCGGGGAATCATCCGTGAGATTCAGAAGCCTATCTATCAGCGTGTGTGTGCTGAGCCTGATGTTGTCCGCATGCTCAACGCAGCCCTTCGGGGGGAATCTGTCGCCGGACCAGCAGAACCTGCTGGTGAGGTGCCCGCTGGTACCGGCACAGCTCCGGAACGGGCAGGGCGGTGAGATGGTGCTGGTGATCAAGGATGTTGCTGCTGAGTACCACGACTGTGCCACCAGGCATAACGGCCTTGTGGATGCATGGGAGCAGCTGAACTGATGCCGGTTGCAATCCCCAGGCAATGCAGGCAGCACACATGTTCTGCCACTACCACAGCTCGCAATGGATACTGTGATGGGCACCAGGCGTTGGCCAGTGGTTGGATGGATGAGCGCAGAGGCTCCAGTACTGAGCGTGGATATGGCGGCCGGTGGCGCAAGCTGCGTGAGCGGATCATGCGCCGGGATAAGGCGTTGTGCCAGCCATGCCTGGGCAAGGGGCGTGTGATGCCGGCTGTAGCTGTTGACCACATTGTGCCTAAGGCTGAAGGCGGTACCGATGCAGACGAGAACCTGCAGGCCATTTGCAAGCCGTGTCACAAACTGAAAACTGAAAACGAATCCAAGCGGGCGCGGGCGAAGCTGCGGGCCCGGGGGCGGGGTCAAAACTTTTGAGCAAAATTGGGTTCGACCGCTGCCTATCCGTGATTTTTTTCGATGGCAAAATTGAGGTAGGGGGGGTATCCGAAAGGGTGCCCCTTTTTTTATGACTGCAGGACGTAGACCAAAGCCAGCACAGCTGAAGGTTCTGGAAGGAAACTTCCGCAAGGACCGGGACAGCCACGGTGCAAATGAGCAGCGGCCGATCGGCCTGCCGCCATGTCCGACTTGGCTGCCGCGCTCTGCCAAGAAGTATTGGAACCAAGTGGGGCCAGAGCTGGAGAAGGCTGGCTTGATTTCGGTTTTGGATCAGGCTGCATTCGCGGCCCACTGCGATTCCTTCGGTAAGTTCGAGGAAGTCACCAAGGAGTTGAAACGGCTGTCGGACATGGTGGATGAGACTCCGCAGGGGTACGCGGTACAGCACGTGTACTTCCAGATCCGCAACAAGCTTTGGGACCAGGTGATGAAAAGCGCCAACGAGTTTGGCCTTACGCCGGCCGGTGCCAGCAAGGTGAAGGCGCCTCCGCAGGGCCAGCTGGATCTTGGCGGGTTTGAGAGCATCTGATGGCCAGAGACTATGTTGCCATTGCGATGGAGTACATCCGGCAGGTACTTGATGGTGAGATCCCGGCTTGTAAGTGGGTGCACCGGGCGTGCCAGCGCCAGCTCAATGATCTGAAGCGTGAAGGCACGGCGGAGTTTCCATACTGGTTTGAGCCGGCTTTGGCTAACCGGGTATGCCAGTTCATCGAGCTGCTGCCGCACGTTAAGGGTGAATGGGCCCGCGAGCGCAAGCGCCTGGAGCTTTCACCCTGGCAGATCTTCCGGTTGACCACGGTGTTCGGCTGGATCAACCAGGAAGGCTACCGCCGATTCAAGACGGCTTACAACGAGATGCCCCGGAAGCAGGGCAAGTCATCGGAGACATCCGGCGTTGGCCTGTACTTGCTGACGGCAGACGGTGAGCCGGGTGCTGAGGTATACAGCGCCGCCACCACTCGGGACCAGGCGCAGATTACCTGGAAGGACGCCAAGCAGATGGTGGATCGCACCCCGGGCCTTAAGGCGCGGTTTGGTGTGGCGACCAGTTCCCACACGGTTTTCGTGGAGCAGACCAATAGCGTTTTCAGATCGCTGAGCCGTGACCAGGGCGGCAACCATGACGGCCTGAACGTTCACGGTGGCCTGATCGATGAGCTGCATGCTCACAAAACCCGGGAGATCTTCGACGTTATCGATACCGGTACCGGCGCCCGTAAACAGCCGTTGCTCTGGTTGATTACCACTGCAGGTTTTAACCGTGCCGGCATCTGCTATGAGCAGCGGGCCTACGTAACCAAGATTCTTGAGAACGTTGTCCAGGATGAGAGTTACTTCGGGATCATCTACACCATCGACGAGGACGACGACTGGACAGACCCGGCAAGCTGGGCGAAGGCCAACCCGAACTGGGGTGTGTCGGTTAATCCGGAGGACATTGAGCGTAAGGCCCGCAAGGCCATGACCATGGCGGCCGCAACAAACAACTTCCTCACCAAGCATCTGAATGTTTGGGTGAACGCAGACACCGCCTGGATGGATCTGCAGGCGTGGGAGCGCTGCGGCAATCCGGCGCTCACGCTTGAGGGTTGCGCCGGCCGTAAGGCATGGATAGGTCTGGACCTGGCCAGCAAGATCGATATCGCTGCCTTGATGGTTGTGGTGGAAGACGACGATGGCGGTTTCACCACCTTTGGCAAGTACTACATCCCGGAAGATGCGGCGGAGGACGGCCGCAACCAGCACTATGCCGGCTGGGCCCGGCAGGGATTGGTAACGCTGACACCAGGTGCAACAACCGACTTCGCGTTCATTGAGGAAGACCTGCGGGAGTTGGCCAGCCTTCTGGATATCCAAAGCGTGGGGTTTGATCCCTGGCAGGCCACGTATCTGGCTACGCGCATGCTGGAAGAAGGTTTGCCGATGATCGAATACCGGCAGACCGTTCAGAACATGAGTGAGCCGATGAAGACGCTGGAAGCGCTCACGCTGGAAAAGCGAATCCGGCATAACGGTGACCCGGTGCTTACCTGGATGATGTCTAACGTGGTGGCGCACCTGGATGCCAAAGACAACATCTACCCGCGTAAGGAATTCCCTGAAAACAAGATCGACGGGGTTGTGGCGCTGATCATGGCCTTGGGGCGCGCCATTCGCTCTGAGGGCGACCAGGTGCAGCCATCCATTTACGACACTTCGGACGTGACATGCTGATGACCATTATTACTTTCCTGATCGGGCTGGCTGGCGCGCTACTGGTGGCCTTTGGGGCCTGGCTTGTGTTCCCGCCGGCTGGATACATTGTGGGCGGGTTGCTGTGCCTGGCCTGGTCCTTCATGAGTGCCCGGGCTATGGCCGTGCGGGACTTCCAGGCCAGCCATCGGGCGAGGGGTGATAGCTGATGTTTCTCTCCAGCTTTTTTCAGTCCAGCTCTGTCGGTAGCCGGAACTCCGGTGGTGATTGGAGCAACTGGGTTAGCTCCATGTCTTCCCGCAGTGCCTCTGGCGCTATGGTCAACAAAGACACTGCGCTGGCGCTTACCGCTCTGCGGGGCTGTGTAACTCTGCTCGCTGAATCCGTTGCCCAGCTGCCGTGCGAGCTATACCGCCGCACGGGTGATGGCAATCGGGAGAGGGCTACCGATCACCCGCTGTACGACGTGATCCACTCTCAGCCGAACCGCAAGGACACGGCTTTCGAGTACTACGAACAAGCCCAGGGCGCACTTGGGCTGGATGGTAACCATATTGCTTTGATCGACAGGGACGGCGCGGGCTATGTGCGGGAGCTGATCCCGATCAGCAACACCAAGGTGCGGGTGCTGAAGGGTAACGATGGTATGCCGTATTACCATCTGATTGATCAGAACGAGATTCTGCCCTCGCGCATGGTGCATCACATCAAAGGCTTTTCCCTGGATGGCTACGTTGGTGTTTCGCCCATCGAGACTAATGCAGATGCCATTGGCCTGGCGATCGCTACAGAAGAGCACGCATCGGCGGTGTTCTCTCGTGGTACTACGATGTCAGGCGTGATTGAGCGGCCCCGTGAGGCATCGCCTATCACCGACCAGGCAAAGCTGGATCGGTTGCTGAGCAAGTTCGCTGAGCGCCATAGCGGCATTCGCAATATGTTCAGCGTGGCCATGCTCCAGGAGGGCATGACCTATAAGCAGCTGGCCATGGACAACGAGAAGGCCCAGCTGTTGGAAAGCCGGAAGCATTCTTCCGTTACGGTCTGCCAGTTGTACAAAGTGCCGCCGCATATGATCCAGATGATGGACCGGGCCACGTTCAACAACATTGAACATATGGGCCTGCAGTTTGTGATCTACACGCTGCTGCCGTGGATCAAGCGCCATGAGGGCGCCATGATGCGGGATCTGCTGCTGCCTTCCGAGCGCTCTGATCTTTACATCGAATTCAACGTTAGCGGGTTGCTTCGCGGTGATCAGAAGTCCCGCTATGAAGCCTACGCAATCGGCCGTAACTGGGGCTGGCTATCTGCCAATGATGTGCGCCGCCTGGAGAACATGCCGCCGATCTCCGGCGGTGATCGTTATCTTGCTCCGCTGAACATGGCTGAGCCTGGCAATTCTGCCAAGGCGCTGAATGCCACTCCTGACCAAATGAAAGAGATTGAGGCCATCCTATGTCGCGCATGATCAATTATCCGCACGTCGCTTCCATGGTGTTCGGTGTTCCGCTGTTCGCCACGCCGGCCCTGGTAACGGCTGTGAAGTCTGTTCTGGAGCCTCGTTTGCTCGGTAAGGACATTGAATCTGTTGATCGCCTGGCGCCGATGGCGTTGGTTGACGATGAGCAGCGAACGGCGCAGCCCGAGCAAACTGCCACCCAAATGGCGGTGATTCCGGTGCATGGCATTCTGGTACCGCGCCGGGGTGAGATCACCGAAAGCTGTGAAGAACTGGTCTCTTACGAATTGCTCCGGGGCCAGATTGAAGCGGCCCGCCGGAATGACCAGGTGGCAGAGATTGTGTTGGATTTCCACACTGGGGGTGGCTCTGCTCTGGGCTGCAAAGAGGCCGCGGATTATATCCGCATGGTGTCTGCCGAAAAGCCCATTACAGCACTGATCAACTTCGCTGCGTGTTCTGCTGGGTACTTCCTGGCATCGGCCTGTTCAAAGATCATCGCCAGCCCCACGGCCATGGTGGGTTCTATCGGTGTGATCATTGAAACCTACGATGTGAGCCGGGCAGAGGAGGCGGCCGGCATCAAGTTCAATACTTTCTACCGGGGTGGGCACAAGAACGATGCCTCTCCCCATGAACCCATCACCGATCAGGCCGCGCAGGAAATCAGCAAGCGGTTGGATGCGGCCTATGAAATGTTCACCAGTTCTGTTGCGGAGTATCGCGGCCTGGATGTGGAGGCCGTGATTGCGACAGAGGCGCGGGTGTTCTCCGCCAGGGAAGCGCTCAGCCTGAAACTGATTGATGAGATTGCGCCCGCGCAAGATGCGGTAAATGCCATTGCGGCAAGTTACCGGAAAGCCGGGCAGGGCGGTGGCCGACGGATATCGGCACAAGCGCATGCCCTGAATACCCAATGCCAGCTCTAGCCACGCGGCGGAGCAGCAAACCCGGCGGCCAAATGGCCGCTTTTTTTTGTCTGAAATAAAGAGGAATGCGATATGTCTAAGATCGAAGAACTCCGCCGCAAGCGCGCTGAGGTGAACCAGAAGGTTCAGGCCCTGGCGGCGGTAGAGCAGGAAACCGGAGAACTGACAGCGGAGCAGCTGACTGAGTTTGATGCGCTGAAAGCGGAATTTGACCAGATCAGCCAGAAGATGAACCGAGCCGAAGAGGTGGAGCGTATGCAGGCCGCCTCTGCGCAGCCGGTTACTCCGAGTGCTGGTGGTCGCGCTCCGGCGATCCACACCAAACCGGAGCTGAAGCAGTACCCGGGTGCCAGTGCCGCCCGTATGGTGATGTCCATCGCGGCTGGTGGTGGAAACCTGCAGGATGCGGTGAAGTTCGCCCGCACTGAGATCGGTGATATGGACGTGGCCATGGCCATGGAAACCGGCTCTGGCTCCGGTGGCGCGCTGGTACCGGACAACATGCACGATGAGGTTATCGAGCTGTTGCGGCCCCGCACCGTGGTGCGCCAGCTGGGCGCCCGTAACGTTCCGCTGCCCAACGGCAACCTGTCCATGCCTCGCATGAGTTCCGGTGCCACTGCCGGCTACGTGGGTGAAGGCAATGATGTCCTGGCCAGCGAAGGCAGCACCGACGATGTGAACCTGTCTGCGAAGACCATGATCACGCTGGTGCCGATGTCCAACCAGCTGATCGGCCGGGCCGGATTCCGCATTGAGCAGATTGTCCTGAACGACATGATCAACGCCATGGCAGTTCGTGAGGATAAAGCGTTCTTGCGGGACGATGGCACCAGCAACACGCCGAAGGGCTTCAAATCTACCGCCACCGATGCTGGCCGCACCGTTGCCTGGTCTGGTACCGCTGACCTGGCCACCATCGATGCCTACCTCGACAGCATGATCCTTCAGCTGATGAACAGTGACAGCCTGCTGATTCAGCCAGGTTGGGCCCTGTCTCCGCGTAGCTACATGAAGCTGTTCGGTCTGCGTGACGGCAACGGTAACAAGGTTTATCCGGAACTGGCGCAGGGCCAGTTGAAGGGTTACCCGATCAAGCACACCACCACCATTCCGAACAACCTCGGTACCGGCACCAACGAGTCTGAAATCTACTTCGCAGACTGGAACGACGTGGTGATCGGTGAGCAGGAGAACATGAAGGTCGACTTCTCCCGAGAGGCTACCTACAAGGACGCCGGCGGCAACCTGGTGTCTGCGTTCTCCCGCAACCAGTCCGTGGTGCGCGTGGTGGCTGAGCACGATATCGGCTTCCGTCACCTGGAAGGCCTGGTGCTGGGTACCGGCGTTACCTGGTAATCCCGTGGCGGCGTTCTGCCGCCACTCACTTTCTTAATTTCAGGAGTAACAGCCATGGCTGAGCAAACCAAAAAAGCCGAAGACGCACCGAAGACTGACAAGGTGTTGATCACCTTTACCAAGCCCTGGAGCCGTTATAGCCGGGGTGATATTGCGGGCTTCAGCGCTGAGGAAGCGGAGCGCCTGGTAAAAGGCAAGGTTGCCGTTAAGGGCACCAAGTTGCCGGCAACCAAAGCAGACCAGGAACCAGAGCCGAAAGCCTGACGGTATGCCGGCTTCGGCCGGCTGAGGAATTGCCCGAATGATCACAGTTGAAGAGGCGAAAGCCCACTGCAGGATTGAGCACGGCGCTGAGGATGGCTTGATTACGTCCTTGATTGCCGCTGCCTTCCGGCACATCGAGAACCGCACCGGTCAAACCTTTGACAAGGTGGATAACGCGGAAATGGTGCTCGATGCTCTGCCGGCCGGCAGTGCCGCCATTGAACTGCAATGGACGCCCGTTCGCGCCATTCAGGGGCTGGTGTATCTGGACCCGCAGGGGGGTGAGCAAACCCTGTCAGCGGCTGATCTTTCCCTGGACGTGCGGGGTGTTTACCCGATGCTTTACCCGGTTAACGAATGGCCGGAAAGCAAAGTCCAGCGGGCGTCGGTGAAGGTGACTGCTGATATCGGTTATACCGAATTGCCGGCAGATGTTCGGGCGGCCGCTCTACTGATCATCGGCCACTTGTATGAAAACCGGGAGGCGGTTGTGATCGGAACCATTGCGACTGATCTGCCCATGGGCGTTGAGCTTCTGTTGGCGCCTTATGTGATCCATAGGGTGGGGTGATATGCAGGCCGGAAAGCTGAAAGATCGCGTCACTCTCTATGGCGCCAGAACTGAGAACCCGGAACCAGAATGGCCTGTGATTGGCCAGCTCTGGGCCGGGTTCCAGGAGCCGCGCTCGGTTGCAAGGGGCGAGCAGACTGGCATCCGGGCAGTGGGTAGCACCTACATTCAGGCGCGGTACCACCCCGATCTCGCGCACGGCCAGCTTATTCAGCGTGGTGATGACTGGTACATCGTGGAGTCCGTTGAACCAGGCCGTAGCCGCAGTGAGCTGGCAATCTCTGGCCGGCGCATTATCGGCCATGCCGCAACCTATCGGCAGAACGGTGAGGTAATTGATGTGCCGGTATTGGCTTTCCTCACCAGGGAAAACATTTATGTGGGGCCCATGAGTGAGCCCCGGCACCAGATTGAATTGTTTCAGCCGCAGCTGCCGTACCCCTGGGGCCGCCGTGGCGACACCGTCACCCTGCGCGGTACCACCTACACCGTGGATGGTGTGGTGGAGGGGAGTGATGATGGTGTAACGCTCACAGTGATGGTGACCAGCTGATGGCGCGGCCACGGTTAGATTTCGACCACAGGGGGCTTGTGAACTTTGTTGAGAAAACAGAGCAAATGCCCGCTGCTATTCGCAGGGCTTCCCGTCGCTCCCTCAATGATCAGGCAAGGGATAGTAAGCGGGAACTGTCTAGTCAAATTTCAACCGATGGTATTTCCAGAGCCAAAGCGGGTGGCCAGATCGAAGTCCGTCGGGCCACGAACAAAAAGCAAGTTGCGGTGCTTCGCCCAACTAGCCGGCGCATCCCATTCAAGTACTGGAAAACAACCGTAAAGCCAACGGACAGCACTGGTACGCGCGCCAGTGTCTGGATCAGAAAAGATGGCCAGTTAATGCGGGTTTGGGGCTTTGTGAACCCCAAAAGCAAGAAGCGTCGGATTCTGACCCGGTACCGCAAGGCGGGTGAAGATCGAATCAGAGATGCAGCAGGCCACAGTATCAAGCTTCACTTCCAGGCAGCTATTGCCGATGGCCGGTACTTGAGTGCAGTGAAGGATGATCTGTCCAGGCGCTGGATTGACTACTTCAACGAAGAGCTGAAGAAATGACCGACAAAGCCAAAGCCACCCTGGTAATAGATGAGCTGATTGCCCGGCTGAATGAAATCAGCCCTGCCAACGGCTACTTCCATAGTCTGCCGAAGCCGGTGATGGATGATGACCCATCCCTGTATTTCGATCAGCACACTGCGTTGCCCTGCATGGGCATCCGCAATATCAGCGACCGGGTAACCACCCAGTCCCGAACCGCCACCAACCAGACGCGCACGGTAGAAATTGTGGCCTATGTAGAGCGCCAGCCAGATGGCCGCGCCAACCAGGACAAGCTGCTGCAGGATATCTACCGAACCATCTTCAGACCGGAGAGCCTCAAGCTCAATGGTCTGGTAGTCGAGATCGAAGCCGGCGAGGCTCAGCTCGACGATGTTGAACTCGGCACCAAGATCCTCCCGATCTACCTGCCGATCACCCTCACGTACAACACCCTGAACTGGAGATAAACCATGTCCTATAAAGACACTGGCCTGATTTTCGCCGGCAACATCTACATGGCGACTATCGTGGATGGCGTGCCAACAGACTTTGCTGGCCCCATCAACGTTACCCAGTTGGAGCTCACTCCTCCATCACCGGAAACCATCGACCGCACCAGCTACCAGCGCGACACCTACGGGCAAGTATTGGACTCCGTCAACCTGCCAGGCGAAGCGCCGCGCATGGTAATGGCGTTCGACTCGCTCCCGGCTGCACTGCTGGCAGACGCCCTGGCAGGTACCACGGAAGATTACACCACCAGCGTGCAGACCGTGACCGCTGAGGCAATGACACTGAAAGAGGGGGTTTGGCAGAAGCTGCCTTACCCGAACGTGGATGTTGCCAGCCTGGCTGTGACTCTGGAATCAGACGGCACTACCGAACTGGTGCGTGGCACCGATTATGACGTTGAAGCTGTGAGCGGTTTGATTCGCGCGCTCAATTCAAACGGGGCTGCTGCAGTGACTATCGATTTCGATACGGAAGCATCAACGGGCCAGCGCATCCTGGGTGCCACTGAGATCACTAAGAAGCGCCAGATCATCATGGATGGCCAGAACCTGGTTACCGGCAAAGCTGCCAGCGTTACCATCTTCAGCGCATCGTTCAGTGCCAGCCAGGCAGTGGATCTGATGGCGCGTGAGTTCATCACCGGCACCCTGGAAGGAACCATGACCACGCCGGAAGGCAAGAACAGTCCTTATGAAATCGTGATGAAGGACTGACCATCATCCCCGGGCGGGGCTTCCCGCCCAATACAACACCAGTGATACCAGGAGAACGCCATGAGTAAGGCACCAGAGAAAGTTGAAGCCGTGCTGAAAAAGCCGCACCGCCATAAAGGCCTGGAGCATCCTGTCGGTGCAAAGGTTGAGCTCACCAAAGCCCAGGCAGAGCGCCTGACACGGCGCGAAGTTATCTAACCACCTCGTGAGAATGGCACCCCGCTTCGGCGGGGTTTTTCGTATTTGGAGCACCCATGGCAGCCCAGAAGCAAGAAGTTGAACTGCTCATCAAAGCCGGTACCGAGGGCCTGAAGTCTATCGGCCAGCTGGTGAAAGAGCTGGAAGCCCTGGGTGAAGACACTGGTGAGGCGAGTGCTCAGCTTGAAGGCCTGGCAGGGAGCCTGGCAGAGCTGAAAAGCCAGCAGGCTCTGGTTAAGCAGTTTGCTGACCTGAAGAGCGAAACCCGCGATCTGGCGAAGCAGCAAGAAGAGGCGAAGGCCCGGGCAACGGCTTTGGGCAAGGCTCTGGCTGAAACCGAAAACCCGACCAAGGCCCAGCGTAAAGAGTTTGAGCAGGCCAGAAAGGCCTCAAAGACTGCAGGTGATGCCTGGCTGGAGAACCAGCAGCAGCTGAACAAACTGCGTGGCGAGCTGGATGAATCTGGCATCAGCACCAAAGATCTCGCAGGCGAGCAGGTCCGGATTAAAAAGGAAATCTCCGGAGTTAATGGTGAGGCTTCGGCGCTTACTAGCGAGCTGACCGAGATGCGCGATAGTGCCCAGCAGGCAGCCCAGGGCACCAGCGAGGCAGCGGACAGCGCAGAAGACCTCGGCGAAAAAGCCGACAAATCCAGCGGCCTGCTCAGCAAACTCGGCACCGGCCTCAAAACCGTAGCCGCCGGCGCCACCGCCCTTATTGCAGGCATTGGCGCATCCGCGGCAACGATGTCTATCTTCTCTCGCAGCCAGGCCACTGTCGCTGACGACCTCACCAACACCGCAAATGCAATTAACGAAAGCCGTGAGGCCTTGCAGGTTTGGCAAATTGCTGGCGACCGCGTTGGCCTGACCGGCGAGAAAGTCAGTGACATCCTGCGCAGCGTAACTGAGCGCTTGGGCGAATTCTCGGCCACCGGTGGTGGCGAAGCTGCTGAGGTCATGGAAGCCCTGAACCTCAAGATTGAGGACTTCCAAAACCTGCGACCTTCTGAGCAGATGCTCAAGTTCGCCGCGGCCATTGAAAGCTTACCCAAAGATCAACAGGTTGCACTGCTGGAGAAATTGGCCAGCGATGCCAGCCAACTGCAGCCACTTCTGGAAAACAACGCGGCTGGCCTCAAGGCTATCCAAGCCGCTGCCGAGGAAGAAGGCGCTATCTACACCGATGAGGAGCTGGACAAGCTCCTCAAAGCCAACGACATCTATAACGACATCACTCTGAAAATTCAGGGCCTGACCCGCCGGATCGGCGCGGAACTGGCCCCGGTGGTTGCCGATGCCACCGACAAGGTGATGGATCTGTTCGATCAGAACGAAATGGGCGAAAAGCTCATCGATCTGTTCAAGCGCCTGACCAGCTGGGGCGCCGACATGGCGGCCAAACTGGTGGAGAATGCGGACAGCATCTCCGCAGGCTTCGGCACCTTATGGAATACCATCGAGGCCGGCGCGAATGGTGCGATGGCCGTGTTCCGTGGATTGCAGACTATTGTTGCCGGCTGGACCACACTGGTAGCCGGGAGCTTTGCCACTGTCTTGAGCGTTGCCGAGGGTGTGTCCTGGGCAATGAACAAGGTTGGGCTGGTCAGTGATGAGACCATGAACAGCATCAGCGCCAAGGCCGGCGCTGCCCGGGATACGGTTATCGATCTCGGCAAACAAACAGCTGAGTACGGCCGGAAGGCCATCGAGGCCGGAAAAGGTGTTGTTGGCGCATTTGATGACGCTGCCGAGTCCGGAAAGAAGCTGCAGGAAGAGACCGAAAAGGGAGTCGGCACGCTCACAACCCTGGCCCAGAATGTCAAAACGACGATGGATTCTGCTGGCGAGTCCACTGCTGAGGCCCGCCAAAGCGCCAAAGAGCTCGAAAAGGCCTATGAGGAGTTGGGTGTAACCTCCCAGGCCGAGCTGGAAGAAACGGCTGCAAAAGCAAAAGCTGCTTTTCTCGCCATTGAGCAAAATGGAGATGCAACGCAGCGAGAGATTTCCGAAGCCTTCAAAGCATACGCTCAGGCTGTAATCGCAACAGGCAATGAAGCTGAGATCCGGGCGCTGAAAACAGCTGCTGCTGTGCGAGGGTTGCACGACGAGCTGCAGCAGTTGCAGCAGGGTGGGGGTGATGTGCTTGGCGGCGTTTCAGAGGGTATTCGCGCGGGCGGCAATGAAGCCGATGCTGCCACTCCCAAGCTGCGAAACATGGCCAGCACCATAGGCGACAACAGCCAGGCGGCTGATGAGTTCCGGCAGAAATGGCAAGCCGCCTGGGGTGGAGCCTTTGGTAAAGCGATATCCAATGCCCGGGAAAAAGTCACTGCACTGTCAACAGCCGCGCGCAATCTGTTTGAAATGAAGATTGGCGGTAACGCCTTTGTTAAGGAAGCCGAGTCTGCTGCCGAGGCGTTGGAGCGTGCGCAAAAGCGCACAGATGAGCTGGACCGATCCCGCCGGCGATTAATGAGCAGCTCCATTGCAGCCTGGTTTGCAGACACCGCCTTGGCGGCTGCAGAAGTTGAAGAACAGTTCTGGGCCCAGGCTGTGGCCATGGAGAACCTGCAGGGTAAGATCGAATCCGGCACCATGAGTCTTGATCAGCTCAATCGATTAAGCGGCACGGCTGCAAACCGGTTCAACCTGCTCGACAACACCCGGCTGAACAATCTCGAAAGCGCCATCGATGCCGCAAAGCAGAAACTGGAATCCCTAACCTCCACTGCAGACAACACCCTCAGCAGCCTACGCCAACGCCTTGCAGACATCCGTGGCGACACCGAAGAAGCCCAGCGCATCCAGTACGAAACCGAACGCCAACGCCTGCAAGAACAGCTCAAGCTTGCCCAGCAGGCCGGCGCCGATGAAGCCGCCGCCGACTACCAGCAATCGCTGGACACCCTCGAACAGATCTACCAGATCGAACAGCGCAACCGCCGGGAAGAACAGAACGCCCGTGAGCGGGAAGCAGCGGACAGGGCCCGTGAGCAGCAGTTGGCGGAGATTGAAAGACAGCGGGCCGAGCGGGAGCTGAAACAGCCCACCCAGCGCACAACCCAGAACCGCACCGAAACCGTTAAAACCATAACCGTCACCTTGGGCGGCCAGGATTTCCGCGTACTGGCCAGCGACGAAGACGCCCTTCTGCGGGCCCTGGAAAACGCACGGAGTACCGCACTGTGATCACCCTATCCGATGGCACCAGCACCGTAGAGCTGCCAGAAGACCTGGACTGGACAGACCGCTACTGGTCCCCGGTGTCGCAAAGCTTCACCCGCAGCGTCACCGGCAAAGCCATTATTCAGGTGTCTGCGGCGCAGCTTGGCCAGCCGATCACACTGCAGGCGCCGGACCGGGGCGGCTGGATGCTGGCAACGAAAGAGCCCCAGATTCTCGAGTGGCACAACGAGCCCGGCCAAAAGCTCACCCTCGATTTCCATGGCGAGACCCACACCGTTCAGTTCCGCCATCACGATGGCCTTGGCTACGAAAGCACGCCGCTGCGCTTCCAGATCAACCCCGGCCCAGACCACCGGGTAATTCCCACATTCCGATTCATCACCGTGGAGCCGTAATCCATGCCGATTCAAGAACAGAACATCAAATTCCTGGCCAGCCAGGTCATGGACGACGTACCCGAGGGCGGCGGCGCTGCCACCGGTAACGAAATCCCCGACGGGGTGATGAACAACGTATTCGAGGACATCAGCGACCTCGACCGGGCCATGGGCCGGTTCAATCTGCGGAAGTTGTTTCTGGCCGTGCGGACCCTGAGCACCGACCTGTTCGGCGGCGCGAAAACCGTAGTAACCGCCCTGCCGGAAGACCCGGCCATCGGGTACACCCTATTCACCACCAACGACCCGTTTGACACCCGCGCGGAAGCGGCCAACCGCGTGGAAGCGTATCTGTTCAAGGGGCCGATGTGGCATGGCGCGCTTTTTGAGAACCACATCACCGGCATGCGCCAGATTCGGATCATCCAGCGAGACGACACCACCACTCTGCCGCCCCGGGGCAAAACCCTGACCCTGGTACAAAACGAGGGGCAGCCGAATGAAATTGAGCAGTATGTCCGCGTAACCGAAGTCAGCGCCGAAATGCAGACCTTCACCGGCGAAGGCGGCAAGCCGTTCCAGCGCCTGATTGTGTCCCTGGACCTATCGGACGCCCTGCGCCACGACTTTACCGGCCACCAGGTCAGCGAGTACGACACCTATGACTACGACACCGGCGCCCGCCTGCGGGACACTACCGTGGCCGATGCCACCCGGTACTTCGGAGCGCAGCCGCTAACCCAGGCCGCCGCCATCGGAGACGTTCAGCTGAAAGCAGCCAGCATGTTTACCCAGCTGGTCCCGGCCGCCCAAAGCGAGGAACCGCTAACCTATAAGGCCCTGAACCCCGACCTGATCCAGCAAATCGAGGCCGGCACACGGACCGTCGAGGTGGCCCAGCAGGCCCACACCAAGGCCCGCCAGGTGACCGTGGAGAACCGAAGCCAGAACTGGAACGAAACCCTGGCGCCCGCACCCGCCCCCGGCACCCTAAGCGTTTCGTTCATGGCCCAGGGCAACTGGTACACCCTGACCGACAACGGCGAGGGGGCGGTTCTGGGATCAGATCCCGGATTCGGCACCGGCACCGTGGACTATGTAACCGGCACCGTAAGCCTGACCGCCGGCGCCCTGCCGGATGCAGGCAGCCAGATCATTTACACCTACGGCTCCCGGGTACACTACGAAGTTCGGAGCGGAACCGAAGCTATCAACGCCGACGAGGCCCGCGTGCCCTTTACGCTGGAACACAGCCCGGTGATTCCGGCCTCGGTGTCTATGCTCTGGACCACCAACGGCGAAACCAAAACCGCCACCGTGGACGCCACAGGAGCAATCACCGGAGACGCCACCGGCACGCTGGACAGCTTCGAGGGCTCCGGGGAACTGATACTGACCACCCTGCCCGATAGGGGCAGTGACCTGACCATCAGCTACAACTGGTACGAGGCTCAAAACGCCGGCGAGGCCGTAAAGGCGGACGAAACAGTTGCCGCCACCAGCCCCATAGCCCTAAGCGCCGCCGCCAAACCAGACACCCTGCGCTTGGAGCTCTGGCTGATATCCCCCGCAGACCAGCACAGGCAGCACAGGATTATCGCCGTGGATAAGGGCGGCAACTTGGTTGTGCCGAAACAGCGCGCCTCAACAAGCTGGGGTAGCAGCGGCAGTGACAGTGTTGTGACTGAACAGATCATCGGCACCGTCAGCGGCGACACCGTGACCATCACCGAATCGGCGGTTGACGTTGAGTTCTATAAACGGGGCTACGGAATGGCGGCATGGTTCACGCAAAGGGACACCAAAAACCTGAGCATAGATACCAGCAAGGACGCCACCGCCCGCTATGTAGTGGACGGAGTAACCACAAACTCCGTAGCAGCCACCGACATAACGCCCATCGCCAGCGTGACACTGGACCTGCTGCCGAACGTAATCGACCCCATCGTACCTGAGTCGGTGCGGTTCACCCTCGGCGGCAAAACCTACGACGACCGCAGCGGTAGCGTGTTGACCGACATCGACCCCCAGACCGGCAGCGGCTTGGACGCCGGCTCTATCGACTACGACGCCGGCACCGCAGAGGTGACCTTCTGGGAAGACGGCCAGCCCACCGGGTTTGATGTAACCAGCTGCCTGACCGTGTACGGCGAATGGACCGCAAGGGAGGGCTTTTTCAGAACCCCCAGCGCCCCGCTGAAACCGGAAAGCCTGCAGATCATCGGCACCACCGAGGACGGGGAGCAGATCATCGCCCGGGCCAACCAAGATGGCGAGTTCAACCACGAGTGGCTGCAGGGAACCGTCAACTACACCTTCGGCACAGCCGCCGTGACCTTTGGGAAGTGGGTAGACGACGCCAGCCTGACCCCGGAAGAAAAAGAGGAAGACTGGTACGACCCCGCCAACGTTGAAAACGGAGAAATCTACAAACCCAAGCCCATGATAACCAGCACCCTGCGCTATAACGCTGTCGCCTTCAGCTATATACCGCTGGACGCCGGCATCGTGGGCATTGACGCAGTGCGCCTGCCAGCCGATGGCCGAGTACCGATCTACCGCCCCGGCGATGTGGTCATGGTGATGCACCCGCAGGAAACCGCCCCGGAGACCGTGACCACCGGCGGCACCATCGCCACCCGGCCCCGCGTGGCCTGGATACGGGTTATGGATGCCAACGGGGAGCAGGTGACCGAGGGCTACAGCCTGGACCGCGCCACCGGCACCGTGACCTTTGACGACGTAACCGGCATCGCCATGCCCGTGACCGTAAAGCACACCGTCGGCGACCTGCGCCTGGTGACCGACGTACAGATCACCGGGGATATGACCCTGAGCCGCCCCCTGACCCACGACTACCCCGCAGGGGAAACCGTCGTCGCCAGCTGCCTTGTTCACGGAGACCGGCGCGCCCGGGTGTCCGGCACGTGGGATCAGGAAACATGGAACGGAACCTGGACAGACAGCCAACAAGGCGACGAAGCCACCGCCACGCTCAACCTGATTGACCACCCGATCACGGTCACCAACGAGGGCTGCGATACAGACCGCTGGATATTGCGCTGCACCAACGCCAGCACCAACCAGTGGGAGCTGGTCAGCGAAAAGCGGGGCCTGGTATGGCGGGGCACCTACACCCAGACCGGCGACGACGTGGCCCCCATCAACCCCCGTACCCGAGGCGAAGACGGCCAGGGCGGCGTCCCGTACATGACCATCCCGGCAGCCGCCAACGGGGGCGGCTGGAGCAATGGCAACGTGGTACGGATAAACACCGTGGGCGCCATCGCCGATTTCTGGATTGCCCGCGCCATCCAGCAAAGCGACGAGCCGCTGGACGACGGCGCAGACGGCTGCGAAATCTACGCCCTGGGCAACATCGACAGACCGTAACGGAGACAACATGGACATATCACCAGCGCACCAGACCGCCGTGGAGGAAGCCACCCGAGTACCAGCCCTCCATGCCCGCCTGGCCCTGCTACAGCAGACAGACGATCAATCCACCGACCGGGGCAGCATCGCCCTGTTCGGCGGCACCCGACCCGCCCCCGGCGAAGCACCGGCCAGCGGCGCCATCGTCACCATGCTAATGACCGCCACCGCCGGCGCAGTCGATGAGCAGCTATACCAGCTTGCCCTCGACGCGCCCCTCGAGGGCCAGAACACCGGGGCCGATCCAGACACAGGCACCATTCCCACCTGGGCACGAATCTATACCCCCACCGGGGCGTGGTGGGCCGATGTGTCGGTATCTGTGGAGGGCGATGGCGGGGAGATTCAGATGGTCGCCACTGGCACCGAGGGTGATCCGGCAGAGCCCGTGGTACGGCTTTTCAATGGGGCGTTTGCGCGCCTTTCTTCAGCGATTTTTCAGGGGTGATTTATGGCGAATAAAAAAGCCTTTATCTCGGTAGGGGAATACCAGAATTTCAGGGCGTTGATTGGGCCAGACTACAGTTTGTCTCTGGCAGGACCAAGCGTCAGCGGTAACACATCTGGGGCTGCTTTTTCCTCAGACGGCAGCCTGCTTGCAGTTACATGCCGTTCGGCACCTTACCTGAAAGTGTTTAATACTGGCGACTGGAGTGAAGTGACCGGGCCAGGTATGTCAATAGCAGGTAAACGGTGCGCCTTTTCGCCGGATGGCACCCAGATAGCCGTATCACATTGGGGCGACAACAATTTTACGGTATTGGCGACCTCCGACTGGTCCACAATATCTGGATCAGCCAGTGTGCCAGGCAACGGCAATTCCTGTGCTTTTTCGCCGGATGGCGGCCTGCTCGCAGTAACACACTACTCCTCCCCCTATATAACAGTATTCAACACCAGCGACTGGTCGAAAGTGAGCGGTATTGCATCCGTGCCCGGAACAGCGTGGGATTGCGCCTTCTCTCCAGACGGAGCGTTCCTGGCGGTTTGCCATTCTGGATCGCCAAGGGTGACCGTTTATAATACTAGTGACTGGACAAAAGTCGGCGTTTCGGGATTGCCTTTTGATGGTAGAGGCTGCGATTTTTCGCCCAACGGGGCTTGGCTTGCCGTTGCGCACTGGAATTCGCCATATATAACAGTTTACAACACCAGCGACTGGACAAAGGTCTCCGGGCTGTCGGCCTCTATAGGAGATTCCTTTGACTGCAAATTCTCTCACGATAGCAGCCAATTAGCCGTTTTGGGCTACAACGGCCCACGAATAGAAGTGTTTGACACAAGCAACTGGTCTGCGCTGCCAGAAGTGGCATCAATCCCGGAGAACAGCGAAACCTTAGCCGCGTCACCACAAGCTGGCATTACAGTTCCGGCCCGGAAAATTGAAACAAGGCAGAGCGATGGGCAAGATCTTAACGCAACGGTTATCGTGTCGACACGAAGCTTGCAGAAAGTTACAGATATAGCATCATCTGGGGCGGCGGAATTTCAAAGCCTGATTGCCGGTGACTATTGGTTAATTATGCGCGATGACCGGGAGGGCGCCACCAGCGATGCCTTCGCCCGCATCACCCTGGACGCCACCAGCGGCGACCTGCCCCCACTGGTTTTGACTCAGGGCTACATCGGCGACCTGGTCACCATATCCAGCAACCTCACCACCCAAGCCGGCGCCCCAGGTGACGAGGTGGTGATCCGCAACTGGACCACCCGCGAGCTGGTCGCCAAGGTCATCCCAGACGCCAACGGCGATTGGAGTGCAGAGGTACCCCCGGGCACCTACGATGTAAGCTACATCGCCGAAAACTGCGCCCCGGTCATCCACGGCCCCTACACCGTAGAGCTGCCGTGATATGGGCTACCGCCCGCCGGAGTACACAACGCCGGTTTCGCTGACGGTCGGCTATAAAACCCCGGGGCTATACCAGCCTCGCGTGGTGACCGAGCAGTATCAGCCGCCGGCGTTGGGCGATCCGCTGCGCCTGCCCGAACAGTATCAAGCCCCGGGCATTGCCGATGGCCTGACCCTGCTCACGCCCTACCAGCCGCCCGCATTCGCCCCGGTTGCGCTCGATACCCGGTACACCGCCCCGGCCGGTTTTGAGCCGATCACCCTCTATACCCCGTATGAGCCGCTGGCCCTGAGCAAGCCCATCGTCATCACCGAAGGCTACAAGGCGCCCGGATTGGAACAAACGCGGGTACTGTCCACGGACTACACCCCGCCGGCCCTCACTGCCCGGGTAACGATTGCCGACCCTTATGCACCGCCGGAGCTGTCCCACCCGCTGGTACTGACCAACGGCATCACGGATGAAAGCGACGAGCCGGACGCCGAAGGGCAACTGCTGGCAGATCTGCCAACCGCCATCCCGGGGATCACGTTCGCCGCCTTCGGGGCACAAGACACCACGTACAACCCACCGCCGCTATTGAGCGCCGTGGTCCTGCGGGTGGGCTACACCATGCCCCCGTTGGAAAACCGGGTAGAGCTGTCCGAGCAGATAGAGCCGGAAACCTCCATCTACGGCAACCTACGGGCCGATACCCCGGCGCCACAATTTAGCCTGACGGCTACCGGTACCGGCGAAACCCTCCCCGCCGGGGCACTGGCTGCCCAACTGCCAAGCGCCGCCCCGGGGGTATCACTGGCTGCAGTCGTCGAGGCCATCGGCACCGGTAACGCCAGCACCTTGCTTCCACAGCCCCCGCGGCACTCGCTCGGCCTGGCTGCCGAAGCGCTGCAGATACTGGATCTGCCAGACAACGACAGCGCCAGCATCCGCCAACGACACCGCCCCAACTACCCCAAAGCCGAGCTGGGCCTGCTATTCCGGCAAAACCACGGGATGGACATCACCCTGCCGGCCGCATTGGCGCAGCAAGCCGCCCTACAGATACGTAACCGGCTGGAAGCAAATCAGGCCGAGATGATCCGGTGCCAACGACCGATGGGGCAGGCTCACCAGCACGGCGAGGACCTGCGCGGCAACCTGGGCGCGCCCCATGCCGAAGCGGTGCGAACCCGGGAAAGCACCCGGGAGCGGCACCAGCATGGCGTCAAGCGCAAGGGTAGTAGCGGCCTCCCCCACGCCGAAACCATAAAACGCAGGCAGTCGGTCAGGCTGGCGGAACAGCAGGGCCTGAAGTTCGCCAAGGGTCTGGGTGTTGGCAACCACAACGCATGGCCGACCGGCACCCGGCTGGAAGTCCGCTGGACCAAGGCAGACCACCCGGCCCCCGGATACTGGTGGCCCGTCTATAAGCCGCCCGGTCTGGACTTTGTTATGCCGTGCGAGGGTGATTACGAGCCCCGCCCGCTGCACTGCGACGTTATCCTGGGGCCAGGCTACGAACCACAGCCACCCTGCGAGATCGACCCAGAGCCGCCACACGAAACCATCACCATCCCCATCAGGGAGATATACACCGTGATTAACACCCTGACCCTGACCGAGCTGGACGGCACCCCCGTCCCGGCGGAGGACTTCAGCGCCAGCATCGACGCCGACAGCTGGACCTGGAGCTGGAACACCCGCATCCCGGCCGACGCCCTGGCGCAAGTGCGCCCGGACGCCAGCACCCGGGTGGAACTGATCGCCACCATAAACGGGGAGCCCCTGCGGGTACTGGTAGAAAATATCCAGCGGGAGCGCCGATTCGGGCAATCCTGGCTGCGGGTTTCAGGGCGGGGCAGAGCCGCGTTCCTGGCCGACCCCCTGGCACCGGTTACGCAGTACACCAACACCAGCGCCATGACGGCCCAGCAAGCCCTGAACTCGACCCTGACCACCAACGGCGTGCCCATCGGCTGGACCGTAGACTGGCAGATCGAGGACTGGCAGATTCCGGCCGGCATCTGGAGCCATAACGGCACCTGGATCGACGCGGCCAAGCGGATCGCCGAAGCCGGCGGCGCCTATGTCCAGAGCCACGACACCGACCAGACCCTGCAGATTCTGCCCCGGTACCCGGTCGCCCCCTGGAACTGGAGCAGCGCCACCCCCGACATTGCTCTGCCGGAGGACGTAGTGGAGGTGGAAGGCATCGAGTGGCAGGAAAAACCGGACTATAACGCGGTCTGGGTACACGGCGGCGAACAGGGCCGCGCCGATAGAATCATCATCGGCGCCACCGGCGGAACCAACCCCGCCCCGACCATCGTGGACGACCTGGCCACCGACCCAGCCATGACCCGCCAGCGAGGGCTGGCCCTGCTGGGCGACACCGGCAAGCAAGCCCAGATCAGCCTGCGCCTGCCGGTATTGCCCGAAACCGGAATGATACGGCCCGGCACCCTGATCGAATACCAGGAACAGGGCAACACCCGCCGGGGCCTGGTACGCAGCCTGAGCATCAACCACAGCTGGCCGGAGCTATGGCAGACCATCGGAGTAGAGACCCATGAGTAATCTTTATAAGCGCCTGCTCGGATTGCTGCCGAGCGAACCCAGGGACAAGGGGGAGGTAATCGCGACCACCCCGGACGGGGCCATCGTGGAGCTGGTGACCGGCGACCGGGTACGGGTAAGGGGCGCCGCCAGTGTAGGGGATCATGTTTTCATACGGGGCCGGCAGATTGAGGGGCCGGCTCCGGCTTTGGGTGGGGTGGATCAGACTATTTAGCTGCAGCCTCTAGCGCTGCCTTCACCTGAGCACAGGTCCACTCCGGCTCCCCTGTCAGCGTGGGCAGCCCCTCGTTTTTTAACTCTTCTGCGATCTCATCTGGGCCCAGGCCATCGCCATGAAGATGCTTAATCAGCGATCTAATCGATTCGGCCTGGCTGGCCGGCGCTTTCCGGGCTCTGGCTACAGGCTTGATCGCAGGTTTCGGCCGTGCTGCTGGGGCTGGGTTCGCCGGCTCGCTTTTTGGCGTTGGTGATGGCGGAGCCTGAAGCTCAACAAGCTGTTTTAAGTACTCGGCAGACTGGCGCGTATTGTTTTCGGAGTCCAGGAAGAGCTGGATAATCTCCGCAATCGAAACAAAGACCGCAAATGAGACAAGCGCTCCCACGCCCATCAGCATAACGACCCCGGTAATCCCGTCATCCTTCGCAATCACCAAGCCGGCGATAACGAATATGACGCTCACCACATATCCGACCGTTTTATACCATGCCGCAATTATCCGGAGCGCCGGGTACTTTCCTTTTGCTGACTCTTTCATCGCGCCCTCCGATTAGTTGAGCTTGTAGCTTGATGTCGATGAGATGCGACTGTGGGGCGGATGAGCGTGATTAAGAGTAACGTCCTTTTGAGCATGCTAACCTCCTTTGCTCAGAGCTTAGCCTAGTTGTTTAGGCAATTGTGTAAAACACTGTTAAACCGAGCGGGAAGGGGGAGGGCAGGTTTATTGCCGGTGCTCCTATAGTGCTCCATGAGCCCCGGTGTGTTTTTTAATTATATGAATTAGATAGTAAAATCTTATCCGTAGATCCAATCCATCATCGGCGCAACCGAAAACCGGCGAGACAAAACGGGGGCGGGCTGTTGAGAGGTCATGAACATCCGGAGAACAAAGCAAATGAAGGCGCCAATTCTACCACGTTCCCCCCATTCGGAGTCGATTAGGGGACTAGGGGTCTGTCCCTACGTGGACTGACCCCTCTAGGCACCAGGTTTACGTACTGGGGGCTGCCCCCGAGGATTGACTAGGGGTCTGTCCCCACGTGGACTGACCCCTCCAGGCACTATTGCCTGCGGAACCAGTAATCAGGCTCTCTATGGAGGTTCATCACTGCAAGGATGAATATCCCACCGCCTCTTTCAACGTATAGAACGCCGTAGGGAAAACGATTAACAAGGGAGCGCCTGACGGGGTTTCGGATGAAACTCCAGGCCTTCGGATATTTGAGGGCTCTGGTTATTGCACGAAGAACTTCGTCTGCCAGTTCAATGCCCAGGCCGGGTTGGATGGATTCGTAGTAGTCGATCGAATCATTGAACTCCGCTTCCGCTGCGGGGTGAAAACTGTAGTCCATTAGTTTCCGTGCCTGCTCCTGATCTTAGTGAAAACTTCTTCACCCGGGACAGCCTCGACTGCACCTGAATCCAATTCAGCTAATCGTTTCTGGGCCACGTCAGCCCACTTCTCGTCGATGCCTGACTCTGTGGGATTAAGGCTTTTCAGAAGCGACTCGATCACAAGCGCCCGTTCATCGACAGGAAGGGCATTAGCTTCTTCGATTAATTCTTGAATTCGCATTTTCTCATGCCTCTCAGGAAAGCGATTCACTTGGTTCAGCTTACCCCAAACAGTTCAGACTCCCAAATCTCAAACCCCAGCAACCTTAGACCCCTCCGCAGCCGGCGCCACCCCGCCCCCAGCCCAAACCGGGTACGGAATCCCCGCCAGGCGGTTCATCACAAAGGCATGGGCCAGCAGCAGGGCAACCCCGGCCATCAGGATGGGCAGCTGGGCCGGGTTGGGCATCAGGCCCAGGGAGACGATCAGGGCGGTGGCGCCGGCGGGAGGATGGGCTACGCGGAATACCACCATCAGGCAGCTGGTGAGGCCCAGCGACAACGCTGCCGCTCCCACCCGGGACAGGTCAACGCCAGTTGCGAAGGCGGAAGGCTGGCTCTGCAGGCCAAAAATGTACAAGCACAGCAACCCCATCAGCGCGCCAATCAGGTGCCCGCACAAGGTATTGCGGGGCGAAGCCGGCTGGGCCATGGGCACGTAGAACAGGATGAACGCCGTAGCCCCCAGCGACGGAAAGATAAACGCCTCCTGCGTAACCAGCGCCACAAACGACACCAACGCAATGCTGAAGCTACCATTCACCAGGTTGAACACCGCCATCACCGTGGTGCGGCTGTAACGGCTGGCTAACCGCTCCAGGTGCAGTGCATGAATCAGCCCTTTGGCCAGCTGCCAGCGAAGTTGTTCGTTGCGACGTCCCATAACGCGGTAAGGTGCCTCCACACGGTGCCATAAAAAGGGCGCGATACTAGGCACTGACGGATATCAAGGCAAACAAGGATTTTCGATAATGGTTAAGGGCCCGCTCAATAACCGCTCAAGTCCGGACTTGGTGCCTGGAGGGGTCAGTCCACGTAGGGACAGACCCCTGGTCTGGCAGCTGGTGGTGGTTTTTTGGCTGCTGGTAGCCGGGCCGGCGGGTGCGTTGGAGTTTGAGGTGCAGCAGATCCGGTTCGGGCTGGAGGACATTAGTCATCCGGCGCTGAAGCCCCAGGGGTGGTTGTTTACCGGGCGGGTTGGGGGTTCGTTGTCGGATGTGCAGCTGGAGGGGCAGATCAGTAATGATGCGGGGCTGGAAGCGGATATCCGCGTTCGGCATGTGGCCGGTGAGTTCCAGAGCATACGGCTGAGCACCACCATGGCCGGCAGCGAGGCCGTCGGCATCTTCAGGAATACCCTAACCAACTGGCCGGAGCAGCTGAACCTGCTGGAACTCGACAGCGGCGAACTCAGCGCCGAGGTGACCATTCATCTGCAACCCGACACCCCCATGGCTGTGCACAGCCGCGTGGAGTTTCGGAACCTCAGTGGCCTGATGGACCGAACTGCCATCACCAACCTCAGCGGCCACCTGCTGTTCAGCCTTGAAAACAATCAGCTCACCGCCCGCCTTCGGGACACAACCATCGGCCAGATCAACTCCGGCATCGGCATAGGCCCCATCAGCCTGCTGGCGGATTACCGGGCTGCTCAGGCAGAGCCGTTCGCCGGCGAACTCAACATCCAGCAGGCGAATGCCGAATTCCTGGATGGCCGCCTGCGCATCGCCCCGCGCACCATCAACCTGGCTGACCAGCCCGTCAGAATCCCCGTCGATGCCCACGAAATCTCCCTTACCCGTCTGCTGCAGGTATACCCCGCCGAGGGCTTCGAAGGCTCCGGCCTGCTCAGCGGCTCCATCCCCCTGGAAATCTCCGGTACCGGAGTCGAAGTACAGCAAGGCAGCATCGCGGCCCTCAGCCCCGGCGGCATGCTCAAACTGCCGGCCGACCAGTTGCAGGCCATGCTCGGCAGCGGCGGCACGGTAGAAACTGTAACCCGCGCTTTGCAAAACTTTCATTATTCGGTGCTCAGCAGCGCGATAGACTACGGTGAAAAGGGCAAACTCACGCTTGGCCTGCGCCTTGAGGGCAACAACCCGGACATCCGCAACGGCCAGCCCGTGGTGCTCAATGTAAACCTGGAAGAAGACATCCCCGCGCTGCTCACCAGCTTGCAGTTGAGCGGCAAAGTAAACGAAGCCGTTACCGAACGTGTTCGCGAACGGCTGCAACAATCCGGGCAGGAGGCAACACCATGACCATGCTAAAGCGCCTACTGCTGCCAATACTGCCGCTGGTGCTCATCGCCTGCACGCCAACGGTACAAGTGGCCGCACCCAAAGAACCCATCACCGTAAACCTGAACGTAAAAATCCAGCACGAAATCTACGTAAAGGTGGACAAAGAAGTAGACGAACTGTTCAGCGAACAAGGCCTGTTCTGAACAACCCCGGCCACCATCAAACGCTGATCAAGGAGTTCAACATGAAACGAATCATCCAAACCGCCGCCTTCATCCTCGCCCTGGGTGTGGCATTGCCGGCACTGGCTATGAGCCTGGAAGAAGCCAAGCAACAGCTGGAAACCGCAAAACAACAAGGCCTGCTAGGCGAAACCCCCGCCGGCTACCTGGACGTAGTGCGGGCAGAAGGCAACGCCCGGGAAGTGGCCGAAGCCATCAACAACGCCCGCCGGGAGGAGTACACCCGCATTGCTGAAAAGCACAATATTCCGGTAACCCAGGTGGAAACCGTGGCGGGCAAAAAGGCTATAGAGAAAACGCCGGCGGGGCAGTTTGTGCTTGTTGGTGGCCGGTGGATTAAGAAGTGAAGGGGGCTGTCCCAACGCAGACTAGGGGTCTGTCCCAGCTCAGACTAGGGGTCTGTCCCTACGAGGACAGACCCCTCAACGTACCAAGTTGAGTCAGACTAGAACCAGGCTTGGTGCCTAGAGGGGGCTGCTCAGACTAGAACCGGACTTGGTGCCTAGAGGGGTCAGTCCTCGTAGGGACAGACCCCTAGTCAGCCCCCTAATCAGTCCACTTCCCGAGCCCAGCTAACCAGCGCATCCAAAGCCATAGGCCGAGCAAAGTAAAACCCCTGAAAGCGGTGGCAGCCCCAGGCTCTTAGGATATCGAACTGCGCCTCGTCTTCCACGCCTTCGGCAACCACGGTCAGGCCCATTTCGCGGGCCATGGTGATTACGCCTTTGCACACGGCGGCATCTTTGTGGTTGGTGACCACGTTTTCCACGAACGACTTGTCGATTTTGATGCTGCTGGCGGGCAGGTCTTTCAGGTAGCTGAAGCTGGAAAAGCCGGTGCCAAAATCATCAATCGCCGTGGAAATTCCCAGCTCCTGCAGGGAATTCACCAAACTAATAGCGCGGCAGCGGTCTTTCATCAGCACGCCTTCGGTCAAATCCAGCTCCAGCAGATCAGCCGGCAGGCCGGTTTCGGCCAGAATCTTCTTCAGCTTGTCCAGAAACCCCGGGCGGTGGAACTGCAGCGGCGACAGGTTCACCCCCATGCGCCCGGGCAGCAGCCCCATTTCCTTCAGCTGAACGGCATCCTTACAGGCCTGGGTGAAAATCCACTTGCCCAGCGGCACAATCTGGCCGGTTTCCTCTGCCAACGGCAGAAAACGCTCCGGCGCAATCAGCCCGCGAGTAGGGTGCTGCCAGCGCACCAGCGCTTCCACACCGAAAAACTTGCCGTTCTGGTCTACCTGAGGCTGGTAATGCAGGAACAACTGGCCGCTGCGAATGGCCTCTTGCAGATCCTGGCGCAGGGTAACCCGGCGTGAAAGCTTGGCGTCCAGCTCTGCCGAATACACCTGAAACGTATCCCGGCCCTGGCGCTTGGCCTTGTACATCGCCATGTCTGCCTGGCGAATCAGCTTCTCTGGCGACGTTTCGCTGTCATCCAGCAGGCTGATCCCGATACTGGCAGACAAGTACAGCTCATGGCCGCCCACCTGCTGGGGCAGAGCAATCTTCTGCAGAATGCGTTCTGCCACCTCTTCTGCCTGCCGGGCCGATTCCAGGTCTGGCAGCAGCACCACAAACTCGTCGCCACCAAATCGGGCCAGCGTATCGGTAGGGCGAATGCACGCCTCCAGCGCCCGCGCCACCGCCACCAGCAGGCGGTCGCCCACCTTGTGGCCCAGGGTATCGTTAATGGGCTTGAACTCGTCCAGGTCTATAAATAGCACCGCCATCAGCCGGTTGTTCTGGCGGGCCAGGGTAAAATCCTGCTGCAACTTCTCTTCAAACATCGTGCGGTTGGCCAGGCCTGTCAGCGCATCGTGTGAAGCCTGGTACGCCAGCTTCTTCAGCAACAACGCCCGGCCAGACGAACGAAACAGCCAGGCAGACATAACCATGCCACCCACCACCAGCGTGAGCGACCCGGCCCAGGAGAAACGCAGCGGCTCCGGTACCGGCAACTGCGGAAAGGCAGACGCCAGCAAACCGGCAAAACCGGCCAGCAAAGTGCAGGCCAGCAGCAACAATGGCCAGGCCTGCAACCGCAGTGCGTGAGAAACTTGTGGCATAGACGGAGCGCCGCCTCAGAGTGGAAGAAAAAAGCCGGCGCATATTGTTAGGCCAGTTTGTTTTTTGCACAACGGCAGTTGTGTAAATAAAGCGTCAAACACGTAAATTCTTGCAAAATCCGGGGTGGATGGTTGTCCAAAGCACAGCCATAGTGCAGATTGACTACCATGAGCCCGCCAAACTGATAGAAACGTTTAATATGCCGACCTGGTTCTCCCGTCATTCATTGCTGCTTCAAAGTTCCGCTTTGCTGGTCCTTATTGTTGTCGTCATTTTTGTCACTCAATACCCTACCTACCAGAAAGATCGGGAGCTGGAACAAGTCGACATCAACCGTAACCTGGAGCTGATGCAGCTGATGACAGCCGGCTATGTGCAGCAACTGACACGAGATGCCGATGTAATTGCCGCCTCTCCGGTGTTGCAGATGTACATAAGAGACCTGTCCGCAGAGGGCTTGCTATCTTTAGAACAGGCGTTTCTGAACATCGCAGGTCTGAGGCCAAGTTATGACCAGCTACGTTATATAGATCGTTCCGGAGTTGAACAGGTTCGGGTTAACAACTACAACGGTGAGCCACAACTGGTCACGCAGGGCTTACAGCTTAAAATCCATCGTGACTACGTGAAAGCGGGGCTGGCAGGAGAGGCGGGGAGCGTCTTTGTGTCCCGCTTTGACCTAAATGTTGAAAATGGCCGCATTCAAGTTCCCTTTGTGCCCACGGTTCGGGTAGTCGCCAGCGTACACGTGGATGGTGAACAGGGTGGCATGGTGGTGCTCAATGCCAAGGCGAATGAATTGCTGCAACACCTGCGCACAGCGTTGCCGGACGGTACTGACCTGGTCGTGCTTGACGACGCCGGCGGTTGGATAGCCGGTGGTGGTGTTGCCGACTGGGCGTTTGCTGATGATTCCGCCAGTCGGTTTTCGGCTAGCTATCCGGCATTGTGGCAACAAGTGCGTGGCGCTCAGCAGGGACAGTTCGAGTTGGAAGACGAGTGCTATAACTACCGCTGGCACCGTTATTCGGATCCTCGCGTTGAGTCTCCCGAACTGTTGCTGGCCCAGCGAACGGCAGGGGAGCCCTGTTCGGCCGTCGGGATGGATTCGGTCAAAAAAGCGGGCGTTCGGCTGATTTCCGGACTGCTGGTAACCTACCCCTTGCTCTTGCTATGGCGACGCGCTAACACGCATAAGTGGCAAATGCAGCGGGTGCTGGCAGAAAACTACCATCAGTTGCAGGTGGTTACGCAAATGTCCGGGCACGGGTTGTTGATGGTAGACCAACAATGCCGGGTGCAGTGGATTAATCCGGAAGGTGAACGGCTTTTGGGCTGGACAGAAGCGGAGCTGATTGGCCGCGACCTGCACCAAACCTGCCACGTTACCCCGGATGGCCATAGCCTGCATGACGGGCCTTGCCCGACACTGCACACCCTGGCTACAGGCGAGGACAGCCGCGCAGACAAAGAGCGCATGGTAGGCAGGAATGGCCGCATCGTGCACCTGAGTATGAGTGTTCGGGCGTTTGGTGATCCTGAAAACAGGGGTGCCATCCTGGCCATTGCAGACGTAAGTCGCCATGTTGAGACAGAGCGTAACCTGACCCAGCTGGCCCGCACAGATGCCTTAACCGGAGTATTAAACCGGGGCGCATGGTTGTCGGTGGTCAGCAGCTGGGTGGACAACGATAATGCCGCGCTCTATGTCATCATGTTGGATCTCGACCACTTCAAACGTGTGAACGATACCTTCGGCCATGGCGCGGGTGATACAGTACTAAAAACCTTTGTAAAGACCGTCAGTCACCTTCTGAGAAGGGATGATGTGTTTGGTCGCCTGGGGGGAGAGGAATTTGCCTTGGCCGTGCGCCACCTGACCAAGGAGCAAGTGTTGGTCCTGGCTGAGCGGATTCGCGTGGCGGTGGGTGACATGCTGTGCACCCTGGACGACGGCCAGGAAATTACCATAACCACCAGTTGTGGTGTGGCACAGTATAGTGGCGAGGAAAGCTTAAAACAGTTGCTGGAAAAGGCAGACAAAGCCCTTTACCTTGCAAAGCACGCAGGCCGGAACCAGATTCAGTTTTACCAGCCGATAACGGGTAACGGTTCAGAATAACCGGGCTGCGGCACAGGGAAACGTATGCAAAACTGGCTAACAGGCATAGACCTGGGCGGGACCAAAACCGAAGTGATCCTGCTGGATAACCAATCCAACGAACACTTCCGCAAACGGGTAGCCACCCCAGCAGGCGACTACCCACCCTGAACACCATCCACGCTCTGGTACAACAGGCCGAAGCCCACGCCGGCACCACCGGCATACCGGTAGGCGTAGGCATACCCGGCAGCGTTTCCCGCAAAACCGGCCGCATCAAAAATGCCAACTCCACCTGGCTGAACGGCCAGCCCATGCAGCAACACCTGCAAGAATTGCTGCAACGGCCCGTTACCCTGACCAACGACGCCAACTGCCTGGCGCTCTCCGAAGCCACAGACGGAGCAGGGCGAAACCACCACAACGTATTCGCCGCCATACTGGGCACCGGCTGCGGCGCCGGCATAAGCGTGAACGGCCAGCTGCTTACCGGCCCCAACGGCGTAGCCGGCGAATGGGGCCACAACCCCCTGCCATGGACCCCGGAAGCCGAACTGCAACAGCGCCCCTGCTTCTGCGGCCGCCACGGTTGCAACGAAACCTTCCTGTCCGGAACCGGGCTTTCACTCACCCACAAACTGCGCACCGGCCAGCAACTGCCCGCCCATGCCATTGTCGAACATGCCGGGCATGGCGACCCGCAAACCACCGAAACCCTGCACCAATACCTGGAACACCTGGCCCGAGGCCTGGCTGCCATCATCAACGTAATCGACCCGGACATCATCATCCTGGGCGGAGGCATGAGTAACGCCGAACAGCTCTACCAGGAACTCCCCGCCCGCCTGCCCGGCTACGTATTCGGCGGCGAATGCGACACACCCATCGTAAAAGCCGCCCACGGCGACTCCAGCGGCGTGCGCGGAGCGGCCTGGCTGGCCAATACCTGAACCCACTCACAAAAAATCCACCGCACGACGCTACCTGTCGCCCCCGTGACTACACTGGAACAAAGGCAACGCCAGAGGAGGGCACACCATGCGAGCGAATACCATGGCGAAACACCTGATGATCGCCCTGGCCATAGCACTGCTTGTGCTGGCATCCGGCTGGCTGCCCGCACAGGAAAACTGCACCTACCGTAAAGACGCCCTGGGCAACATGCGCTACCAGTGCGACAGCGGCGAACAGGGCACACTACGCAAAGACGCATTCGGGCACTGGAATGACAACCGAACCGGCAACCGTTACCGCAAAGACAGCCTTGGAAACTATCGGTCTTCTGATGGTGAAGAGGTTTGGCGCAAGGATTCGCTGGGGAACTGGCGGGACCGGGAGGGGCGGCGGTGCAGGGAGGATGCGTTGGGGAATCTGGTGTGTGAGTAGGGTAAGTGGTTCGTAAACAAATGCAAAATTCAGACGAGCCGGAGAGAAAGTCTTAAGATTTCCTTGGAAACCGGGACGTTGAACGCTACGGTTCTTGCCAGATGTGCCATCAACATGGAACGTAGGTAATGCAACAAACCGGAATCTACGAGCAGCTAATCACCAAGCTCATCGAAAGCCGTCTCGACAGAGACAAGTTCTACGTTGGTGAACGCCAGCTCAACAGCGCCGAAGCCTCGGTGTGGCTGTCACGATTCCTGTCCAACATTCTGGAATTTGCCATTGAAGCCGTGCCGTCGGGAGACGACCGGCTTCAGGAGCAAATCGAACTCTCCAACCAGCTGCTGATGTGGCTCAAGAGCCAGATTTCAGAAGAGGGCTTTCTGGAAGAGAACCTGCTCGATAGCCAAGGTAAAATCCTCACAGCGCTCTACGAGTTGGAAAACCCGGTTGCAGCCAACCTGAAACAGTACGTTGAAGATATCTTCCCTCTAACGGGCTTAACCCAAAGCGAGCTGTTCTCAGGCAGCAATGCCGGCCTGTCGCTGGAATCCGAACTGAAACGCGAAATTCTGTCAGCAGACAAAATCTACTGGCTGGTGTCGTTCATCAAATGGGCCGGCATCCGCATTTTCCGGAAAGAGCTGGAAGCCTTCACCGCCAGTGGCCGTGAGCTTAAAATCATCACCACCTCCTACATGGGGGCAACGGATGCCAAAGCCGTTGAGTACCTGGCGAGTCTGCCGAACACGGAAGTAAAGCTAAGCTACAACACCGAGCGTGAAAGGCTGCACGCCAAAAGCTATTTGTTTCTCCGGAATACAGGCTTTCACACCGGTTACATCGGTTCATCCAACCTGTCCCGATCGGCGCTGACCAACGGCCTTGAGTGGAACCTGAAAATCACATCTCAGGAAATTCCCCACATCATCAACAAATCTCTCAGCACTTTTGAAACCTATTGGGCTTCGGAAGACTTTGAGCGGTTCGATGGTCAGGCTGAGAGTACCGAAAAGCTCAATCGAGCCCTGAAGCAGCAAAAAGGCTTGGATGCACCAGGCGTCTCCCACTATTTCGAAATTACGCCGTTCCCCCACCAGAAGGACATTCTGGAGCAGCTCTCCGTGGAAAGGGACGTTCACCAGCGTTTCCGTAACCTTGTGGTGGCCGCCACTGGTACTGGCAAAACGCTGATTTCGGCGTTTGATTTCCAGCGGTTCCTGAAAGAAAAGCCAAACGCCCATTTCCTGTTTGTGGCGCACCGGGAAGAAATTCTGCGCCAAGCCCGCGAAGCCTATCGGGGCGTGCTGCGAAACAATGCCTTTGGCGAACTCTGGGTAGGCGGCCAGTTGCCGGAACACTACCGCCAGTTGTTCGTGTCGATTCAGACCCTGAATAACCAGCTGGACCAGCTGAAACTGACCGAAGACTATTACGACTACATCGTAATTGATGAAGTGCACCACATTGCCGCCTCCAGTTACCGGGCGGTACTGGAACACTTCTCGCCTGAGATACTGCTGGGCCTGACCGCCACACCAGAACGGCATGATGGTAGTGATATCCTAAGCGACTTTGGCGGCGTGATTGCCTCCGAACTCCGGTTGCCGGAGGCCATCAACCGACGCCACCTTTGCCCTTTCCAATACTTCGGCATAGATGACGATACCGACCTGCGCACCATTCCCTGGAATCGTGGCCGTTACGATGTGGTTCAGCTCACCAACCTCTACACCCACAACCAGAGCCGGGTAGATAAGATCCTGCGCAGCCTGCGGGAAATCGTCACCGACATAACCAGCATGAAAGCTCTCGCTTTCTGTGTGAGCCGTGAACACGCGACCTTCATGGTGGAGCAGCTCTTGTTACATGGCATCAAGGCCGATGTGCTCACCAGTGACAACAGCCACGAACGCCAACAAAAGCAGCAAGCCATTCGCTCCGGGCAAATCAATGTTCTGTGTGTGGTCGACATCTTCAACGAAGGCGTCGATATTCCAGAAGTGGATACCTTGCTGTTCCTGCGCCCCACCGAGAGTCTGACCATCTTCCTGCAGCAACTCGGCCGTGGACTGCGTTTGGCAGACGACAAAGACTGCTGCACGGTTCTGGATTTCGTGGGCAACTCCCGGCCTGAGTATGATTTCGCCAATAAATTCCGGGCACTGGTGGGTAAGTCAGAACGCTCGATTACGGATGAACTGAAGCAGGGCTTTCCCCATGCACCACTGGGTTGCCGAATTGAGCTCACCAAGAAAACCCAGGAAATGGTGCTGAGCAACATCCGGCAAGCCACGCTGACCATGAAGCGGCTGGTGACACTTGTTCGGCAGTTCCCGCAGCACTCCACGCAGCCACTCACGCTGAAGAATTTTATAACCCATCATCCCCACATCGACCTGAACGAGCTCTACAAACGGGGTAGCTGGGCCGAACTGGTGAGCAAAGCGAAAGACGAAGACGTCGCCGATGACTCGCCGTTCAAACTAGCGAAGAAGGCCATCTACAACCGGATTTTGATCTGCGACGATCACCACTACCTGCTGTTCCTCAAGGAGCTATGCCTGGCCGGATTTAGCTGGGACGACACCAGCAATCGCCAAGCGCTGATGTGCCATTACGACTTCTGGCAGAAAGCCGGGCCGGAGCTGGAGTTTGATTCGCTGGCACAAAGCCTGGCAGAACTCAGCAAGTTGGGGCTGGAACAAGAGCTGGCGGACGTGCTCGACTGGAAACTGTCGAAAACCAAGCACGAACAGCCGGCCATGCCGGAGTTACAGGAAGTCCCGCTGCGATTGCACGCCCGCTATTCCCGAGAGCAGATTCTGGTTGGTTTTGGTGCCATGACGTTCGAGCACCAGCCACCATCGAGGGAAGGTGTGTATGTCATTCAGGATCAGAATATCGAGCTGCTGTTTGTCACCCTGGATAAAAACGAAAAGCAGTTCTCACCAACCACCATGTACCACGACTACGCGATCAACGAGCAGTTGTTTCACTGGCAGTCGCAAAACAGCGCGCGGCCTGACCGTGGCAAAGGTAAGGACTATATTCAACACCAAGCCATCAACAAACGTTTGTTCCTGTTTGTGAGAGAGCAAGCGAAAGACGAATATGGCCGCACGATGGGGTTTGTGAATTACGGAGAGGTTAATTACGTGTCTCACACCGGCTCTCAACCCATGAGTATTACCTGGAAACTCCGAACGCCGATGCCGAACTTTATGTGGCAGCAGGCGGCTAAGCTGGCGGTGGCATGAGTTACGGTCCTTACAACAAAAACGCCCAAAAATTCTTCACCCAATACCAGTCCCTGACCTTCGAACAGGTCCACAGCGACTGGCTCCCCCAGCTGGACAAGAAAACCGGTCTCGCGCTCGATGTAGGTGCCGGCAGCGGCCGCGATGCGTTGGCACTGGCGGAGCGTGGCTGGGATGTGGTGGCGGTGGAGCCGGCGGCGGAGTTGCGTCGGCTGGGTGAGGCGGCAACGGCCCATCGTAGTATCCAGTGGGTGGATGACTCTCTGCCGGATCTGAGCGAGATCCGAAAACTCAGTTACCGGTTTGATCTGGTGCTGGTGTCTGCGGTTTGGATGCACCTGCCCCCTACTTACCGGGAGCGGGCGTTCCGGATTTTGACTGAGCTGCTGGCACCGTCCGGCATGTTGGTCATCACGCTGCGCCATGGGCCGGGGGATGGTGAGCGCCAGTTCTACGAAGTCTCGAAGGCCGAGCTGGACAGCTTTGCCCGCCACCGGGCGGTTATGCCGGTGCCTTTGCCGGATATGCCGCGAGCGGATCAGCTGAAACGCGAGGATGTGTGGTGGGAAACCGCCGTATACCGTCTGCCGGATGATGGCACCGGGGCGTTGCCCACGCTGCGGCATATCATCATCAATGACAACAAATCCTCCACGTACAAACTGGGCTTGCTGCGAACCCTGGTGCGCATGGCAGACAGCGCGCCGGGGTTGGTACTGAACCGCTCCGATGATTGGGTAGAGCTGCCACTTGGGGCAGTGGGGCTGTTCTGGATCATGCTGTACCACCCGCTGGTGCTGAAGCATCACTTGCGGCAGGCGCCGGGTTCCCGGGGGCTGGGTTTTGCCGGGGATGATTTCTTCGAGCTGGGCAAACTGTCGCCGTTGGATTTCCGGGTTGGTTTGTCACTATCGGCGGAGTTTGCGCCTGTGGTTATGCGGGCGATCAAACTGGCGGCTTCGAACATTCTCAAGAACCCTGCCCACTTCACCACCTGGCCGGGCACCAATCGCCAGGTTTTCGAGGGTGGCACCAGTCGACTGACTATTCGTAACGAGGCGGTTCATCTGGATAAGGAAACCCTGGCCCGGTTCGGGCGTTTCCGGGTGCCTGCCATGCTCTGGGACACATTCAGCCGTTACGCCTGCTGGGTTGAGCCGGCCATTGTGAATGAATGGATCAACCTTATGGGGAGCTGGGAAGCCCGTTATTCAACGGAAACCTATCATCAGGCGTTGCAGTGGGTAGAAGGGCGGCGAGATACCACGGTCGTGCGCAAGCTGGTAGAGCAACAGCTTTCCGCTGGCCCGGTGGAGTGTGTCTGGACTGCCAGAAATCTTGCCCGTACCCGCTACGATATTGACCACTGTTTTCCCTGGTCCCGCTGGAACAACAACGATCTCTGGAACCTGTTGCCGGCTTCTCATACCGCCAATGCGGCGAAGTCTGAAAAGCTGCCGGCGGATTCGTTACTGAAACAGGCCCGGCCTCGGGTGATGGAGTGGTGGGGGCACGCCATCATAGGCACCGAGCGTGAACAGCAGTTTTTTTCAGAAGCGGAAGCTGCGTTGCCGTTGTTGGGCCAGAGTTGCACGGTCGACAGCGTGTTTGAAGGGATGTTGCAGCAGCGCTTGCGGTTGAAGACCAATCTGCAGTTGGCGGAGTGGCTTGGGGTTTAGCCATTCGCCTTGCCTTCCCCCGAACCCCAATTACAATGAAATTAGCTTTCAACCGAAAGCGAATGACGAGCAGGAGGCCATCATGTCCAAGAAAGAAGCGAAAAACCTGAAGAAAAAGATCAACGCCCGTAAAGCCAAGATCGAAAAGCATGAAGCCAAGATCAAGTCGCTGAAGAAAAAGCTGAAGAAAGCTGCCTGATGCGATAGCGGGCCGCCCTGTGCGGCCCGTTGCTACGCTAGCTATGTAGTTGTCCAGTTAACCTACCGTCACAAACAAACGCGTTTTTGTCACAGTCTCCCCGCCGCTAACAATTTAAAATTCTGCAAAATTTCTCCCTCTGCGGTGTTGTTTCCTATGCCCAATTTTTTGCAGAAATTCCCCCTGTACCTGATTGTTGTCTTGTTTGGTGTGCTGCTGGCCGGTTGTGGTGGCGGTGGCTCTGGTGATGAAGTGGGCGACTCCCAGGCGGGCGGCTCTTCTGTGCCATCGGGGCAGGAGTCTGCTGTGGGCAGCGAGTCGGTTTCTGAGCGCAAGGCGGTACTCAGCTGGACCGCACCCCGCAGTCGTGAGGACGGTTCTGGCTTGTCGCTGAGTGAGTTGGAAAGCTACGTTATCCGCTATGGCCAGGACAAAGACAACCTTACTGAACAGGTTGTTGTTCCAGACGCTGCGGCCGAAGATTCGCAAAGTTACCCGTCTTACACCATCACCGGCCTTAAGCCGGGCACCTGGTATTTTACGGTGCAGGCGCAGGACCAGGCCGGTCTGCTCAGCGCGCCGTCCGAGATGGTTAGCAAAAACATTTCTTCCTGATGACAATCGGTAGGAATTGTCGGCATTTCGGCTATAGTGAAACACATATGGACGTTGCCCGAACGGATTCACTATGAAGCGCAGAATGGCCGAGCTGGCAGACCAGCAAAAAATTCAGGACATGATTGCCCACCAGGTCCCGTTCGAGGAAATCCTGGGCGCCATTACCGACATGGTCGCGCGCCAGATGCCGGAGTGCGTGGTGTCTTTCATGCTGTACGACCCCTCCGACAACACCCTTAGCCTGGTTGCAGGGCAGGGCGTGTCTGAAACCTACCGCCAGGCCATGCAGCGGGTTGTGATCGGCCCGAATGTGGCCAGTTGCGGAAAAACAGCTTTCACCCGCGAAGTTGTTATTACCCCGAATATAGAGCACGAGCCGGACTGGGCGCCCTTCGCCCACCTGGCCCGGGCCGAGGGGCTGAAGTCTTGCTGGTCTGTGCCGGTGCTTACCCCGGGCAATGATCTGTTGGGCACCTTTGCGGTGTATGGCCGCTATCCTTCTGAACCGGCAAGTGATGACCTGGTGTTGATGTACCGGGCGTCTGGCCTGTTGGCGTTGGCGACCGCCCGGGAGCGCGACAGAAAAGCGCTGCAGGATCACGAGCAGCGTTATCGCAGGTTACTGTACCAGCATGAAAACACGCTGTCTGAACTGCGTTTTCAGGAAACCCACGATCCGCTAACCCGCTTGCCCAACCGCACCAGTTTTGAGGCGTTGCTGAACGAGCATTGCTGTTCGAATGGCGACCGGCTGGTGGGTTTGCTGGTGAACCTGGACGGCTTTACCACCATTAACGAAGGCCTGGGCCACACGGTGGGCGACCAACTGTTGCAGGCGGTGGCCGGGCGATTGCGGGCAGAGTTACCGAAAGAAGCGTTTCTGGCGCGCCTTGGTGGCGATGAGTTTGGCATTCTGCTGGGCACGCGTAGCGAGTACACCGATGAGTTGCCTCTGAAGACAGCAGATACGGTGCTTGCGTTGTTGTCCCGGCCGTTTGTGGTGGGCGAGCACACGGTGCATATCAGTGTCAGCATCGGGATTGCGTCTGGCTCCGATGGCTGTGAGGGCAATTGCGTGCTGATGGCCCACGCCCATACTGCGGTGCGCGAGGCCAAGAACCAGGGGCGAAATACCTGGGAGTGGTACGCTGGCGAGCAAGATAGTTCCATTCGCGAGCATGTGGCCATTCGCCGGGAACTGCTGGAGGCGATCGAGGGTGATCAGTTTGTGGTGCATTACCAGCCGCTGGTAGATGCCGCCACCACCGAGATTCGCGGGGTAGAGGCGCTGGTGCGCTGGCAGCATCCGGAACGCGGCCTGGTGCCGCCGGGGCTGTTTATTCCGGTGGCGGAAGCAACCGGGCAGATTATCGACATCGGCCGGTGCGTGCTGCGCCAGGCCTGCCACGATATGAAGCAGATTGTTGAGCGCCTGGGCAGGCCCATTACTTTGGCTGTGAACATTTCACCGGTGCATTTTCGTCGGTCCAGCTTTTTCAGTGAAATTCAGGGTGTGCTGGAAGACAGCGGCTTGAGCCCGTCTTGCCTGGAGCTGGAAGTCACCGAAGGCGTGTTAATGAGCGCGGCGGAAAAGGCCCTGGAACAGGTTCAGGCACTGCGTAACCTGGGCGTGAAGGTGGCTATCGACGATTTCGGCACCGGCTTCTCCAGCCTCAGTTACCTGCGGGACTTGCCCATCAACAAGGTGAAGATAGACCGCAGTTTCATCAACGATATCGACACCAGCCGCCACAACGCCGCCATTGTGAAAGGCGTGATCACCATGACCCACCACCTGGGCCTGGAAGTGGTTGCCGAGGGTGTGGAAACCGAAGCCCAATACGAATACCTGCGCGCCCACGGCTGCGACTTGCTGCAGGGCTTCTACTTCTCCCGCCCCGTGCCCCTGAAAGAACTCCTCCAGTAACACGCAGGCTACAAAGGGGTCGTACCCCCACCGGGGGTACGACCCCTCCCTTCTGGTAAGTACTTGCCCGTAACAAATTGTAGACCCGTCCCACAAACTGACCGATATCAAATTCCCGCAAGCCTGCTTTGCTACTGTCCAACCTAGATAGCAACCGACTCATCATACAGGTGATTCCATGGACAAAATCCGCCGGGCCTTGCTCGGGCAGATCGCAAAGCTGACCGCCGGAGCAGCGCTGGTTCCTTTGAGCAGCATTGCTTCTGCCGGTATTAACGATCAACCCCCGCGCCGTGAAGGTGATCCCTCCAAGCGCTACGCCATGCTGATTGACTTGCGGGCGTGTATTGGCTGCCAGGCCTGTACGGTGTCTTGCCATATCGAGAACGAGGCGCCGCTGGGCAGTTTCCGTACGATTGTTTCCCAGTACGAGGTGGAGCATGAGGAAACCGGCGACATTGCTACGTTCATGCTGCCGCGCCTGTGTAACCACTGCGACAACCCGCCTTGTGTGCCGGTTTGCCCGGTAGAAGCCACCTTCCAGCGCCAGGACGGCATTGTGGTGGTGGATAACGATGTGTGCGTGGGCTGTGCCTATTGTGTGCAGGCCTGCCCGTACGATGCCCGCTTCATTAACGAACACACCCAGACAGCCGACAAGTGCACTTTTTGTGCGCACCGCCTGGACGTAGGCCTGCTGCCGGCCTGTGTGGAGTCCTGTGTGGGCGGCGCGCGGATCATTGGCGACCTGAACGATCCGGACAGTCAGATCAGCCGCATGATGAAAGAGCACTATGAAGACCTGATGGTGCTGAAGCCGGAGATGGGAACATCGCCCCATGTGTTCTATCTGGGCATGGAAGAGCGGTTTATGTCTCGCCCACAGGCCAAGCCGGCCATTTGGGATGTGCGTACTCAGGAAGGTGAGGAGATCGGTTATGAATTCGATGGCCATTGAGGTTCTTACCCCTCGCTATGGCATTGCCTGGTACCCTTGGGCGGTGCAGTACTTTTTCATGATTGCGGTCTCTTACTCGGCGCTGTTGCTGACGGTGCCTGGGCTGATTTTCGGTAACAAGAACTATCAGCCGCTGGCGAAGGTGGCGTTGCTGGTAACGGTTACCTGCACCCTGGTAGGCCCGGTGGCACTGCTGGCTGATTTGCACCAGCCGCTTCGCTTTTGGCACTTCTACGCCAATCTGAACACCCAGTCCTGGATGTCTATCGGTAGTTTGTTGCTGCCGCTGTACCTGGTGATGGTGCTGGCCTATGCCTGGCTGGCGTGGCGCCCGGCCATGCAGGAGCAGGCACAGGAGCCCGGCTGGATTGGCAAGCTGTCTGGCTGGATCAGCATGGGTAGCTGGCAGGCACCACGCTGGATGCTGGTGCTGGCGGGCCTGGGTGCCCTGGCGTTTGCCTTCGGCATCATGCTGTACACCGGGGCGGAAGTCGCCATTCTGAAATCCCGCCCGCTGTGGCACACCAACTGGCTGCCGGTGATGTTTGTGCTGACTGGCCTGGTGGCGGCTTCTGGGCTGGTGGTTCTGATCAACCGCTTGATGACCGGTAACGATGAAGAGATCAACCGGCAAGGTCTGAAAGTGATCTTTGTGAGCATGGCGCTTGCGGCGATTGTGGCGGCGCTTTGGGTATCTGAAGGCATTACCGGTTTCAGCCCGTCTGTTGAGGCTGCGTTTGAGTCTTTGCAGGGCAACGCGGAGTGGCGCCTGGTGGCTATTTACGGCCTGGCGGTAGGCATTGTGCTGACCCTGGCCACCATCGCCATGCTGCGCCGCCCGGGCTGGATGACCCGTGCCTGGATTGCCGGCCTGCTGGCGGTACACATCGGCTGGACCTTCCGCTGGATGGTGCTGATGGAAGTGCAAACCGTGGCCAAGAACACCGCAGGTTATTACCAATACGCCGTTGAGGCAGGCTCCAGTGGCTTGCTTGGAATTGTCGGCACCTTCGGGTTGTGGCTGGCAGCGTTACTGATTATCGACATCCTGGTGCCCTGGAAGAAAGGCCTCCAGGCTGGCAGCCACTGATTAAGGGCGGAGCATAGTTATGGACAAGAATCGTCGTAATTTTCTGAAAGGAGCAGCGGCCGCTGGTGGTGCTGCTACCTTCGCGGCGGGCTACTACGACCCGCTGGAAAAAATGGCCAAGGGCCTGGTGAACGGCACCTCTGGCAAACAGACTAACGACCGGCTGCACGCCAACAGCCTGGCGCCGGAGTATTCCGTAGACCCCACCACCGGTGAGGTAACACTGAACCCGGACCAGCGCATTGCCTTCACCGTGTGCTATGGCTGCACCACCAAGTGTGGCGTGCGGGTGCGGATTGATAAAGAGCAGGGCAAGGTTCTGCGGGTGTCTGGTAACCCTTACCACCCGCTGTCTTCTGACGAGCACCTGGACGAGAACACGCCGGTAATGGATGCGTTCCGCCAGATGAGTAACTTCAAGGACCAGGGCCAGCTGAACCGTTCTACCGCCTGTGCCCGTGGCAACGCTGCCATGGCCCAGCTCACCAGCGACCAGCGTGTACTCACCTGCCTGAAGCGGGTAGGGCCGCGGGGCAGCAACCAGTGGGAATCTGTCCCGTTCGAGCAGCTGCTGGATGAAATTGTGGAAGGCGGCGACCTGTTCGGCGAAGGTGAAGTAGAGGGCCTGCGTGCCATTCGCGATCTCGAAACTCCGCTGGACCCGGAAAACCCGGAATACGGCCCCAAGGCCAACCAGCTGATGGTAATGGAAGCCACCGATTATGGCCGCTCTGCGCTGCTGAAGCGCTTTGCTTTCAATGCCTTTGGTACCCGTAACTATGGCCACCACGGTGCCTACTGTGGCCTGGCGTTCCGTATGGGTTCCGGCGCGGTGATGAACGACCTCGCCAAGAACGCCCACGTTAAGCCGGATTTCGCCAACACCAAATTCGCGCTGTTCATTGGCACTGCACCCAGCCAGGCCGGTAACCCGTTCAAGCGCCAGGGCCGTTTGCTGGCCCAGGCCCGTACCACGGGTGACCTGGAATACGTGGTGGTCGACCCGGCTTTGACTGCGGCTGCGTCTCACGCGGCGGGCGAGCGCAATAACTGGATTTCCATTCTGCCGGGCACAGACCCCGCGCTGACCATGGGCCTGATGCGCTGGATGCTGGAGAACGATGGCTACGCTAAGGATTACCTGGCCATTCCGGGTAATGCGGCGGCTCAGGCGGCCGGTGAAAAAGGCCACTCCAACGCCACGCACCTGGTGATTGAAGACGAGGCCCACCCGCGGGCGGGTTACTTCCTGCGTATGAGCGATATCGGCCGCGCCACTGAGGGCGCTGCAGACGATGTGCCTGTGGTGGTGGATGCCAATGGCGAGCTGGCAAGCTCCGAAGTGGCCAGCAGTGCCGAGCTGTTTGTGGAGCGTACCGTAGAAACCGGCAACGGCCCGGTTGTGGTGCGCAGCTCCCTGTTCAAGCTGCGTGCAGAAGCGCAGAAGTACAGCATTGAAGAGTACGCCGATATCTGCGGTATTGATGCGGAAATCATCCGCCGGCTGGCGAAGAAGTTTGCCAGCCATGGCCGGCAGTCCGCCGCCGATGCCCACGGTGGCATGATGTCTGGTGCGGGCTTCTACGCCTCTTTCAGCGTGAACATGCTGAACGTGCTGGCGGGCAGCTTTAACCATAAAGGTGGTGTGGCCAAGGGCGGTGGCTCCTTCAATGGTGTGGGTAAAGGCCCCCGGTACGACCTGGCAGATTTCCCCGGCAAGGTCGGCCCCAAGGGTATTTTCCTGAGCCGTTCACGGTTCCCGTACGAGAAGTCTTCCGAGTACAAGCGCAAGGTGGCCAGTGGCCAGTCTCCGTACCCGGCTGAAGGCCCATGGCGCAAGCTGGCGCCGCCGATTCTGACCGAGCATTTGATGTCTGGCCTGGATGGCTATCCGTACCGCATCAAGGCGATGATCGGTGCCATGGCCAACCCGCTGTATGGCCAGGCTGGCCTGACTTCCGTCATCGAAGAGAAGCTGAAAGACCCGAAGAACATCGGCCTGTTTGTGGCGGTGGATGGTTTCATCAACGAAACCAACCGCTTTGCCGACTACATTGTGCCGGATTCGGTGATGTATGAAGTGTGGGGCTTTACCGGTGCCTGGAGCGGCACGCTCACCAAGATGACGACCGCCTGCTGGCCGGTGGTGGAGCCTCGCCAGGTGAAAACCGCCGGTGGCGAGCCAGTAAGCCTGGATAGCTTCTTCATTGAGCTGGGTAAAAAGCTGAACCTGCCGGGCTTTGGTGATGGGGTGATTGCCGGTGCCGACGGCACTATGCATCCGCTCAACCGCGCTGAAGACTTCTATCTGCGGGCGGCGGCGAACATTGCGATGACCGGCAAGCCGCTGTCTGCGCCCAGCGAGGAGGACATTGTGGCTGGCGGTATTGAGCCGCTGATGGATCGTATCAAGTCTACCGTGGCGGAAGACGAAGTGGGCCCGGTGGCGCACCTGTATTCCCGCGGTGGCCGGTTCGAGACCATGGAAAAGGCCTACGACGGTGACAATCTGGGCCACGCCTGGAGCCGCCCGCTGTGTGTCTACAATGAAGATGTGGGCACAGCCATCGACAGCTACACTGGCAAGCGCCTGACCGGTACCCCCATGTACCATCCGCCGCGCTTCTGGGATGGCTCGCTGATGCGGGAGCACTTCCCGGAAAACGAATGGCCGCTGCTGGCGTTCTCGTTCAAGAGCAACCTGATGAACTCCTACGCCATCGGCCTTGAGCGCCTGCGTATGATCAAGCCCTACAACCCGGTGCTGATCAACCGCAAAGATGCCGAGAAGTTTGGTGTGCAACACGGCGACACCATCAGCATCGAAAGCCCGGGCGGCAAGGTGCTGGCACTGGCGCTGGTGGGTGACGGCGTGCACGAAGGCGCTATCGGCATCGAACACGGCTACGGCCACCGCGAACTCGGTGCCGCCGGCCACGTGATCGATGGCGAAGAACGCCCCGGCAACCCCTACCTGGGTGCCGGCGTAAACATCAACGACCTCGGCTTCGCCGACCCCACCCGCACAGACCAGGTTGCCACCTGGCTGGAAAACGTCTCCGGCGCCGCCGTGCGCCAGGGCCTCCCGGTGCGAATCCGCACCGTTTGATAAGGCGGGGTCAGACCCCCGGTACATTTCGAGTGGTGAAATGTACCGGGGGTCTGACCCCGTTCATTAGCCTGCCAGTTCTTCTACCAACACTCCCGCCGGTACCTCCTGACAACCGCTGGCATTCTGCCCGGACCACAACGGTGAGAAATCCCCGGTGCCAGCCGCTTCCCCGGCTGCCCGCAGCGGTGCAATGGCATTCGTTGCCAGGGGAAACGCCGGTGCCTGATCGCAAACCGGACCCAGTTCCCGCATTACCCGGTTAACAATGCCCCGCGCCGGGCCGCCGGAGAACAGGTTGGTGATGGCCGTATGCCGCGCCGCCGGGCTTTTCAGGGCCTCGCGATGCAGGGGCTTGGTGGTGGCTTCCGGGCAGAGCATGAACGCGGTGCCGATTTGTGCAGCCACGGCGCCCAGGTCCAGGGCTGCCCGCACACCTGCGGCCGTGGCAATGCCGCCGGCAGCGATGACCGGAATCTTCACTGCAGCCACAATCTGCGGCAGCAGGGCGAACGTGCCCATCTGGGTGGTCATGTCCGTGTTGAGGAAAATGCCCCGGTGCCCGCCGGCTTCCAGGCCCTGGGCGATGATGGCATCGGCGCCGTGCTGTTCCAGCCAGAGGGCTTCGTCTACGGTGGTGGCAGTGGACAGCACCTTCGCACCGGCTTTTTTGACGCGCTCCAGAAGTTCCGGCTTCGGCAGGCCAAAGTGAAAACTCACCACGGCGGGGCGAAACTCTTCCACAATCGCTGCGGACTCTTCATTAAACGGCATACGCCCCGGGCCGGCTGTGATGCTGGCAGGATCGATGCCGAACTCCTTGTAATAGGGCGCTAGCGCCTGCTGCCAGTTGGCTTCTTGTTGCTCGTTGGGCTCGGGCGGAGTGTGCGCAAAAAAGTTCAGGTTGTAGGGCTGCTGGGTGGCTTCATTCAACGCCTTAAGCTCCTCCCGCAAAGCCTCCGCCCCCAGCATCGCACAAGGCAAAGACCCGAGCCCGCCGGCATTCGAAACCGCCGCCGCCAGCCGATAATCCTGAACCCCCGCCATCGGCGCCTGAATGATGGGCTTCTCGACGTTAAACAGGGCTGTCAGTGCGTTACTCATACTCTCTCCTCCAATTCGGGGTCAGACCCCCAGTACATTTCGTGTGGCTGAATGTATCGGGGGTCTGACCCCGCTGGTTGATTTTTAGTCGATCCGGAAGTCTGGGTGTAGGTTTTGCCAGTGTTGGAATGTATCGGGGGTCTGACCCCGTTGGTTGATTTTTAGTCGATCCGGAAGTCTGGGTGTAGGTTTTGCCAGTGTTGCGACATCAGTCGTCTTCGTCTAACAGGCCTTGCCAGGGGTTGTCTGCGATGGGGTTGGAGTTGGGGATTAGTTCTGCCTTGCCTTCCAGAAAAGCCGCAACAGCCCTCGCTTTCTCTTCTGGTATTAGCATAACTCGCATCTTCAGTCCTTTGGCTACTAGTTCAAGGGTTTCTAGTCGTGAATTACCCCCAGACTCAAGCCGCTGATACTGCTGGCGAGGCATGCCGATGCGCATCTCCATATCCTGCTGGCGCAGTTCAAGAGATTTGCGGCGATCTTTCAACTGTTCGTGGACTTTGCTCATGGGTCCTTTCTGGCAACGTATAAGTTTCAAAATATTATAATAGAATCATATTAGTTTCATTTTCGCCGAATGCAACCAATTCGGGGTCAGACCCCCAGTACATTTCGTGTGGCCAAATGTATCGGGGGTCTGACCCCCGCAGTGTGTCGGTTGGGCCAAGGTTTGTGGCGGGGTGGGTTGGTAAGTTTACCGGAATAACAAGTTCAATGAGCGGAGTGTGGGTTTTATGAGTCGACAGGTTTTTATTACCGGCGGGGCCAGTGGTATCGGGTTGCAGCTGGCGCGGAGTTATTTGCGCACGGGCGCAGCGGTGACTTTGTTTGATGTGCAGCCGGCGGAGCAGGCGGTGGCGGAGCTTTCGGCGCTTGCCGGGGCGCACAAGGTGCGGGCGTTTGTGGTGGATGTCACCCGGCCGGAGCAGGTGCGGGAGGTGCTTGCAGAGGCCGCAAGGGATGCACAGCCGGATGTAATGATTCACTGCGCCGGCATTTGCGTGGCGGCGGATTTCGAGGCCATTGATGACGACACCTACGCCCGGGTGATCAACATTAACCTGGTTGGCACCCGCAATGTGGTGGCGGGTGCGTTGCCGCATCTGAAATCTGGCTCGCAGTTGGTGCTGATTGCCTCCATGGCCGGGCTGGTGGGCTGTTACGGGTATGCGGCTTACTGCGCTTCGAAATACGGGGTGGTTGGGCTGGCGGAGGTGTTGCGGATTGAGCTGGCGCAGAAGGGCATTGATGTAACCGTGGTGTGCCCGCCAGAGGTGGAAACGCCGATGGTGGAAGCGGAGCGGCTGAACCGGCCGAAGCAAACGGAAGCCCTGAAACTGATGGCGGGTACGCTGCCGCTGGATTATGCGGTGCGGCAGATTCGAAAGGGCATTGATGCCCGGCGCTTTATGGTGATCCCGGGCTGGCGGGCCCGGGGGTTGTGGTTCACCAACAAGTTGTTGCCGGGGTTTATGACGCGCCGGTTGGCGGATTTTTTGGTTAGCCGGTGATCGGTGGCGGGTCTGACCCGCCGATAAAAATCCGCTCTGGAGGATAATTTATCGGGGGTCTGACCCCGCATCAGGAAAGGGCCTGGTTGAGGTCGGCGATCAGGTCTTCGGCGTCTTCCAGACCTACGGATAGGCGCAGCATGCCATCGCCGATGCCGCGTTTGAGGCGTTCTTCTCGACTCAGGCCGTGGTGGCTGGTGGCGCTGGGTTGGCTGACCAGGCTTTCGACGCCGCCCAGGCTGGTGGCGAGCAGGAAGATTTTCAGGGAATCTGCCACCTTTTCGGCTGCTTGCTGGCCGCCTTCCACTTCAATGCTGAGCATGCCGCCGAAGCCGGTCATCTGCTGTTGGGCCAGGTCGTGGCCTTCGAAGGAGGGCAGGCCGGGGTAGTGGACCTTGGTGATTTTCGGGTGCTGTTCCATGGCCTCAGCTACCGCCATGGCGTTTTCGTTGTGCTGGCGGATTCGCACCGGCAGGGTTCGGAGGCTGCGGGAGAGCAGGGCGGCGGTTTCCGGGGCGATCAGCTGGCCCAGGTTTTTGCGCCAGGCGGCTACCGGTTTGGCCAGTTCGACTGAGGTCATCAGGGCGCCGGCGGTGATGTCGCTGTGGCCGCTCAGGTATTTGGTGGCGCTGTGCAGTACCAGATCTGCCCCCAGTACCAGCGGTTGCTGGTTGATTGGGCTGGCGAAGGTGTTGTCTACCGCCACCAGGGCGCCGTGTTGGTGGGCGGTTTCTGCGATGGCGTGAATGTCCAGAATGGCCATGTTCGGGTTGGCCGGGGTTTCGAAATACACCAGCTTGCCCGGTTCGCCCAGCTCGTCGGCCAGCCGGTTCTGTTCTTCACGGAACAGGAAGGTGACCGGAATGCCCAGGGCCATGCAGTGATTTTTCAGCAGCTCCTGGGTGCCGCCGTAAAGGTCCCCCACACAGACAATGCCCTTGCGGCCGTGGGCCAGCAAGGTGGCAGAGATTGCTGCCATGCCCGAGCCAAACGCCAGCGCCGCTTCTGCCCGCTCCAGCCCGGCCAGCCCTTGCTCCAGTTCCCGGATGCTCGGGTTGGTGCCCCAGCGGGTGTACAGGTTGCCTTCGCTGCGCCCTTCAATCACATCCAGCAACGCGGCGGTGTTCTCGAACCGGTAGGTGGTGGTGTTGTACACCGGCGAGTAGGGGCTGCCGAACTGATCCTTGTGGCGGCGGTTGTGGATGATGCGGGTGGCGGGGCCTTTGTGGTTCATGGTGGTTCCTGTTTGTGCGGAGGAGATTCGGCTTATCCGTTGAAAGGGATAAAATGATCGGGGTCAGACCCCACTTTCTGGGCTTGTGCTCGAAGGCCGGTGAGAATCGGGTCAGCTACTTTCGCCGGAAATCCATTGGGTAGCCGCGCGTTGACGGATTCGATGACGGCTTCGGTTTGAGCCACCGTTTCTTCCATTATGGCGGCGGCCCGCGTCGGCGAAAAGCCCATGGCCTTTGCAGTTGAGAGAAAGTGCCGGGGAAGCATTCTGGCCCAGTGATAATGCCGGTTTCGGCCTTTAAGAGACATGGCCATCTTAGTGCGTGCCGGTGCCAGGCTTCCTTGAGTCATCAGCGGATAGGCTGAAATGACGTCGTACAGTGGCGTCATGCGGTAAGCCGAGCCGGGTTCAAGGAACAGACTGAAGTTCTTGGCGTGGCCGTCGATGGCCGCCAGAAGCCAGAACACCAGCTGGGTTTTGAAAAGCGTGTCCCGGTCCTGGCTGGCATTCTGCGAGCCTTCAAGAATCTTCATGCATTGGCGAAGACCCGGCCCGCCATCGCTTTCGTATTTCAGCGCGGGCGAAATGCCCAGTGCCTGGCAGAAGTCTTCCTGGGGCAGACGCATCAGCCAGGAACCATCGCTTGACCATTTCCGGTCAAAACGTTCGACAATCAGGATGCTTTGGTTCCCGAAACGCGCCAGGTCTGCGTTGGCGGTTGGCAGGCCGAAGGCTTTGAGAATCTGAAGGCAGAGCCATTCGTTCTCGCTGCTTTCGCGCAGGTCAATGTTGCTGTGTTCGAGAAAACCAATCGGTAGTTTGAAGATGTGGCTGGTGGGCGTCGAACCCAGAGGAAGTTGCCATTGATTCTGGTGCCACAGCAGTGCGGTTTTCTCCTGAGCGCCGGCCAGTGATATGCGGAAATCGTGATCTTTGGCCATACCCAGCGGCGCATCCTGATAGCCTGCCAGAAGGTTCTCGATGTCCCGGTTGTTCAGCGGCCTGGCCCTGGTTTGTGTAACGTCAGGCAGCACCATGCCATTGGGGTATAGCTGAATGGCCCCAATGCAGTCCCTGCCCACGCTGGCAAGGAGATCGAAGGCGTGACTGCTGGCAACACGAAAGCGAGCTTGCATGCGGGCTCGAAGGGTATCGGAATCCGGCAGCAGGTTGTCGAAGAAGTTATAGACTTTCTCACCCTTGTAGGGTGCAAGTGTGAGCTGCAAGGATAACGAGATAGCCCGCGCGCCAGGCCGGTTTACCCAATCTTTCAGGTACTGAAAAGTCATCGCGCCGGAGCGGGCCTTTTTAAGAATGCCAACCTCAATTCCGTTGAGCGCTACCAGGAGTTGTGACATCTCACCACTCCTGGTCCCAGCCAGCCTCGGCATTTTTTGTATCGCGCTCGCTCAGGTGCAGCTCCAGATCGAGGGAGGTAAGCAGCTTGAACAGCGTTTCAACCCGAGACGCCTCCGGCTTGTTCTCGAAGCCAGATAGGGTCGCCTGCTTCAGGCCAACGTTATCAGCAACCACGCTCTGGCTGAGCTGACGCTCCTTCCTGATGTTCTTCAATGCCTGCGCCAGCATTTCAGGTGATGTGATTCTCACACTTATCCCCTTAAGCGGATTTTCTCAACCATATACCCTGTAGGGGATAAAGTCCATTTATCCTCTTGTCGGGATAAAAAGTTCGGGGTCAGACCCCGATGGCGAGGATTATCCGCTTTGGCGGATAAAATTTGAGGGGTCTGACCCCGGTGGTTTTATTGGCCGGGGAGTAGGCCGCATTGTAGACTGTTGCGTATTGAGAGGATAACCAAGTTGCTTCAACCCAAAGAAGGAAGACGCTTTGTCTATCAAGTTGACTGAATTCAGCCACGGCGCGGGCTGTGGTTGCAAGATTGCGCCGGATGTTCTGGACCGGATTCTGCACACCGATATGCCGGATTTTCATGATCCGAAACTGCTGGTGGGTAACAGCAGCCGGGATGATGCCGCGGTGGCGGATATCGGTAACGGGATTGGCGTGATCAGTACCACCGATTTCTTTATGCCGGTGGTGGATGATCCGTACGATTTCGGCCGGATTGCGGCGGCGAATGCCATCAGTGATGTGTACGCCATGGGCGGTAAGCCGGTGATGGCGATTGCGATTCTGGGCTGGCCGGTGAATGAGCTGGCGCCGGAGATTGCCGCGCAGGTGATTGATGGCGGCCGTGCCGTGTGCGCCGAGGCAGGCATTGCACTGGCCGGTGGCCACAGTATTGATTCGCCAGAGCCGATTTTCGGGCTGGCGGTGACCGGCCAGGTGGCGGTAGACCGCATTATCCGCAACGACACCGCCAAGGCGGGTGACCTGCTGTATCTGACCAAGCCGCTGGGCGTGGGCATTCTGACCAGTGCCTCCAAGAAGGGCAAGGTAACGCCGGAAGACCTGGCCGTCGCGGTGCAGAACATGTCGACCCTGAACAAGGTGGGCGAGGTGTTCGCACAGCTTGATGGCGTGAATGCGATGACCGACGTAACCGGTTTCGGCCTGGCTGGCCACCTGCTGGAAATCTGCCGGGGCAGTGGCCTGAAGGCTACCGTCAGCCGCAAGGCGATTCCGACCCTGCCAAACCTGCAGCCGTACATTGATGCCGACTGCATTCCGGGCGGCACCCACCGCAACGCGGCAGCGTTCGGCAAGGCGATCTCCGGCATGACCGAGGCCGACAAGCTGCTGTTCTGCGATCCGCAAACCAGTGGCGGTCTGATGGTGAGCGTGGCGGAAAGCAGCCGCGAAGCCTTCGAAGCCAAGGCTCGCGAGCAGGGGCTGGAGCTTCAGCCGCTGGGTCGCCTGGAAGCGACCGGTTCCGAAGAGAGCCTGGTGTTCATCGAAGACTGATCGCACCCGCAATCAAAAAGCCGCGCCTGGTACCAAACCCGGCGCGGCTTTTTTGTATTCGGGGTCAGACCCCGAATACATTTGGTGGGTCAAAATGTACCGGGGGTCTGACCCCCATGGAAGATCAGGGGCAGGTGGTTGAAGCCGCCGGTGGGGAACATGGCGCGTTCTGGTTGTTCGCCTTCTGTGCTGTCCACGGCGGCTATCTGTTTCAGGAATTCTTCCATGAATACCTGCAGCTCCATGCGGGCCAGGGGGGCGCCGGGGCATACGTGGATGCCGGCGCCGTAGAGCAGGTTTTTGCTGGCGTTCTGGTGCGGGCAGTAGCTGTCCGGGTTGCCGAATTCGGCTTCGTCCCGGTTGGCGGAGGCCCAGAGGATGGTGATTTTCTCGCCGGCCGGAATGGTGCGGCCGCCGATTTCGACTTCGCGGGTGGTTACCCGGCGGTTGGAGATCAGCGGGGCATCCATGCGCAGGATTTCGTCGATGGCTTCGGGCAGCAGCTCCGGTGCGGCTTTCAGGTCGGCCATTAAAGCCGGGTGCCGGGCCAGGTAGTTCAGCAGTATGGAGACGGAGGCCGAGATAGTGGCCAGTTCGCCCACGGTCCAGTTGCGCATCAGACTGACCAGTTCGTCATCGGTCATGGGCTTGCCGTTTACCTGTTCACGCATCAGCGAGGTGGTGACGTCGTCCGGAGCCTGGTCGCCGGCCTGGCGGCGGGTTTCAAGCATGTCGGTAATGTAGCCGTCGAATTCCTGGGCCACAGCGGCCATAGCATCGCGGTCCCGGGCGAGGGTGGCGCGGTGGTTCTTGCGTACCCATTCCGCCAGGGGTTCGTGCAGGCGCTCGGGCCAGCCCATGAAGGCGCACTGGATATGCAGGGCGAAGGGGCGGCTGAGGGCATCGACCACATCCACGGTTTCCCCCTTGGCCAACTGGCTTACCAGCCCACGGGCAATCTCACGGCAAATTGGTTCGAACCGGGCCATGGGTTCCGGGGCGAAGTAGGGTTCGATCACTTTGCGATAGGGGGTGTGCTCGGGCGGGTCCATGCCGTTGGGAACGGACAGGTGGGCAGACACGGCGTTGCTGAAGGTGTCGTGGTCTTCCAGTACGGCCATCACGTCTGCATGGCGGAACAGCGTCCATTGCTGGTAATCGCTCCAGGCCACGGGGCAGCGTTCGCGCATGTCGTCGTACGCGCGGATCTGGTCTTTCTGTACGCTGGCGGCTCTTGGGTCCCAGTCTTCGTGGCGCTTTTCGGTCATACGGCCTCCTGATAGTCTCGTTAGCTTGCTTTCAGGCTAACACCGGAGGCCGCTGGCCATTTGGAGAAATGTCAATTTATGACATTTGTAAAGGAAATTGCTTATGCGCCGCGGGTAACGCTCACCACCTTCAGGTGGATGGGCTTGCGGCCTTTCATGGGCCATTCGATGCTGTCGCCGATGCTCAGGCCCAGCATGGCGGCACCGGCCGGGGCCAGGATGGAAACCTTGTGGTCTGCATCGCCCACTTCGTGGGGGTAAACCAGCATCATTTCGTGTTCTTTGCCGGCGTCTTCATCCACAAAGCGCACCAGCGAGTTCATGGTGACCACGCCTTCGGGCATTTCGGCCAGGGGCACGAGGTCTGCCCGGCTGAGTTCGTCTTCCAGGCCGTCGGCGACGTCGGACTTGCCGGCCATGCGCTCGAGCAGGGTGCTCAGGCGGTTGTAATCTTCTTCGGCAACAGTAATAGAGGGTAATTCAGACATAGAAATCTCCGGAAAAATGGTTCAACAATGTTTGGTTTTAAGCGCTGAATCCGGAAGGGGTGTAAGGTGGATTCAGCGAAATCAGAGGCGGATAGCAGCCCTGCCGGTGTTCGCAGAGGAAGACCGCAGTGCCAAAGAGGATGTGTGAATACAGGAAATCTGGCTGTTCACGTTGTTCGAATCAGTCCGTTATAGGATGCTATAGGCTGAATCTAACCCCCAAAGAGCAAAATGGCAACGGTTAAAAGGATGATGGCATGCCGGTAGTTGTACAGGCCCTGTTTCCGGTTTTCGTATTGATCATGTTGGGCCATGTTTTACGGCGGCTGAACTTCCCGGGCGGGGATTTCTGGCCCGAGGCGGAGCGGTTCACCTATTACATCCTTTTCCCGGCCATGCTGGTGTTCAAGCTGGGGCAGGCCAGGTTGCCGGCCTCGGCCTATGCCGACACCGCGTTGCTGATTGTGGCCATGCTACTGGCGATGACGGCCGTGCTGGTGGCGGTTCAGCTGTTCTGGCGCTGGAGCGGGCCGGTATTTTCCTCGGTGTATCAGGGCGCTATTCGCTTTAACTCCTATGTGGGCCTGGCGGCGGGCGGAATGCTGCTGGGGGACGACGGGCTGTCGCTGACGGCCATCGCGGTGGCCATTATGGTGCCGTTGCTGAACCTGCTGTGCATTCTGATGTTCTCGCTGGTGGCGGGGCAGGACAAGGTCAGCGTGGTTCAGGTGTTGCGGGCGATTGTGACCAACCCGCTGATTGTCGGCTCGGTGCTGGGGGTATTTTGGAGCTGGTTCCAGATCGGTTTCCATCCGCTGCTGGCGGGTATTCTGGCACCCCTGAGTAACCTGGCGCTGCCCATGGGGCTGATGACGGTGGGGGCAGGGTTGCAGTTGAGCGCCTTGCGGGGTGCTTCGGCGCCGTTCCTGGTGTCGTCGGGGTTGAAGCTGCTGGCCTTCCCCACCATGGTGGTGGGGCTGGCCTGGGCGCTGGGGCTGAGTGGTTTGTTGGTGCAGGTGGCGGTGTTGCTGGCAGCGTTGCCTACCGCCACCTCGGCCTACATCCTGGCACGCCAGCTGGGCGGTGATGCGCCGCTGATGGCGGGTATCATCAGCGGGCAGACCTTGCTGGCGATGGTCACCATTCCGTTAATGCTGAGCCTGTTCTGGTAGGCATTCCAGTACAGCGTCCGCAATGGATTGCTGGAACTGGATGTAGCCTTCGCTGGTCGATTCGATATCGGTGGCCAGCGGGTCCCAGGTGCTGAAGGTCACGTCCAGGCCTTCGGTGATGGAACGCCACCACTGGCGGTTGAACTGGGGTTCGGTCAGCAGGCACGGCTGGTTGGCCTGGCGCAGTTTGTCCTGCACTTCGGCAATATGCCGGGCGCCGGGGGACAGCTCCGGGTTCAGGGTGAGCACGCCATCCAGCTGCAGTTCATAGTGTTCGGCAAAGCGTTCAAAGGCGCTGTGGTAGGCAAACAGGCTGATGCTGTGAAGCGGTGCCAGGCTGGCTTTGATGTCCCGTTCTGCCGCATTCAGGTCTTGCTCGAACCGGGCCAGGTTGGCGTCCAGTTCTTCTTTCTTCATATCCTCCAGCGTGACCAGCTTGGCGTGGATGTCCCGTGCCATGTTCAGGGCCAGTTGCGGGTCTGTCCAGATGTGCGGGTCTTCGCCGTCTCCGTGGTCGTGCGCATGGCCGTGGTCATCGTGTTCTTCTTCGTGATGCTCGTCTTCGCCTTCCGGCACGTCGGTAAAGGCCACCACCCTGCCGTCGAATTCATGGCCACCGAGCAGGCGGTTGAGGAAGGTTTCCATCTCCGGCCCAACCCAGAAGATGGCGTCGGCCTGTTCCAGGGCACGGCGCTGGGAGGGTTTCATGGTGTAGTTGTGGGGGCTGGAGCCGGCAGGTACCAGGGTTGAAACCTGCACACTGTCGCCGGCTACCGCTTTCACCAGCAGTTCCAGTGGCTTGATGGAGGTAACAACGTTGGCGGCAGAGGTCGGAAAGGCGGTAACGGCCGCGGCCATGCCAAGGGCGAGAGAGAGGGTGCTGCGTTTCATGGTACTGAATCCTGATGATGTCCTGAAACGTTATAATATTACATTAGCGGCAGTTGGTGCAAAGCCGATCATGCGAAACCGCCCCATGGCCGCTATAATGCGCCCTTTATAAATCGGCCACTTATTTTCAGGATGGTTTCATGACAGTACGCACCCGAATTGCCCCGTCGCCCACTGGCGATCCACACGTTGGTACCGCCTACGTGGCCTTGTTCAACCTGTGTTTTGCACGCCAGCACGGTGGCCAGTTCATTCTGCGCATTGAAGACACGGACCAGGCCCGCAGCACGGCGGAATCCGAGCAGGATATCCTCAAGGCCTTGCGCTGGCTGGGCCTGAACTGGGATGAAGGCCCCGATGTGGGCGGCCCCCACGGCCCTTATCGCCAGTCTGAGCGTAAGCACATGTACGGCCAGTATGCAGAAGACCTGGTTACCGCCGGCCATGCCTTCTATTGCTTCCGCACCCCGGAAGAACTGGACGCCATCCGCGAAGAGCGCAAGGCCCAGGGCCTGAACCCGGGTATCAAGGGTGACCTGGAATTGCCGGCAGACGAAGTGAAGCGCCGCCTGGATGCCGGCGAGTCTTACGTTATCCGCATGAAGGTGCCGGATGAAGGTGTGTGCGAGATCCAGGACATGCTCCGGGGCACCATCGAAATTGACTGGGCCCAGGTGGACTGCCAGATCCTGCTGAAATCCGACGGCATGCCTACCTACCACCTGGCCAACGTGGTGGATGACCATTTGATGGGCATTACCCATGTGTTGCGGGGTGAGGAGTGGATCAACTCCGCGCCCAAGCACAAGCTGCTGTACCAGTACTTTGGCTGGGACATGCCGGAGCTTTGCCACCTGCCGCTGCTGCGTAACCCGGACAAGAGCAAGCTGTCGAAGCGCAAGAACCCCACCAGCATCAACTTTTACGAGCGCATGGGCTTTTTGCCGGAGGCGGTCACCAACTATCTGGGCCGAATGGGCTGGTCCATGCCGGACGAGCGCGAGAAGTTCACCCTGGATGAGATGATCGAGAACTTCGATATCCAGCGCGTGTCCCTCGGTGGCCCGGTGTTTGATGTGGAGAAGCTGCGCTGGCTGAACGGCCAGTGGATTCGCGATGAGCTGAGCGACGAGCAGTTCATGGAGCGGATGTATCAGTGGTGGTTCAACCGTGATGACCTGCAAGCGCTGGTGCCGCACATCAAGGGCAGGGCAGAGGTGTTCTCTGACGTTGCCCCCATGGCCCAGTTCATGTTCAGCGGCATGCTGAACCTGAAGCCGGAAGACTTCGCCCACAACAAGCTGGAAGAAGCCCAGGTCAAGCGGGTGCTGCAGTTCACCCTGTGGAAGCTGGAGGCCCAGCGCCACTGGAGCAAGGAAACCATCTTTGCCGACATCAAGGCCCTGGCCAAGGCCATGGACCTGAAGATGGGGGATTTCATGTTCTCGATCTTCGTGGCCATTGCCGGAACGCCCAATTCCTGGTCGGTAATGGACTCCATGGCCCTGCTTGGCCCGGACATGACCCGCGCCCGTTTGCGCACCGCGCTGGACGTAATGGGTGGTTTCTCCAAGAAAGAAACCAAGAAAGTAGAGAAAGAATACGCCGCTCTGGATATTTAATAAGCGGTTTGTGGGTTAATTGAACGATGTGAACAGGGATGTTCAAAAAACTTTAAAAAAAGCGTTTTCAAGTGTTGACGCCCCCGGGGCGGATCCTTAATATACGCATCCGTTGAGGGGCCATAGCTCAGCTGGGAGAGCGCAACACTGGCAGTGTTGAGGTCAGCGGTTCGATCCCGCTTGGCTCCACCAATTTCTAGTCCCCTTCGTCTAGTGGCCTAGGACTCCGCCCTTTCACGGCGGCAACAGGGGTTCGAACCCCCTAGGGGACGCCAATACGGCTTGACGGTTTAGTCCACCGGATAGCCATCAAAAAAACCGCCTTCGGGCGGTTTTTTTGTGTCCGGACCAGGGGTCAGACTCCCCAACGGGGGTCTGACCCCTTATAGCTCGGAGAATGGGGGTCAGACCCCCGTTGGGGAGTCTGACCCCTGGGGGCTGCCCCCTGGTCCCCTAGCGGGCAGCAATCGCTCCCTTGCCCACGCCTTCATAAGCCTTCACCCGAATCTCGTCTTCCGGAAACTCTGCCTTCAGCGTGTCGGCAATATGCGCGGCAATCAGCTCTACGGTGGTGTCGGTATCCAGCATGTACACGCGGCTTTCCGGCAGGGTGAGGGCGAATTCGCCCTGGTTGGCTTCGTATTCGAAGGTGATGTACGCCGCGCCGTCGTCGCCTACAAAGCGGCGGGTTACGTCTTCTTCGGTGCCTACGTAGATATCCTTCCACAGTTTGGCCCAGCGGTTTTCCAGGTCGTAGTCCCGGTGGTCGTTGCGGTCGATGCGGATGGGGGAGCGGTGGCCGTGGGCGATGCGCTGGCAGTTGCCCAGGTGTTTCTTCAGGCCGTGTACGTAGTGGTAGTAAGCGCCTTCAATCACGTCTTCCCGCAGGTTGATTTCCACGGAGGTGACGTTGCCGGGCAGCACTGCCATCAGTTCTTTTTCCAGCAGGGCGGCTACGGCCGAGGGGACTACCCGGTCTGAGGACAGCCACACCACGGCTTCATCCGGTGAGCGGTGTTCGATGCGGCTGCCGTCGGTCAGGTCCCATATAAAGGTGTCCGGGGTTTCTTCGTTCCAGTGCAGGCCTTCATAGCCACGGGGGATCACCAGGCGGTGGTCTACCCGCTCGTCGATCACCCGTTTGATGGTGCGTTTGACCAGGCTGAAATCGAACACCATGCCCTGATCGTCCAGTTCGCCGCCCAGAACCACGTCTGCAATCCAGCTTTCACCCACAAGGCCCCGGCTTGGGTCCAGGTAGGCGAAGTCAATCACGGTGAGGTTGTCGACAAAGAGGTGGTTCATGAATGGTCCGGCTGATTTGGTTGCATGGTGGCGGAATTCTAGCAAAAATCGCGGGATTCAGCAGTTTACTGCAGCTATCCACGCTATTAAGGAATCCGGCATCTTAACCATCAACCCTTGTTCTCACGATCAGCAGTTTCCGGCATTGGTGCTGGCGGCGGGCCATGCCTCCCGAATGGGGCATTACAAACAGTTGTTGCGGGTTCCTGGGCGCGGCACGTTACTGGACAACGCCATTGGCCAGGCCCGGCAGTTGTCGGCGCAGGTTACCGTGGTGGCTGGTGCGGGTTATCCGCTGGTGCGTTTTCGCTGCCACAGGCAGCCGGCAAGCTGGATTGTGTGCGACAACTGGCAGGCCGGGCTGGCGGAATCCCTGAAGGCGGGTGTGGCCGCCCTGGGGCCGCGGGTATTGGGCGTGTTTGTGGTGTTGGGGGATCAGCCGTTATTGGATGTGGGCGGCCTGAAGCAGCTGGCCCGGCAGGCCCGGGATAACCCGGAAAAAGCCCTGGGCGCCAGTTACGGGCGCAGAACGGGAGTGCCGGCGTGGATTCCGAGGGCCCTTTGGCCGCAGGTATTTCAGCTGGAAGGGGATGCCGGAGCGGGTGTTATCCTGAACCGTGCGGGAGCCGGACGGGTAGAGATTGCCGGGGTGCAACAGGATGTCGACACCCCCGGCGACTGGCGTCAGGTACGTGCGGTGTTAAGCACCGAACAGGCCTGACAGCCAGGCGATACCCACACTGAAAATGCCGAGGCTCACGGCCAGGCCCAGCGTGTACATGCGGGAGTTGGCGGAGCGCTGCTGCGAGACGTACAGGTCGATGGTGCGCTGGGCGATGTCTTCCGCGGTTTCCCGGGAGATTTCGTGGGCCTGCTGAATGGCTTCAGACTGCAGGGTTTGCCAGAACTCGGTGTCGATGGTCTGCACATTGGTGATGTGGTCTTTCAGCTCGGCCAGGTGATCGGGGGTAAAGCCGGCGGTTTTCGAGAGTTCTTTCTTCAGGGCCGACAGTTCCCGGCCCAGGTTGATGTTCACCTCGGCGGCTACGTCGTCCCGCAGGTTGCGGGTGCGCTCGTCGACCATCGCGGTGAGAGTGTTCAGGCGTTCTTCCAGCTCCGCCTCCTGCTTGCTCCGGGAGTCGTCCAGGGCCCGTTTCAAGTGGTCGTACTGTTCATCAAACAGGTCACTCAGCAGTTCGTGCAGGCGGTTGTTGATGTGGGTTTTTACGGCGGAACGGGAAATCTGTTCGATCAGATTGCTGGTCAGCGGCACCACATCGGCGCCGGCGTGGCCGTTCAGGTTGATCTCGGATTTCGGCTCGACCTCGGCGGATTCCATCTCGGCTGGCGGCTCCGGCAGGGTGCCGTGCTCTACGTCGTTGGCCAGCTCCTGCAGGGCGAGCTCCAGACGCTCGGTCTGGGGCGGCTTGGTGAGGATGCTGTAGATGCCGAAGTTCCTGGCTTCTTCCGTGAAATCGGAGGATTTCTTGGAGGTGCACATGATAATCGGAATGCCGGCGGTGTCCGGGTTGCCCTTGATGGCCTTGGTGGCCTCTACGCCGTTCATGCCGGGCATCAGGTGATCCATGAAGATCACATCCGGGCGGCCGTTGTTTTTCAGGAAGTCCAGGGCTTCCTCGGCAGAGCTTGCCATGTTCACTTCCATGTCACGACTCTCGAGCAGTTTGCTGAGGGCAAACCGGGCTACCTTGGAGTCGTCCACAAGCAGAGCATTCTTGATTGGCATGTCACTTCCTCAACCTGTTACTGCTGACGCGTGGGTGCTGCGACCGGGTTTTTGATTACCAGCCTTCCAGTTGCGGGCACTGGGTGGCCCGATAGCTTTTTTCCCGATAACACACACCGGGTTCCGTTGAGCGGGCGGTAAATATTTCGCCGGCTGCGGTTGTCAGGCGAACCTGTCCGTAGGGTTCACCGTGGCGGAAAGTGGCTTCGATGGAGCTTCCGTTGGGGTTGCGCAGCAGCCCCTTGCCATGGAATTTTCCTTCCATGTATTGCCCATCGTATTTCTTCCCGTCTGCAAAAATTTCTGTGCCCTGGCCGTGGAATTCACCATTGGAGAATTCGCCTTCATAGGTGCGGCCATCGGGGTAGGTGAGTGCGCCCTGGCCGTGGAACTCGCCATTGCGGAAGCCGCCCACATAAAGCATACCGCCGGTGGTGGTCAGGGAGCCCTGTCCGTGCAGGTTGCCCTGGGCCCAGTTGCCGGTCAGGGTATCGCCGTTGGCCCGGGCCAGGGTGCCCTTGCCGTGGAATTCGTTGCGTTCGAAAAGGCCGTTGTAGCGGCTGCCATCCGGATACCAGGCGGTGCCTTCACCGTGGAACTTGCCATCGATAAAGTGGCCTTGGTAACGCAGGCCGGTATCGTCTTCGTATGTGCCATCGCCGGTTTTAACACCACCCAGCCACTGGCCGTTGCGGAATTCTACGCGGGTGAGTTCTTCGAGCTGGCCAACCAGGGTCATCTGCTGGCCGGCTTTCAGGGCCACCGAATTGGTCCAGGGCTGGTAGCCGGGCTTGGCAATGGTGACGTCGTAACGGCCGGGGTCCAGTTCCAGATCCAGGCGGGTGGCGCCATAGTTGCGGCCGTTAATGGTGACCACATCGCCCACCACGTTGGAGCGCAGTACCAGCTTGCCGGTGGTGGCCGGTTCGGGCTCCGGGGCAGGTTTGGCGGCAGTTTCGGGTTCGGCCTTTGGTGCCGGCGTGGCAGCCGGGGCTGAGATTGCAACTACGGGCTCGGCCATGGCAAGCATTTCCGGCTCTTCGGCCATGGGTTCAACCGAGAAGGGTTCGGCAATCAGGGGCTGTTCGGGTTCCGGGGCCGGCTCGGGTTGAACCTGCGGGGCAGGCTCTGGTTCGGGCTCAGGTTCGGGTTCTGCATCGGCAAACACCGGTTCCGGGGTTTCGGCGGGCTCCGGGCCTGGCTCTGCACTGGCTTTGGTAATGACGGCTTCCACCTCGGGCGCCTGGGCTACAGGCAGGGTGATGTCTTTGCGTACCGAGGCAAATCCGGCGGTAACCAGCAGCATTAGGGCAAGCGCGTTGATGAACAGCAGTGGTCTGAAATCGACCATGATGAAACCTCGTGATCCATACGTTCCGGATGCTTTTGTTATGGTTTCATCTTAACCACTGTGTGCAACGTTATGTAACAGAAACCGCCTGTAGTTGGTCAGAATGCTGGCCAAATCACACTTTGTCCGGAAGCGGGTCATGGTTAACCTGCTCCCACGCCTTCATGTACACATCGGCTTCATATTCATAGGGTGACCGGAACGGGGTCAGAACGAAGTCGAACACCAGGAAAAAGCTGCCGATGGACAGCCAGGCGATGGTCAGGGTGCTCAGGGTGGTGGCCTGTTGTTCCGGGTTGGAGGCAACGAACTCCTGCAGCATGGGGATCAGGCTGTTGGCCATAACCACCGGGTTGAAGCTGGACAGTACAAAGGGCAGCCAGAAGGCGATCACCACGGGGAAGAAACCGTAACACCACAGGGCGCGGCGCAGCAGGTAGAGGGCAACTTCCTTGCGAAACTGCTGTCTGAGTTCCGGTGTTTTGCGGATCTGCTCCAGGTACCGGCGGCGTTCGGCCCACCAGGCGGCTACTTCAGGAGAGTCTATGTGCTTCTGGGTATGGTCTGTCATAAATCGGCAGGCTACCTTGTTGAGTCCGTTCCGTGCATCATATCCGATAGTACGTGTTACCCTGTAATTCTCCAATTGTTCAATACACAGGATCGTTTTAATGGCTGCAGCGACAGACAACGCAATCCATCCGGCTTTCGAGAAAATTCGCAGTCACCGGATTGGCACCCTTAACCTGGAGGTTGAGGAGTATCGCCACAAGAAAACCGGTGCCCGCCATCTTCACCTGGCGGCAGATAACGACGAGAACGTGTTTTTCGTAGCCCTGCGTACCTTCCCGATGGACTCCACCGGTGTTGCGCACATTCTCGAGCATACGGCACTGTGCGGCAGTGAGCGTTATCCCGTTCGCGACCCGTTTTTCATGATGATCCGGCGTTCCCTGAACACCTTTATGAACGCCTTTACCAGCAGCGACTGGACCGCCTACCCGTTCGCCAGCATGAACCGCAAGGACTTCGACAACCTGTTGTCGGTGTACCTGGATTCGGTGTTCTTCTCCAAGCTCGACCCGCTGGACTTTGCCCAGGAAGGCCATCGCCTGGAGTTCGACAAGCCGGACGACCCGTCCAGCGACCTGGTGTACCGGGGCGTGGTCTATAACGAAATGAAGGGGGCCATGAGTGCGCCCACTTCCCAGCTGTGGCAGAACCTGACCAGCCACCTGTTCCCGACGACCACCTACCACTACAACAGTGGCGGTGAGCCGGACCACATCGTAGACCTGAGCTACGATGACCTGGTGAAGTTCTACAAGCACCATTACCACCCGAGCAACGCGATTTTTGCCACCTACGGCAACATTCCCGCCTGTGAGCACCACGAGAAATTCGAAGAGCTGGCCCTGAAGCAGTTCGACAAGCTGGACATCGAGCTGCCGGTGCGGGACGAAAAGCGCATGTTCGCCCCTATGCGGGTGGAGCAGGGCTATGCGGTGAATGATGGCGAAGGCACCGAGAACAAAACCCACATTGTGATGGGCTGGTTGCTGGGCCACAGCTTTGACCTGCAGGAAAACCTGGAAGGCCAGCTGCTGTCTTCCGTCTTGCTGGAAAACAGTGCATCACCGCTGATGCGGGCACTGGAAACCACCGATCTGGGCCACGCGCCATCGCCCATGTGCGGGCTGGAAGATTCCAACCGGGAAATGACCTTTGTGTGCGGTATTGAAGGCAGTGAGCCGGAGCGCCGTGCCGAGCTGGAGCAGCTGGTGGAGTCCACCTTGCAGAAGGTGGTCGACGAAGGCATCAGCCAGGAGCGGCTGGAAGCCATTCTGCACCAGTTGGAACTGCATCAGCGGGAGATCGCTGGCGACAGCTTCCCCTATGGTTTGCAGCTGATCATGCACGCGATTTCACCCATGGTGCACGGCGGGGATCCGGTGGAGCTGCTGGACCTTGAGCCGGTACTGGCTACCCTGCGTGAAAAGATCAAAGACCCGGACTACGTGCCAGGCCTGATTCGTCGCAAACTGTTGGATAACCCGCACCGGGTAACCCTGACCCTGCGCCCGGACGAAAACCTGGAAAGCCAGCATCAGAAGGCGATCCGGGAAACCCTGGCCAGGCGCAAGGCCAGCCTGAGCGAAGAGGAAGTGCAGCAGATTGTCGAGCGGGCACAGGCGCTGGAAGAGCGCCAGCTGCGCAAAGACGACGATTCCATTCTGCCGAAGGTAGGGCTGGACGATGTGCCCCTGCAGATGCCGGAGCCAGTCGGCAGTTACGATGCTGAAATTGGCGCTACGGTGTATGCCCGCGGCACCAACGGCCTGGTGTACCAGCAGGTTGTGCTGCCACTTCCGGCCCTGAGCAAAGACGAACTGCTGCTGTTGCCTTACTACACCACCCTGATTTCCGAACTGGGTTGTGGCGACCTGGATTACCTGCAGATGCAGGATCGTATTTCCGCGGAATCCGGCGGCATTGGCGCATCCTTTACCGCCAAGGGCCGGATTGACGATGTACAGGCTATGTCCGGCTACCTGATCTTCAGCGGCAAGGCACTGGCCCGCAACAGTGCGGCGCTGACCCGTCTGCTGAAAGATGTGTATACCGGTGTGCGGTTTGACGAGCACGATCGCATTCGCGAAATCGTGGCCCAGGCCCGTGCCCGCCGCGAACAGGCGGTCACCGGCAGTGGCCACGCACTGGCTATGGGTGCTGCCGCCCAGGGTCTGAGCGCCGGCGCCTGGCTGACGTTCCGGTTGGGTGGCCTGGAAGGGATTCGGGGCACCAAGGCCCTGGACAAGTCTTTGAAAGACGAACAGGCCCTGAAGGATTTCTGTGCCAGCCTGGCCGCGCTGCATGACAAGATTCGCAACCAGGGTCGCCAGTTCCTGCTGATTGGCGAAGATGGCCAGCTGGCGCCTATGCTGGACGAGCTGAAAGCTTGTTGGCAGAACGACAGCGGTGAAACCAGCGAAAGCTGGAGCATGGAGCCGGTGAACTACAACACCCGCGAAGCCTGGCTGACCTCTACCCAGGTGAACTTCTGCGCCAAGGCCTACAGCACTGTTGCCGTGGACCATCCGGATGCAGCAGCGCTGACGGTACTGGGTGGCTTCCTGCGTAACGGTTACCTGCACCGGGCTATTCGTGAGAAGGGCGGCGCCTACGGTGGTGGTTCCGGGCAGGACAGTGTGAACGGTGTGTTCCGGTTCTTCTCGTACCGCGATCCACGCCTGGCGGAAACCCTGGACGATTTCGATGCGGCGCTCGAGTGGCTGCGCACCGAACAGCATGATCACCAATCCCTGGAAGAAGCTATTCTGGGCGTGATCGGCCAGCTTGACCGGCCCCGTTCTCCGGCCGGCGCTGCCCGCCATGCGTTCCATAATGGCTTGTTTGGCCGGTCACCAGAGCAGCGCGCCCGGTTCCGGGAACGGGTGCTGGGCGTGACAATGGATGAGCTGCGCCGGGTGGCAGACACCTGGCTGAAGCCGGAAAACGCCAGCGTGGCGGTAGTCACCAGCCCGGACAACCGGGAAGTTGCCGAAGGGCTGGGGCTGGCTATCCAGGAGCTTTAACGGTGACGTTTCAACCCGGTGGTTACCATAATCCGGGTTGAAATCTCTTCCACCGAGTAGGCTGTGGTGTTCAGGTAGGGGATGCGTTCCCGCTTGTACATCAGCTCGATTTCTTCGATTTCGTGCATGCACTGCTGGATGGACGAGTACCGGGAATTGGGCCGCCGTTCGTTACGGATGGTGGCCAGGCGGTCCGGGTCGATGGTCAGGCCGAACAGCTTTTCTTTATGGGGCCGCAGGGCCGCCGGCATTTTCTGGTCGTCCAGGTCTTCTTCGGTGATCGGATAGTTGGCGGCTTTGATGCCGTACTGCAGGGCTAGGTATAGGCAGGTAGGCGTTTTGCCGCTGCGGGACGCGCCTACCAGGATCAGGTCTGCTTCGTCGTAGTGGCGGGTGCGGGCGCCGTCGTCGTTATCCAGTGCAAAGTTGACTGCATGGATGCGCCGCTCGTAGCTGCCTTCGTTGTTGATGGAGTGGGACTTGCCCACCGAGTAAGAGGACGACGAACTCAGTTCCTGCTCCAGCGGGCTCAGGAAGGTGCCGAAGATATCGATCATGAAGCCTTCGGCATCGCTGATAATCTCGCGGATGGTGCTGTTCACAATGGTGTCGAACACCAGGGGCCGTTCGCCATCCACTTCAGCGGCCTTGTTGATGCGGATGACCATCTCGCGGGCTTTGTCTTCGTCATCAATATAGGGCACGGTTACCCGTTCGAAATCGATTTTTTCAAACTGTGCCAACAGCGCGTGGCCCAGTGCTTCGGCGGTCAGCCCTGTGCCGTCCGAGATAAAAAAAGCCGTTCTTTTCATGATTTCTTTCCGTTCAGTTTTAGGCTAGTCCCTAGGTAATTCCCGCAGCTTACAGTATCATAGCCGCCATATTCGAGACTCCGCGCCACACAGACTCAAGGGAGACCACGCTTTGGAAGATTACATTATCTGGTTTGACCACCTGGGAATGTCCGATGTTGACCGTGTTGGAGGCAAGAACGCTTCCCTCGGTGAAATGATCAGTAATCTCGCCAATGCAGGTGTTACCGTTCCTGGCGGTTTTGCAACAACTGCACACGCCTACCGGGAATTCCTGGCCACCGATGGCCTGAAAGACCGCATTGATGAAGCCCTGGATGCCCTGGACGTTAACGATGTTAACGAACTGGCCCGGGTTGGCGCACAGATTCGCCAGTGGGTGATCGACACCCCGTTCCCCGACGTTCTTGATAATGCCCTGAAAGAAGCCTACGCGAAACTCCGGGATGGCAATGAGTCCATGGCGGTTGCGGTTCGTTCTTCTGCGACTGCGGAAGACCTGCCGGATGCATCTTTCGCTGGCCAGCAGGAAACCTTCCTGAACGTGGTTGGCCTGGAGCAGGTTCGTGTTTCTGTCAAAGAAGTATTTGCCTCCCTGTTCAACGACCGTGCGATTTCCTACCGGGTTCACCACGGCTTTGACCACAAGCTGGTGGCGCTGTCTGCCGGTATCCAGAAAATGGTGCGCAGTGAAACCGCTTCCAGCGGCGTCATGTTTACCCTGGACACTGAATCCGGTTTCCGTGACGTGGTGTTTATTACCTCTTCCTATGGCCTGGGCGAGACAGTAGTACAGGGCGCGGTAAACCCTGACGAGTTCTATGTACACAAGCCGACCCTGGAAGCGGGCCGTCCGTCTGTGCTGCGCCGTAACCTGGGCAGCAAGGCCATCAAGATGGTTTACCATTCCGAGCCCGGCGAAGGTAAGTTTGTGGAGACCGTGAAGGTAGACCACGACGAGCGCAACAGCTTCTCCATCACCGACGCGGAAGTAGAAGAGCTGGCCAAGCAGGCCATGATCATCGAAAAGCACTACCAGCGCCCGATGGACATCGAGTGGGCCAAAGACGGCGATGACGGCAAGATCTACATCGTTCAGGCCCGCCCTGAAACCGTCAAGAGCCGTGCGTCTGCCAACGTTATGGAGCGCTACCTGCTGAAAGAAACCGGCAAGGTGCTGGTGGAAGGCCGCAGTATCGGCCACAAGATCGGCAGTGGCCCGGTGAAAATTATCACCAGTATTAACGAAATGGACCGTGTGCAGCCCGGCGACGTGCTGGTAACAGACATGACGGACCCGGACTGGGAGCCGGTCATGAAGCGCGCGTCTGCCATTGTGACAGACCGTGGCGGCCGTACCTGCCACGCGGCGATCATTGCCCGTGAACTGGGTATCCCGGCGGTCGTAGGCTGTGGCGATGCCACCGAGCTGCTGAACGATGGCCAGGAAGTGACTGTGTCCTGCGCCGAAGGCGACACCGGCATGATCTACGAGGGTGCGCTGGACTTCGAACTGCGTGAGAACACCGTCGATTCCATGCCCAGCATTCCGTTCAAGATCATGATGAACGTGGGCAACCCGGACCGTGCCTTTGATTTCCAGGCGCTGCCGAACGAAGGTGTGGGCCTGGCCCGCCTCGAGTTCATCATCAACCGGATGATCGGCGTGCACCCGAAAGCACTGCTGAACTACGACAACCTGCCGCGGGATATCAAGCAGACCGTAGACAAGCGCATTGCCGGGTACACCTCGCCGGTGGACTTCTACGTGGACAAGCTGGTTGAGGGTATTTCCACCCTGGCCGCAGCCTTTGCGCCCAAGAAGGTGATTGTTCGCCTGTCTGACTTCAAATCCAACGAGTACGCCAACCTGATTGGCGGTACTTTGTACGAGCCGGACGAAGAGAACCCGATGCTGGGCTTCCGTGGTGCGTCCCGCTATATTTCCGAAACCTTCCGTGACTGTTTCGAGCTGGAATGCCGTGCCCTGAAAAAGGTGCGCAACGAGATGGGCCTCACCAACGTGGAAGTGATGGTTCCGTTTGTGCGCACGGTAGGCGAAGCCGAGCAGGTGGTGAACCTGCTGGCCGAGAACGGCCTGAAGCGCGGCGAGAACGGCCTGCGGGTGATCATGATGTGCGAGCTGCCGGCCAACGCTCTGCTGGCGGATCAGTTCCTGGAGCACTTCGATGGCTTCTCTATCGGTTCCAACGACCTGACCCAGCTGACCCTGGGCCTGGACCGGGATTCCGGCATCATTGCCCACCTGTTCGATGAGCGGAACGATGCGGTGAAGATCCTCCTGTCCAACGCTATCCAGGCCTGCAAGAAAGCCGGCAAGTACATTGGCATCTGTGGTCAGGGCCCGTCGGATCATCCGGACCTGGCCAAGTGGCTGATGGACGAGGGTATCGATACGGTATCCCTGAACCCGGATTCTGTCCTGGATACCTGGTTCTTCCTGGCCGACGAAAAGATTGACTGATTACGAACGCTTCGGAAAAAGGAGAGTAGCAAGGTGAGCAATATTATTACGCCGGATCTGTGCGACGAGTTTCCGGAAGTACAGGTGGTGGAAGCCGGTTTCAACAACTACGGTGGTGTTCGTCAGTTTGGCGGCGAAATCGTAACGGTTAAGTGCTTCGAAGATAACTCCATCGTAAAAGAGCAGGTTGGCCTGCCGGGCAACGGCCGGGTGATGGTGGTTGACGGTGGCGGCTCCAAGCGGAATGCGCTGCTGGGCGATATGCTGGCCGAGAAAGCCGCTGAGAACGGCTGGGCGGGGCTGGTTATCTATGGCTGCATCCGCGATGTAGACGAGATCGGCAAGACCCACCTGGGTGTTCAGGCGCTGGGTACCATTCCGCGCAAGACCGAGAAGCGTGGCATTGGTGACCTGAACATTCCGGTGACCTTCCACGGGGTGACGTTCCACCCGGGGCAGTATGTCTATGCCGATAACAACGGCATCATTGTTTCCGAGAAGCCCCTGGTGTAATTCCGGGGCAGGAAGCAGAACCAAAAACGGCGGCCAGATGGGCCGCCGTTTTTGTTTGCAGGACTGGAACTTGGAGGGCCGGTGATCAGGCCCAGTTGTCGGTCTTGCGGGTAGGTTTGAGCATGGGCACCAGAAGCGCCAGCAGCACGCCGGCAAACACCAGGCCGGCGCCCAGCAGCATGAAGTCGGATTCTTTGCCGGCTTCCAGGCGCTCGTTTTCGGCGGTCAGTACTTCCAGGTCGTTACGCAGTTTCTGGTTGTCTTCCAGCAGCTCCCGGTTGCGGCGCTCCAGGTTGATGGAGTCGGCGGCGATGTTCTTGATGCGCTCCAGTTCTGTCTGCAGTTGCTGGGACCGGCTGGACAGGTTGCTTTCGGCACTCTCCAGTTCGTCGCGCTCTGAGGTAACGGCATTGAGCTGTTCCCGGGCCTGGGCCAGTTCTGTCCGGGCGGTTTCAAGGTCTCGGGTTGCCTGTTGCAGACGGTCTTCTGCGATGGGCTGGTTGCTCAGATACTGGCTGGCTACCCAGCCTTCGTTACCCTTGGAGGTGCGTACCCGGGTGTAGCCGTCTCCGGTTTCGAGCACTTCCATGCGGGTGCCGCTGACTGCGTTCTCGATAATGCGGAACTGGGAGCCGGCGCCGGTGCGGACAGGCAGGTAAACTTTGTCGTCTACCCAAACCGTTCGGGCCTGGGCCACGGCAACCGAGCTGATGATAAGCAGTAAGCTGAGAAATAAACGAAACGGTGTCACGGGCGGGTTTCCCTGAGTTTGACGGTTGTTGCTTTAGTTTGCCTGAAAATCAAGGCGCCAATTTTGTCACAGGATGGCCGTGGTTCAAAAGCGCCCGAGGGTTACAATCCGCTCATGCTGCTCAGGGCAGGGCGACCTTGTAGGGCTTCACTTTCACTTCCTTGTAAACACCAGCATCCACATACGGGTCGGCATCGGCCCAGGCCTGTGCCTGCTCAAGGGATTCAAACTCGGCAATTACCAGGCTGCCGGTAAAGCCGGAATCGCCCGGTTCCGGTGAGTCGATGGCCGGGTGCGGGCCGGCAACCAGCAGGCGGCCCTGGTTTTTGAGGTCTTCAAGCCGGGCCAGGTGGGCCGGGCGCGCCTGTTTGCGCAGGGTCAGGCTGTCCGGGATGTCTTCACTGATAATGGCGTAATACATGGGTGCTCCGGTTATCGTGGGCCGGGGTAACGGCCCGCAGGCCAAGGCTGATACACTGTGGCCACGTTTTATGACAGGAATGCCCGTGACTATACCCCAACACCAGAATCCATGCATCGACCTGCATTGCCACAGCACCGCGTCGGATGGCGCATTGGCTCCCGAGGAGCTGGTTCAGCGCGCGGCAGAGCAGGGCGTTACCCACCTGGCCCTGACTGACCACGATACGATCAACGGCCTGGAGCCGGCGCGACAGGCGGCTGCAGGGCACGGGATGACACTGGTTAACGGCACTGAGCTGTCCTGCGTATGGCGCAGCCAGACCATTCATATCGTCGGGCTGGATTTTGATCACTTGGATGCCGATTTCCTGGCAGCGCTGGCGCGCCAGCATGACAACCGCTGGCAGCGTGCCCGGTTGATCGCTGACAAGCTGTCCAAGCTGAAAGTGGATGGATTACTGGAAAAGGCCACCGCCCATGCCGGTGGGGATGTTCCGGGCCGCCCCCACTTTGCCCGGGTGCTGATTGATGAGGGTGTGGTCTCCCGAATGGATGCCGCCTTCAAGCGCTATCTGGGTACCGGCAAGCCGGGTGATGTGAAAGCCTGCTGGCCGGAACTGGACGAGGTGGTTGGCTGGATTGAGCGGGCCGGGGGGATCTCTGTGCTGGCGCATCCCCGCAAGTACAAGCTGACCGCGACCAAGTTGCGGGAGCTGACGGCGGATTTCCGAAGAGCCGGGGGGCGAGGTATCGAGGTGTCTGTTTCCGGGCAGTCCAGTGGTGATCTGGGCTTTGTGGCGGAACTGGCCAGGCGGGAGAAGCTGCTGGCATCGCAGGGCAGTGATTTCCACTTTCCCGGTGCGCCCTGGTGCGAGCTGGGCAAGATAACAAAAATGCCAGAGGGGCTGGAGCCCGTCTGGCATCATTTCAAGCAGCCGGTCAGCGCCGGGGTTTAATCCGGCGCGTGGAACAGCAGGTACAGATCGGTCAGTGAATCCGGGATGGCTTCTGCCATCCGGCTGGCCAGTTTCTCGTCGTTGCGGACTTTCTGGAAGTCTTCATCGTCGAACAGGCCAGACAGTGTCAGCATGGGCACCATCAGGTCTGCCACTTCTTCTTCATTGGCGGCTTCGAGCCATTCTTCCTCGTGATCCAGGAAGGTGTCTACGAACCCTGCGCACCAGTTTTCCAGTGCGTTCATGGGGTCGCCGTCTTCCGGCTCCGGGAGTTCCAGCGACTGGCCCATATCCAGCAGGTGGGCCATTTCCCTGGAGAGTTCGTTCACGCAGTGAGCGAAGATCTCGGGTACCCCGCCATCGGGCAGGTTATCTGCGCCGGTGGCAAGGCGGAAGATATCTTCCGCCCCGAGGCTGACCGGGCCAACGACGCTGGCGCATACCACCCCGTGCAGTCCGAAGAAGTCCAGGGCGTCGTCACCCCAGGGCTCGGCGAAGAGGATGTCTTCCAGCGCTTCGATGTCCGAATTGGTCAGCATAATCAATTACTCCCGGCCTGCTTTTCAGCTTCGGCCTTTTTAGCTTCTTCGGCCGCTCGCTGACGCTTGCGGACCTCTCTTGGATCATTGTAAGCGCGGCCCGGAGTTACCGGTACGTCTTCTGGCTTGGCCTGGGCTTCGGGAGCTGGCTCTTCCGCCTTCTCGGCCTTTGCTTCCGGCTTTTCTTCGGCCTTCACTTCAGGCTTGGCTTCAGCCTTTTCCTCAGCCTTGGGCTCCCTTCTCGCTTCAGGAGCCTTGGCAGGCTCAGCCGCTTCGGCCGGCTTGCTGGTGGCTTCCGGAGCCGTTTCTGCCTTGTCGGCTTGTTCCGGCTTGTCAGCGTTATCCGCCTTGTCTGCCTTCTCTGCTTTTTCTGCAGCCTTGGGCTTGCGCGGGCGGCCGCCGGAGCGGGGTTTGCGGGCCGGCTTGTCTTCGCTGGCTTGAGGCTTTTCCTCGGCCTTGGCTTCGGTGCTTTCAGTCTGCTCAGCTTTCGCCTCAGCCTTTTCCGCTTCTGGCTTGGTCTCTTCAGCCTTGGGCTCTGCAGGCTTGGTTTCTTCAGCCGCCGGAGCCTTCTCGGGCTGCTTGGCAACCTCTTGCTTCACCTCGGCCTTGGCCACCTCAGCTTTCTTCACCTCGGCAGTATCCTGCTCGACGGCTTTTTCCGGCTGGGTGTCTTTCTGGTGCTTTTCGCTACGCTCGGCTTTACGCTCAGCCGGAGTAGACACCGGAGCCTCGGCCGGAGAACCGTCCCGGTTACGCTGACGACGCGGCTTGCGACGCTTGTCATCGGCTGCCGGCTTGTCGCTGGCCTGCTGGGGCTGCTGGTTGTCAGCCTGGTCGCGGGTTTCCTTCTGGTCCTTCTGGTCCTTCGGATCCCGCTGCGGACGGTTACGGTTCTGGCTGCGGTTCTGGGAATCCCGGCGGTTATCGCGACGGTTGTCGTTTCCGCGGTTATCCGCGCCTTTGTTGTCGGCAGACTTGTCCTGCTGACCCTGGCGACTGCCGCTGCTGCGGGATTGGTCATCGCTCCGGTTGTTGCGGTTACGGCTGCGGTTGTCGTCGCTGCGGTTCTGGGAACCGCCCTGGCGGCGATCGTTGCCGTTGCGGTTACTGCTGCCACCGCCACTGCGCTGATCATCACGGGCTACGCGGGTTTTCCGGCGATCCTGGCGGGCCTGGGGCCGACGGTCGTCAGTACGCTCGCGGGTGGTGCTGCGCTGGTTGGTGGTGCCTTCGCTTTCCGGCTGGTCGCCGCGGAAGAAACAGGCAATCTTCTTGCCCAGTTTGCGGAACAGGCCTTCTTCCTGCTCGCTGGCTTCCTGGCTGGCTGGCGCCGCTGCCGGAGTGGGCGCAGGAGCCGCCGGGCGAATGGCTTTTACAGCGGCCTGTTCGCGTACCGGCTTTTCGGTGCCGGGCATTTCAACAACGGCTTCTTCTTCGCGCTCGTTGTACTGTTGGGCAACCTGGTGGCTGGAAACGTGTTCCGGGGTGGCTTCATCCTGGCGCAGGCGGATGATTTCGAAGTGCGGGGTTTCCATGTTGGGCACCGGGGCAACCACAACAGAGACTCCCTGGCGGGCTTCGATATCGGCCAGCTGCTTGCGCTTCTCGTTGAGCAGGAAGGTGGCCACAGAGACCGGCACCATGGCGCGGACTTCGGCGGTTTTTTCCTTGGAAGACTCTTCGTAGATCAGGCGCATGATGCTCAGGGCCAGGGATTCGATACCCCGGATGGTGCCCTGGCCTTCACAGCGAGGGCACACTTCACTGCGGGTTTCACCCAGAGACGGGCGCAGGCGCTGCCGTGACATTTCCAGCAGGCCGAAGCGGGAGATCTTGCCAACCTGAACGCGGGCCCGGTCGATTTCCAGGGCTTCACGCATTTTATGCTCGACTTCACGCTGGTGCTTGGCCGGGGTCATGTCGATGAAATCGATCACGATCAGGCCGCCCATGTCGCGCAGGCGCAACTGGCGAGCGATCTCTTCGGCCGCTTCCAGGTTGGTCTGCAGGGCAGTCTCCTCGATATCGTGGCCCTTGGTGGCCCGGGATGAGTTGATGTCGATGGATACCAGCGCTTCGGTCGGATCGATTACGATGGAGCCGCCAGACGGCAGTTTTACTTCGCGCTGGAATGCGGTCTCAATCTGGCCTTCAATCTGGTAACGGCTGAACAGTGGGATTTCATCCTTGTACAGCTTGATCTTGTTTTCGAAGGTGGGCATGACGGCGCGAACGAAGCTCAGGACGTCTTCGTACACGCTTTCGGCGTCGATCAGGACTTCGCCGATGTCCTGGCGGAGGTAGTCGCGCACGGCGCGGATGATCACGTTGCTTTCCTGGTGAATCAGGAACGGAGCCTTGCGCTCACCGGCCGCCTGGGTAATGGCTTCCCAGAACTGCACCAGGTAGTCGAGGTCCCACTGGAGCTCTTCGGTGGTACGGCCGATGCCGGCAGTACGCACAATGATGCCCATAGACTTGGGCACCTGGACGCCGTTCATGGCTTCTTTCAGCTGGGCCCGCTCTTCACCTTCGATACGGCGGGAAATGCCGCCGGCACGGGGGTTGTTCGGCATCAGCACCAGGTAGCGGCCGGCCAGGGAGATGAAAGTGGTCAGGGCTGCGCCCTTGTTGCCACGCTCTTCTTTATCGACCTGTACGATGACTTCCTGGCCTTCGGAGACCACATCCTTGATGTTGATCTTGCCTTCGATCTGGCCCGGGGATTTCTTGAAGTATTCCTTGGAGATTTCCTTCAGGGGAAGGAAGCCGTGGCGGTCGGCGCCGAAGTCGACAAAGGCAGCTTCCAGGCTGGGCTCTACGCGGGTGATGCGGCCTTTGTAAATGTTGGATTTTTTCTGTTCGCGGGTGCTGGATTCGATATCCAGGTCAAACAGCCGTTGGCCGTCTACAAGCGCTACGCGCAACTCCTCGGGGTGAGTTGCATTGATCAGCATTCTTTTCATGGAAAGAAAGGGTTCCTGTCGTTTGTTAGTGACAGAAAACCGGAGGGTTCGCATCAGCGAAGCAGGATGTGCGTGCCGCAGGCCCTGTTACAGCAGGGAGGGGCCGGCGGCCAGACGGATCATACCCTTATGGGGTGAGATCCTGTAAGTCTGAGACCACCGCCTGTGATTCGCCTGCCTGTAGGCAGGGAGAGTTCGTTCAGGTTGAGTGTCTGTTGACGCATAATATCCGTTTTCAGGTTCACACAAACTCCTGGGTCTCACGTCGTATTGGTTTGCAGACGGCCCGGGTTCGCGTGGCAATGATTCTTCGCGATGTCGCCCGACGGTTTTCCGTTCGGTTGTTTCAGCTCCCGGTCAGGTGCAGCCTCTCTGGGTCTGGCCTGTGAGTCCGGAAGTTTGTCTCCCGCCGTGCCCGGTAATGATTGGGCTTGCGGCGTTCAATCTCTTAATCAGTGTCGGTATACTGCTGCCGCTCCGGCTTCTGACCAGAGTTCGTCAGGCCGTAGACAAACGGCAGAGCACGCCGGAATATAACAGTAAAGGGCTGATCATTCAATCTTGCATTCATCCACCGCAAAAGGTTTCCCATGGCGCGTAATTCTGGTTCCCGTAACAAGCCGTCCAGGGCTGGCAAACCGGGCCGGCCGGGCTCTTCCCGGGCAGGGCAGGGCAGGGCTGCGGCACCTGCGCCGGCTGCCGCGCCGGCGGAGCGCACGGTGCAGAAGGGGGTGCAATGGATCAGGGTAGATGAGGATATGGCCGGCCAGCGGGTGGATAACTTTCTGATGGCCCGCTTGCGGGGTGTGCCCAAAAGCACGGTGTACCGGATTGTCCGCAAGGGCGAGGTGCGGGTTAATAAAGGGCGCGTGAAGCCGGATACCCGCTTGCAGGCCGGTGATGTGGTACGTATTCCGCCCATGGTGCAGCAGGCGAAAGCGGAGCATCCAAAGCCCGGTGACCGGGTGCAGGGCGTCATGGAAGCCGCCGTGGTGTTCGAAAACGACGATATGCTGGTGGTGAACAAACCCTCCGGTATTGCCGTACACGGCGGCAGCGGTTTGAGCTTCGGGCTGATCGAAGTGCTCCGTTCTTCCCGGCCACAGGCGAAGTTCCTGGAGCTGGTGCACCGGCTTGACCGTGATACCTCCGGGCTGGTGATGGTGGCGAAGAAACGATCGGCCCTGCGTTTTCTGCAGGATGAACTGCGCCACAAGCGGATACGTAAACACTATCATGCGCTGGTGGCGGGCACCTGGCCGGAAAAGCTGGCGCGGGTGGCCGAGCCGCTGTTGCGTTACGAGATGCCTAACGGCGAGCGCCGGGTGAAGGTGAGTGGCGAGGGCAAGGAATCGCTCACGCTGTATCGGTGTTTGCAGCGGTTTGAGGGTTATTCGCTGGTTGAGGCTTCGCCGGTTACCGGCCGTACCCACCAGATTCGCGTGCATTGTGCCTGGGCGGGCCATCCGATTGCCGGAGACGACAAGTATATGGATGACGCCAGCCTGAAGGCGTTCCGGGCCGTGGGCGGTGAGCGGTTGATGCTGCACGCCCGGGCGCTGGAGTTCACATTGCCCGGTTCAGGTGAAGCAATGCGGCTGGAAGCTCCGTATGATACTCCTTTCGGCAAGCTGGTTGATGCGCTTGCCCGTCGCGGTAAAGGTAAGTTCTGATGAATGTAAAAGTAGTGATTTTTGACTGGGACGGAACCCTGATTGATTCCGTAGACCACATTGCTGACAGTCTGCACCAGGCTGCCACTGAGCTTGGGTATCCGGAACTGGAGCGTGAGGCCTATCGGGATATCATCGGCCTGGGCATGATCGAGGCCCTGGAAAAACTGTATCCGGGGCTGACCCGCGACGAAATGCAGCGCATCCGCGATGGTTACGCAGGGTATTTCTTCCAGAAGGTGACCACCCCGCAGAACGTATTTGACGGTATGGCCGATGTGGTTACCGATATCCGGCGTTCCGGACGCGGCTGCTCTGTGGCGACCGGCAAAAGCCGGCGCGGCCTGGCGAGGGCCCTGACCTCCAGTGGCTTGGGCCCGCACTTTGATATCACCCGGTGTGCGGATGAAACCCGCTCCAAGCCGGATCCGCTGATGCTGGAGGAGATCCTGGCGTTCTACGGCTATGAGCCGGAAGAGGCGGTGATGATTGGTGATACCCGCTACGACCTGGATATGGCCCGGCGTATTGGTATGCCGTCCATTGGCGTTGAGTGGGGTGTGCACCAGCGGGATGTGCTGCAGGAATACGACCCCCACGCGGTAGTCACGTCGGTAGACGAGTTGCGGCGGGTTCTGGGGCTTTAACGGTTTTGTTACCGCATTGATCGGTTAAGGGATAGCGGATGAGCGAGTGGGATTCGGACAAGCAGCCCGGCTGGGGCGATGAGCCGGCGCAACCTGAAGAAAAAGGACAGGGTGCGTCTTCCGGTAAGAAAGGCTGGTTTGGCAGGAAGCAGCCGGCTATGCCGCCGGAGTCTGGCCGGGACTGGCGGCTGATCGAGAAGCTGGTGATGTCGTTGCAGGCGGAGCAGCGACGCAGCCGGCGCTGGGGCATCTTTTTCAAGTTTCTGACCTTCGGTTACCTGTTCGCGTTGCTGTTCCTGATCCGGTCTCCTATCGGTGATGGCATGGCGGGTGCCACCGGTGCCCACACGGCATTGGTAGAAGTGAATGGCACCATTGCGGCGGATGAGCTGGCCAGTGCCGACAACCTGGTGGGTGCGCTGCGCTCGGCTTTCGAGGCCGAGAACTCCAGGGCGGTTGTGCTGCGCATCAACAGCCCGGGTGGCAGCCCGGTGCAGTCCGGGTATGTCTATGACGAGATCAAGCGCCTGCGGGAAGAGTACCCGGATAAAAAGCTGTATGCGGTGATTTCCGATATTGGGGCTTCCGGTGCCTATTACATTGCCGCGGCGGCTGATGAAATCTACGCCAACCGGGCAAGCCTGGTGGGTTCTATCGGCGTGGTTGCCGGTGGTTTCGGTTTCACCGGCCTGATGGAGAAGCTGGGTGTTGATCGGCGGCTTTATACCGCTGGCGAAAACAAGGCGTTCCTGGATCCGTTCTCACCCGAGCGTGAAGGCGAGGTTGCCTTCTGGCAGAGCGTGCTTGAAAACACCCACAAGCAGTTCGTGGAAGCTGTTAAGGCTGGCCGGGGTGACCGCCTGGCGGATAACGAAGAATTGTTCTCCGGCCTGGTGTGGAGCGGCGAGCAGGCGCTGGAGCTTGGCTTGATTGACGGGCTGGGTAGCACCTCCTGGGTGGCTCGCCAGCTGGTGGGCGAAGAAAAACTGGTGGATTACAGCCGCAACCGTTCGCCGTTCCAGGAGCTGGTGGACCAGCTTGGTGTTGCGGTGGGTGAGGGCGTGGCCAGCCGCATGCTGGAGTCCCGCCTGGAGATTCGCTGAGCCAGGTTTTTCGGGTGAAGCAGTCCTGATCCGGTTTGATCAGGGCTGCAGCAGCGGTTTAACGCCCAGTTCCCTGAGCAGGTCGATCAGCGCAATCAGCGGCAGGCCGATCAGGCTGTTCGGGTCTCGCCCTTCCATGCTTCGGAACAGGGCAATGCCGAGCCCTTCCATCTTGAAGCTGCCGGCGCAGTCGTAGGGCCGTTCCTTGTTCAGGTAGTTCTCGATTTCTTCAGCTGTCAGTTCCCGGAAGTGGACCTCGAAAGGCTCGCACCGGGTTTTCAGGGTGCCGGTACGGGTGTCGAGTACCGCAAGCCCGGTCAGGAATCTCACGCTGTTGCCGCTGCTGAGGCCTAGTTGTTCCCGGGCCTTCCGGTGGCTGCCGGGTTTGTTCAGTAAGGTGCCGTCCGGTAGTGTGGCCACCTGGTCGGAGCCGATGATGATTGTGTCCGGGTAGTGTTCTGCCAGGGCCCGAGCCTTGCCGGTGGCCAACCGGAGCGCGAGTTGTTCGGCGGATTCGCCGGGAGCCGGCGTTTCATCAATGTCCGGGCTCGCACTGTTAAAGGGTAGCCCCAGCCTTGCCAGCAGCTCTTTGCGGTAAGGGGAGGATGAGGCGAGCAGCAGGGGCGGTTGGTTCATGAATGCCTTCTGGTTCCGGTGTATGGTGCGGTGATTCAGGTGGAAACGCCGGAGGTTATCGTAAAATACCCCTACTTAAACGGGAAGGGGTGGGTTAAAAGCGATTAAGTCTTTGACAGCAGGCGGTCTCGCCCCTAAAATTGCGCGCCTATGTCTGAAGCACCGAATGCTCAACTGCCAAAATCCGTAGACCCTAACCGGTTGGCGGAGCAGAACACGACCCTGGAGGGAGTTATTCCGCTCGCGGGGCTTGTTCGTTTCTCCGAAGCGGTTCCGGGGTTGCCGGAAGGCAGCGAGTGCCACGTTAAGCTTTCCTTTTATATGGATAGCGAACGTCGCCGGTTGGTGTCGGGTGAAGTATCCGCACCGGTGATACTGGAATGCCAGCGTTGCATGAATAATATGCAGACAACGCTGGAATCCCGTTTTGATTTGGGGCTTGTGCTCAACGATGAGCAGGCTCAGAGGTTGCCCAAGGCGTTGGAACCCTTCCCGATGGAAGACTACAACGCAGATTTGTGGGCCATGGTGGAAGATGAACTGTTGCTGGTTCTGCCGCCGTTCCCCCTGCATGAACGCCAGGATTGCCCGGCGAGCAAGGAACTGGAAGCACTGGAACCACAGCAGGCCACCGAGAAGCCCGAGGCAAAGAAACGCGAGGATAACCCGTTCAGTGTTCTGGCGGGCCTCAAGAACACCAAGCACTAACGTTTTCGTAATCAGGTCAGGAGCATAATCATGGCTGTACAGCAAAATCGCAAGACCCGTTCCAAGCGCGGCATGCGCCGTTCACACGATGCCCTGAGCACTGCTGCTCTGAGCACCGACGCAACTACTGGTGAAGTACATCGTCGTCACCACGTATCTCCGGACGGTTTCTACCGCGGCAAGCAGGTTGTTGAAGCTCGCGACGAGTAAGATCGTCGGGAAACTCTTCTGACCTGTGTCGCATGGACCCGTGGTGAGTAAACCAGTCACCATAGCCATTGATGCCATGAGCGGTGATCGTGGCGCTTCAGTGGTGGTCCATGCAGCGCTGGAAGCAGTGCGCGAAAATGAGGCCTTGAGTCTCGTTCTGGTAGGTATCCGGAGCGAGCTCGAGGCCTTGTTGCGTGATGGGCATGCCAGAATCCGCATTGTTGAAGCGGCGGATGTGGTGCGCATGAACGAGCGCCCCTCCCATGCGCTGCGACACAAGAAAAACTCCTCTATGGCCATTGCGCTCTCCCTGGTGCGCGACGGCGAAGCCCAGGGCTGTGTCAGTGCCGGAAATACCGGTGCGCTGATGGCTTTCGGGCGATCAATTATCCGCATGTATCCCGGCATTGAACGGCCGGCCATTGCCAAGCTGGTTCCCTCGTTGCGGGGCCGTTGCCACGTGCTCGACCTTGGCGCCAACGTGGATTCCAGTGCCGAAAACCTCTACCAGTATGCCTTGATGGGGTCGCTGATGGCCACCGCCATCTGTAGCCTGGCCGAACCTCGCGTGGCCCTGCTGAACGTGGGTGAGGAAGAGATCAAGGGCAACGAACAGGTTCGCCTGGCCTCCCATATGCTTGCCCAGTGCGACACTCTGAACTACATAGGGTATGTCGAGGGCAACGACCTTTTCCGTGATGTGGCCGATGTTGTAGTGTGTGACGGCTTTGTGGGCAATATTGCCCTGAAGACCGGTGAAGGTGTTGCGGGGTTGCTGATCGAACTGCTGGAGCAGGCGTTTACCCGTTCGCTCTGGGGGCGTTTTGTGGGGCTCCTTGCCAAACCGATTATCGGCCGGCTTTTGCAGCTGATGGACCCTTCACGGCATAACGGTGCCAGTTTGCTGGGGCTTCAGGGAGTCGTTATCAAGAGCCACGGCAACGCCAACGAGCGTGCGATGCTGGCGGCAATCCGGCAGGCAGTTCGCGAAGTGGAGCTGGAAGTGCCTCGTCGCATCAACGAACGGCTCGATGACCTGATGTTATAGGTCGCCAACGGCTGCTGAGACTAAAGTCTGCCCGCATTTGCGCCCTTATTCGCGGATAATTGGCCTGAGTTGTACTATTGGCTAATCTCCACCCACCCTTCAATGACGATAAGATTCCGCCCATGAAATCAGCGTTTATTTTCCCCGGACAAGGCTCCCAGTCGGTAGGCATGCTTTCTGCTGCTGCCGAGGCGTGGCCTATGATCAGTGAAACCTTTGATGAAGCGTCTAATGTCCTGGGCTATGACTTGTGGCACCTGTGCCAGCATGGGCCGGCTGAAGAGCTGAATCAGACCATGGTAACCCAGCCTGCGTTGCTGACCGCCAGTGTCGCCTTGTGGCGCCAGTGGTGCGTGTCTGAAGGCCCGCGCCCGGACTTCGTGGCTGGCCACAGCCTGGGTGAGTACAGTGCCCTGGTGGCTGCTGAGAGCCTGGACTTCATTGAAGCTGTAAAGCTTGTTCAACTGCGCGGCGAGCTGATGCAGGATGCCGTGCCTGCCGGTGAAGGCAAGATGGCAGCCATCCTGGGCCTGGAAGACGCCGATGTGGTTGCGGCCTGTGAAGAGGCCGCCCAGGGCGACGTGGTTGCAGCAGTGAACTTCAACGCACCCGGCCAGGTGGTGATTGCCGGTTCCGCTGCGGCGGTAGAGCGCGCAATCGAGGTTTGCAAGGCAAAGGGTGCCCGCAAGGCCATGCCGCTGCCGGTCAGCGTGCCTTCCCACTGTTCCCTGATGAAAGGCGCTGCCGAGCAGCTGGCTGAAGCATTGGAAGATGTCCGCTTTAACGATGCTGTCATTCCGGTGGTTCAGAATGTGAATGCAGCCGTGGTTAAAGATGCCGATACGCTCAAGGCAAACCTCCTGAAGCAGTTGTATTCTCCGGTGCTTTGGACAGACTCTGTGCGGGCGTTGGTTGCCGAGGGCGTTAACGTGTCGGTTGAGTGTGGTGCCGGCAAGGTTCTGGCCGGGCTGGCCAAGCGCATTGACCGCCAGTTGGCGGTGAACAGCATCGAAGATCCCGATTCTCTGGCAGCCGCCCTGAAGGCGTTTGGCCAGTCCTGATAAACGGAGTTGTTTATGTCTTTGGAAGGCAAAGTTGCACTGGTAACCGGTGCTACCCGGGGGATTGGCAAGGCCATTGCCCATGAGCTGGCCCGGCAGGGTGCGGAAGTTGTGGGCACGGCTACCAGTGCTGAAGGTGCCGAATCCATTACCGAAGGCCTGAAGTCTGCTGGCTTCAAGGGCTACGGCATTGTGATGAACGTAGCCGACGCCGACAGCATCGAGGCGGGCCTGAAGCAGCTGACCGAACAGTCTGGTGCTCCGCAGATCCTGGTCAACAATGCGGGTATCACCCGTGATAACCTGTTGATGCGCTTGAAAGACGACGACTGGACGTCTGTGCTGGAAACCAACCTTTCCAGCGTTTACCGTACCAGCAAGGCCGTTTTGCGTGGTATGGCCAAGGCCCGCTGGGGCCGGATTATCAATATCAGTTCCGTGGTTGCCGGTATGGGTAACCCGGGGCAGGGCAATTATTGCGCTGCCAAGGCCGGGGTTGAGGGCTTCACCCGCAGCCTGGCCAAAGAAATGTCTAACCGCGGCATTACCGCTAACTGTGTAGCGCCCGGTTTTATTGACACCGATATGACCAAAAAACTGGACGACAAGCAGCGTGACGCTATGCTGGAAATTATTCCGGCAGGGCGTTTGGGCGAGCCGGAAGAAGTAGCTTCTGTGGTGGCTTTCCTGGCCTCTGAGGGCGCAGCTTACGTTACCGGAGAAACCATTCATGTGAATGGCGGCATGTACATGGGTTGAGCCCGTTTCGGGCTGTAGTGCAACCCCTTGTCGCACAACATGTTTAACTGAATCCCTGCTTGTTTGCAGGTAGGGTTTAAACTAAACTGGCAGCCATTGAGTTGCTTGGTTGACACTAAAGTGAGGACATTATGAGTACAGTTGAAGAGCGCGTGAAGAAGATTGTTTGTGAACAGCTGGGCGTTAAAGAGTCCGAAGTTCAGAACACATCTTCTTTTGTAGAGGATCTTGGCGCTGACTCACTGGACACTGTTGAGCTGGTTATGGCCCTGGAAGAGGAATTCGAAACTGAAATTCCTGATGAAGAGGCTGAGAAGCTGGGCTCCGTTCAGGACGCGATCGACTATATTGTCGCGCATACCTGATACTCAGTAGATCAGATAGCCAGGCTAAAAGCCGTCCTTTAGGCTTCTTGAAGGACGGCTTTTTTATTGGCTGAATATCAGCATTTCGGTTAAAAACGACACGGAATATTCAGGTGAGTGGGGTTATGAGCAAGCGACGGGTTGTCATTACAGGCATGGGGATGTTGTCCCCGGTAGGGAACGATGTCAGTACCTCCTGGAACGCAGTGTGTGCCGGGCGCAGTGGCATTGGCCAGATCGACCGGTTCGATGCCAGCGAGTATGGCACGCGTATCGGCGGGGCGGTGAAGGACCTGGATATCGAACCCTGGCTGTCTTCCAAAGAAGCCCGCAAGCTTGACGCCTTCATTCACTATGGCCTGATTGCCGCCCAGCAGGCGGTGGACGACAGTGGCCTGGAACAGTTCGACAAGCTCGACAAGGAGCGGGTGGGCATTGCCATCGGCTCCGGTATTGGCGGCCTGGAGTACATCGAAAAGAACATTATTCAGATGGAAAAGGCCGGCCCCCGCAAGGTATCTCCGTTCTTTGTGCCGGCGTCTGTGATCAATATGATTTCCGGTAATGCGGCTATCCGGTTTGGCTACAAAGGCCCGAACATCGCCATTGTGACCGCCTGCACCACCGGTACCCACAACATTGGCTATGCGGCCCGCACCATCGCCTACGGCGATGCTGACGTGATGCTGGCCGGCGGCGCCGAAATGGCCACCACCCGTTCCGGCATTGCCGCATTCTCTTCCGCCCGTGCCCTGTCGACCCGCAATGATGAGCCGGAAAAGGCCAGCCGCCCCTGGGACAAGGAGCGCGACGGCTTTGTGTTGAGTGATGGCGCTGGCGTGCTGGTCCTGGAAGATCTGGAACATGCAAAAGCCCGTGGCGCGACGATTTACGGCGAAGTGGTCGGCTTTGGCATGAGCGATGACGCCCATCACATTACCGCACCCCCTGCGGACGGCGACGGCGCTGCCCGGTCTATGGCCAATGCCTTGCGGGATGCGGGCCTGAAGCCGGAAGAAGTGGATTACATCAACGCCCACGGCACATCGACCCTGGTAGGGGATGTAGCCGAAGTGGCTGCGGTTAAATCGGTGTTTGGCGGCCATGCGCAAAAGCTGGCCATGAGCAGCACCAAGTCCATGACGGGCCACCTGCTGGGCGCTGCCGGTGCCGTTGAGGCCATTTTCTCGGTGCTGGCCCTGCGCGAAGGCATTCTGCCGCCAACCATCAACCTGGATAACCCGGATGAAGGTTGCGACCTGGACTTCGTGGCCAATCAGAGCCGCAAATCCGATGCCCGGGTAGCGCTGTCCAACTCCTTCGGCTTTGGCGGTACCAACGGTACGTTGATTTTCCGCCGTTACGAAGGCTGAGACCTCTGTGGTAAAGCGCTTCTGGGCAGATGAAACCGGTTTGCCGGCGGCAGACCGGGGCCTGGCCTACGGCGATGGCCTGTTTGAAACCATTCGTGCAGAAGGGAGCTCAGCCCCCTGGCTGGATTACCACCTGGCCCGACTGGTGCGGGATGCTGCCCGGCTGGGAATTGAGGTGCGTCAGGACGAACTGCTCGCGGCCAGCCGCGAAGCCCTTGAGCGTTACGGAAGCCCCGGGAAGGTGTGGGTCCTGAAGTTGATCCTGACCCGTGGTGCGGGTGGGAGAGGCTATCGCCCGGGGGGCGGCATGGAGCCCAACCTGCTGGTTTCCTGTTCCGATGCGCCGCCGATGCCCGATTCTGCCGGCGTGGTGGCGGGGTTCTCATCAGTACTCCTTACGGTCAATCCCTTGCTGGCCGGTATCAAATCCCTCAATCGCCTGGAACAGGTGATGGCAGCCCGGGAGCTCTCCGGCGACTGCTTTGAGGTGCTGATGGCAGATGCCGCAGGGCATATTGTCGAGGGCACCCGAACCAATCTGTTTGTACTCACCGATGAAGGCTGGATAACACCCCCCGCGAATTCCGTAGCCGTGGCCGGTGTTATGCGCCAGCTGGTTATCGAGCGCTTGCAGCAGGCCGGGGAGCCTTTCCGGGAAGCACCCATCACCAGGGAACAGTTGCAGCCGGAAGTTTGCCGGGGCCTGTACCTCACCAACAGCGTGCTCGGGGTAGTGAGGGTTCGCAACCTGGCGGGCCAGGATTTGCCTGCAGAGCGGTGCCTTGCGACAATCTGCCATCTCTCCACAACTTTGGAATAATGCGTGTGTTCAGGAAGTTACTGATTCTGATTGTGGCCCTCGCGGTTCTGGCGGCGGCTGGCGCTGGTTTGTGGCTATGGCAGGGCCTGCAGACCCTGAAGCAACCGGTTGCCCTGGATGAGCCGGTGTTGTTCAGTGTAGAGCAGGGCACCTCCTTTGGCCGGCTGGCGCAGAAGCTGTCGGACGACGGCCTGGTCAGCGATCCGCTCTGGTTAAAGCTATACGGCCGCCTGAACCCGGAACAGACCCGTATCAAAGCCGGTGACTACGAACTTCAACCGGGGATGACGCCACTGGCCATGCTCGACACCATGGTACAGGGCAAGGTGAAACTCTGGTCCGTCCAGTTTATTGAGGGCTGGACCTTCTCTGACATGAGAACCGCCCTGGCCAACTCCAGACGGCTCCGGAAAGAAACCACAGACTGGACTGACGAGCAGGTTATGGAAGCCGTTGGCGCCGAAGGCCAACACCCTGAGGGTTGGTTCTTCCCGGATACCTACATGTTCAGTGGTAGCGAGACCGACCTGGATATCCTCAAACGCGCCTATAAGCGGATGACGGCTGTCCTTGAAGAAGAGTGGGAGAACCGGGAAGAAGGCTTGCCCTATAGCTCCCCCTACGAAGCATTGATCATGGCCTCGATTGTCGAGCGGGAAACCGGTGTAGCCTATGAGCGGCAGCAGGTGGCCGGTGTGTTTGTGCGCCGCTTGCAGAAAGGCATGCGCCTGCAGACCGACCCGACGGTGATCTACGGCATGGGTGACAGCTACGACGGCCGTATCCGTACCCGGGACCTGCGCGCCTACACGCCCTATAACACCTACCGGATTGACGGCCTGCCACCCACGCCCATTGCCTTGCCCGGCCGGGATTCGGTACATGCCGCCTTGCACCCGGACGACGGCGACGCCCTGTACTTCGTAGCCCGTGGTGACGGCAGCCACACGTTCTCCCGCACCCTGGCCGAACACCAGAAAGCGGTCCGGGAGTTCCAGCTGAACCGCAGAGAAGATTACCGATCCTTCCCGGCACCGGATGCCGGCGCAGATGACAACGAGGAAAACTGATGGCTGCCAGAGGCCGCTTTATTACCTTTGAGGGCACCGAGGGGGTTGGTAAATCCACCCAGTTGCAGAACGCGGCAGACACGCTGACATCGCTGGGGATTGATGTGGTGGTTACCCGGGAGCCGGGTGGCACGCCCATGGCGGAAAAGATCCGGGAGCTGTTGCTGGCCCCCAGGGAAGAACCGGTGCATGAAACCACCGAACTGCTGCTGATGTTCGCCGCCCGTGCCCAGCACCTGCACAACCGGATTCTGCCGGCACTGGCCGCAGGCAAGTGGGTGTTGTGTGACCGCTTTACCGATGCCACCTTCGCGTATCAGGGAGGGGGCAGGGGAGTGCCTGAGGAGCGCATAGCGCTGCTGGAAACCCTGGTGCAGGGCGATGTGCGGCCGGACCATGTTGTCCTTCTGGACGCACCGGTAGAAACCGGCATGGCCCGCGCAAAGAAACGGGGCGAACTGGACCGGTTCGAGCAGGAAGAGCTGGCCTTTTTCCAGCGGATTCGAGATACCTACCTGGCCCGGGCGACCGCTGCACCCATGCAATACCATGTTGTGAATGCCGCCTTGCCCCTGGCGCAGGTTTCGGAAAGTGTGACGGCATTGCTGTCGGGCCTTGCCCGCGTTGATAGTTGATTTCGTGCACTTTCTGTCGCGATCTGCTTTAATTGCAACACATTCTCGATTAAAGGCGTGCAGCTTGAATGCTTGACGCAAAGCTTCTGAAACTGCCGGTCAATTCACACCAACACCATCACGAACATCACCAGATTGTGGTGGGCGTGCGTGGCGCTGCCGAACTGAGTGTCGACGGCGTGGGTTCGTTTCTGGATACCTGGAAAGCCTGCCTGGTGCCAACCGAAGCCCGGCACGACTACTGCGGGGACCACGAGAACCACGTGCTGGTGATTAACCTGGACCCGCTGAGCCCTGTCCTGGATTCCCCGGCCCATGCCGACTACGAACGCATGGCCGAGGTCTTCGAGAAGCCCCGCACTATCCAGATGGACAACCGGCTGCAGGGCCTTGTGCAGTTTGCCGCCGGAGAATTCGACCGCTCCCCGGATAACGAGCCCCTGCACCGGCACCTTGCGGCCAGTATCCTGTATTCCATGGCCGACCGGATTGTAGACAGGCAGGCCACCCGTGCCAGCCGGCACAGCATCAGCCCTGACGCCATTCGCCGGTATATCGTCGATAACCTGCACCGGAAGATCACCGTGCAGGACCTGGCCCGGGAAGCCTGCCTGAGTACCAGCCGTTTCCACGAAGTGTTCCGAGAAGTGTCGGGCATTACCCCGCATCAGTTTCTGATACAGACCCGACTCGACCAGGCCGTGCGCCTGTTGTCGTCAACGTCCCTCTCGGTGTCTGAAATCAGTTACCGGACCGGCTTTTCCTCCCAGAGCGCACTCACCAATGCCCTGCGCAAATACAAGGGAACGACCCCGTCCCGGTTACAGATTGGTGACCGGGTAGCCTGATCTGCCCGTAAAACCGACAGTCCCGTAGGATTGTGCAAAACAATCGTAGGATTTTGTAAGCCGGGAATCCGTAGTAATACTAACTTATAGCGTCTGTATTCCCGCCTTGCGGAAGCAGGGTAGGCGATTGTCGCAAACCAGCGGCGGTCGACTATAGTGAAGGAGTATCCGTGCGGGTAAGTCCCGCTCCAGTCAGGAAGATTTCAGGTAAACAAGAAAAACAGTGCAGTCTGCAGGCCACGTGCCGGCGCTGTGCTCTGAGAGCGGACCGAGGTCCGACTCACTTAAACCGGAGGAGCCTTATGGCTATTGGCGTTTGGATCAGTCTATTTGCGTACTTTGCAATCATGATTGCCATTGGCATTTATGCAATGCAGAGATCTACGTCTTCATCTGAAGATTACATGCTCGGTGGGCGGGCACTCAGCCCGAAAGTAGCGGCACTGTCTGCCGGTGCTTCCGATATGAGTGGCTGGTTGCTTCTGGGTCTGCCCGGGGCATTGTATGTATCCGGTCTGGCTTCAGCCTGGATCGGTATCGGCCTGTTTGTGGGTGCATTCTTTAACTGGGTTCTGGTGGCACCCCGCCTGCGGGAACAAACCGTTCACTACGGTAACGCCATCACCATCCCGTCTTTCCTTGCAAACCGGTTCCCGACTCAGGCTCTGTCCCTGAGAACCGTGTCTGCCATTGTTATCGTTATCTTCTTTGCGGTTTACACCGCATCCGGCCTGGTTGCCGGCGGCAAGCTGTTTGAAAGTGCCTTTGCCGGCATCTTCAACTTCGGCGGCCTGAGCGATTATGCAGTAGGTATTGTAATCACCCTCGGCGTGGTTCTGGCTTACACCGTAGTAGGCGGTTTCCTGGCAGTGAGCATGACCGACTTCGTGCAGGGTTGCATCATGATGCTGGCACTGGTGATCATGCCGGCGGTGGTTCTGTTCGGTGAAGGCGGTGGCGGCTTCGCCCAGGCTTCTGAAACCCTGAACAGCGTCGACCCGACCCTGCTGTCCTGGACCGAAGGCCTGACCTTTATCGGTTGGCTGTCAGCGGTTACCTGGGGTCTTGGCTACTTTGGCCAGCCGCATATCATTGTGCGCTTTATGGCTATCCGCTCCCTGAAAGACGTTCCGACCGCCCGTAACATCGGTATGGGCTGGATGGCGATCTCCCTGATCGGTGCCATCTCCCTGGGTATCTTCGGCCGTGCGTACGCCGTTCGTAACGGTATGGACATCGCCGACCCGGAAACCATCTTCATCATCCTGTCTGATCTGCTGTTCCACCCGCTGATCACCGGCTTCCTTTACGCAGCCCTGCTGGCGGCGGTCATGAGCACCATCTCCAGTCAGCTGCTGGTATCGTCTTCCTCACTGACAGAGGATTTCTATCGCCTGTTCCTGCGCAAAGAAGCGACTGACAAAGAGTGCGTAAACGTCGGCCGTGCCTGCGTTGTAGCCGTTGGTCTGGTAGCTGCGGTCATCGCCTCTGACCCGAACTCCCAGGTTCTGGCCCTGGTCAGTAACGCCTGGGCAGGCTTCGGTGCCGCCTTCGGCCCGCTGATCCTGCTGTCCCTGATGTGGTCCCGCACCAACGGCGCCGGTGCCATTGCCGGTATGGTCGTGGGTGCTGCGACTGTAATGATCTGGATCTCCCTGGGCTGGAACGGCAGCTTCATGGGTGGCCCGGGCGTATATGAAATCATCCCTGGTTTCGTTGCCGCCTTCATTGCCATCGTAGTGGTCAGCCTGGCCACCAAGGATTCTGGTGAGTACCAGCATATCCAGCGGTAACAGAATCCACTGATTCACATCAGTGTTCTGACAAGGGCTCCCCAAGGGGAGCCCTTTTTTGTACCTGAAACCCACACATGGTTCTGCGCTGGCCACGGGGTGGGGGAGCCTTTTCTTCCGGGAAAAAGATGTCTGAGCGAAGCGAGTTGTTTTTCCCGGAAGAAAAGGCTCCCCCGCCGCGGGGCCGGCAAAACTCCCGAGCCTGAGTTTAGGGCCGGTAACAGCGGCACCGGATTTCCTGAAAAACAATTATTTGGGTAAACCTGGGGCATAAAAAAACGCCAGCCCGAAGGCTGGCGTTTCAGATCAGAGGTAAAGCTACCTCAGAGGGTCTCAGGCTACGGAAGCCTCAGATGCCTTCTGGGTGTACTCTTCCATCTGGTCGAAGTTGAGATACTTGTAGATCTCTTTGGACATGCTGTTCAGGTCCTTTGCGTACTCCATGTACTCCGCCGGAGTCGGGAGTTTGCCCAGTACCGCGCCCACAGCTGCCAGTTCCGCAGAGGTCAGGTACACGTTGGCACCATCACCCAGACGGTTCGGGAAGTTACGGGTAGAGGTAGACAGAACCGTAGACTTGGCAGCTACACGTGCCTGGTTACCCATGCACAGGGAGCAGCCCGGCATCTCGGTGCGAACACCGGCGGTGCCGTAGGTGTTGAAGTAGCCTTCTTCCATCAGCTGCTGCTGGTCCATCTTGGTGGGCGGAGACATCCACAGACGGGTCTTGAGCGGCTCTTTGTTCTGCTCAAGCAGTTTGCCGGCAGCGCGGAAGTGACCGATGTTGGTCATGCAGGAACCGATGAACACTTCGTCTACCTTGTCGCCAGCCACTTCGGACAGGAACTTGGCATCGTCAGGGTCGTTCGGGCAGCACACGATCGGCTCTTTGATGTCGGCGAGGTCGATTTCGACCACGTGGGCGTATTCTGCATCTGCATCAGCACGCATCAGCTTCGGATTGGCCAGCCACTCTTCCATCTGCTGGGCGCGACGCTCCAGGGTACGTGCATCGCCGTAGCCTTCAGCAATCATCCAGCGCAGCATCACGATGTTGGAGCGCAGGTACTCGGCAACAGACTCTTCAGACAGGTTGATGGTACAACCGGCAGCAGAGCGCTCAGCAGAAGCGTCAGACAATTCGAACGCCTGCTCAACGGTCAGGTGCTCCAGACCTTCGATTTCCAGGATGCGGCCAGAGAACTCGTTGATCTTGCCTTTCTTCTCAACGGTCAACATGCCGTTCTTGATGCCGTACAGCGGAATGGCGTGTACCAGGTCACGCAGGGTGATGCCCGGCTGCATTTCGCCTTTGAAGCGAACCAGAACGGATTCCGGCATATCCAGCGGCATAACACCGGTGGCTGCAGCAAACGCGACCAGGCCAGAACCGGCCGGGAAGGAGATGCCCATCGGGAAACGGGTGTGGGAGTCACCACCGGTACCCACGGTGTCCGGCAGCAGCATGCGGTTCAGCCAGGAGTGGATGATACCGTCGCCCGGACGCAGGGAAACACCGCCACGGGTGCGGATGAAGTCCGGCATGGTGTGCTGCATTTCAACGTCAACCGGCTTCGGATAAGCGGCGGTGTGACAGAAGGACTGCATAACCAGGTCAGCCTGGAAGCCTAGACACGCCAGGTCTTTCAGCTCGTCACGGGTCATCGGGCCAGTGGTGTCCTGGGAACCAACGGTGGTCATGTGCGGCTCACAGTAGGTGCCCGGACGCACGCCCTGGCCTTCTTCCAGGCCGCAGGCCTTGCCGACCATCTTCTGGCCTAGGGTGAAGCCCTTGGTGCCGGCTTCCGGATCTTTCGGCAGGCGGAACAGGTCTGTCGGGCCCATGCCCAGTGCAGTACGCGCCTTGGCGGTCAGGCCACGGCCGATGATCAGCGGGATACGACCGCCGGCCTGAACTTCGTCCAGGATGACGTCAGACTTGAACTTGAACTCGGAGATGGTCTCGCCGGCTTCGTTCAGGATCTTGCCTTCGTACGGGCGGATTTCGATCACGTCGCCCATGTTCATGTTGTCTACAGGTGCTTCGAAAACCAGGGCGCCGGCATCTTCCATGGTGTTGAAGAAGATCGGGGCAACCTTGTTACCGATACACACACCGCCGGCACGCTTGTTCGGCACGCCCGGGATGTCGTCGCCGAAGAACCACAGAACAGAGTTGGTGGCAGACTTACGGGAAGAACCGGTACCGACTACGTCACCTACGAAGGCAACCGGCAGGCCCTTGGACTTGATTTCTTCGATCTGGCTCATCGGGCCAGTTACGCCGGGCTCTTCCGGCTTCAGGCCGTCGCGTTCCATCTTATAGGCGGCGCGGGCGTGCAGCGGGATGTCCGGGCGGGACCAGGCATCCGGAGCCGGAGACAGGTCGTCGGTGTTGGTTTCGCCGGTTACCTTGAACACCACCATCTTGGTGCTTTCGGGAACCTTGTTCTTGTTGGTGAACCACTCGGCGTTGGCCCAGGACTCAACAACAGACTTGGCAACGGCGTTGCCGGCGTCCATCTTTTCTTTAACGTCGTTGAACGCGTCGAACATCAGCAGAGTGTGCTTGAGTTCTTCACCAGCCAGTTCGGCCAGTTCGCTGTCGTCCAGAAGGTCGACCAGGGTAGCGATGTTGTAGCCGCCCTGCATCATGCCCAGCAGCTGGACAGCCTTCTTCTTGTCGATCAGCGGGGAAGCAGCTTCGCCTTTAACGATCGCGGTCAGGAACGCAGCTTTTACGTAAGCGGCTTCGTCCACTCCCGGCGGAACGCGGTTTTCCAGCAGGTCAACCAGGGTGGCTTCTTCACCAGCCGGCGGGTTCTTCAGCAGCTCGATCAGACCAGCAGTCTGCTCGGGGTTCAGGGGCTTGGGCGGGATACCCAGGGCTTCACGTTCAGCAACGTGTTCACGATAGGCTTCTAACACGATATGGACCCTCATCAGTTGGAATGTTCCGCGCTGTGGGCGTGGTGCCCGGCGGGAGTTTTTTGGCGAAAAGGCCGCAGGAGCCTCTGAATAAGGCCTCAAATCACCGATGGGGTTTCAGGATTTATTCAGAGACTCCTTGATCTGGCGCTGCATTCTATAGGAAAGCCCTTATAAAGTTAAGTTGGACAGAGGTCGGAGAGTTCTGTTAGGTGCGTTATACTCCCGCGCTTGTTGAACCGGACCGTTGCCAAAGCCATGAACGAAGCCCTGCAAGAGATACACGATTTCCTGCCCTGCCGAACGCCATCGCGCTGGATCGAGAACGCCCTGGCCAACCAGGACCTGATGCTGATTGACCACGCCCATTGCGAAAAGAAAGCAGCCTCCACCGCCCTGAGCCTGATGTACCGGTATGTGGACAACACCGACCTGCTGAAAAAAATGTCCCGCCTGGCACGGGAAGAGCTACGGCACTTCGAGCAGGTGCTGGCAATCATGAACAAGCGGGGTGTGGCCTACACCCACCTGACGCCGGCCCGCTATGCCGCCGGCCTGCGCGAAGCCGTGCGCAAGGACGATCCAGGCCGCCTGGTGGATGTGCTGATTGTCGGTGCCATCATCGAAGCCCGCTCCTGCGAGCGCTTCGCAGCCCTGGCACCGCACCTGGATGAGAAGCTGGCGGAGTTCTACAACAGCCTGCTGAAATCCGAAGCGCGGCATTACCAGGATTACCTGAAGCTGGCGGTACAGGCCAACAGCGGTCCGGTGGATGAGCGGGTGGCGGAGTTTATGGCCATCGAGCAGCGGCTGATTGAAGAGCCGGATTCGGAGTTCCGGTTTCATAGCGGGCCTTTGGCAAAAAGTTCTTAAAGCTCCTGGCATAAGGTCATCCACCGGGCAATCCCGGCACTTCGGTATTTCTGCTTATGAAGGATGAAGTAGAAATGCCGGTCAAACTGCCGGTGGGGCACTTTCAGGGGCACCAGGCTGCCGCGTTTGAAGGCATCGGCCAGTACCACTTCTGACAGACATCCGATGCCCAGGTCCGCTTCCACGGCGCGCTTGATGGCTTCGGTGTGCTCCAGCTCCAGCAATACGTTCAGGTCTGGCAGCAGGCCGTGCATGCCGCGCTCGAAGCTCTGGCGGGTGCCGGAGCCCTGTTCCCGCAAAATCCAGGTGGCGGCGCGCAGGTCGTCGTCGGTCAGTTCGCCCTTTGCTGCCAGCGGGTGGGTAGGGGAGCAGAAGGCCACCAGCCGGTCTTCCCGCCAGGGGATCACCTCCAGTTCCGATGCTTGTAGCTCGCCTTCAATCAAACCGATGTCCAGCTCAAAGTCCCTGACCCGCTTTGCGATGGTGCTGGTGTTAGCCACTTCCAGCGATACTTTCGGCCGGGTAGGGGTATTCATGTATTGGGCCATCACGCCAACGGCCAGATAGTTACCTATGGTCAGTGTGGCACCCACTTTCAGGGCGCCGACTTCCGAGTGCTTGCTCAGGGCCCGTTCCAGTTCGGTGGCCTGGGCCAGCAGGGACTCGGCCTTGGGCCGGTACAGCCTGCCCAGCTCGTTCAGCTGCAGGCGCTTGCCTACACGGTCGAACAGCTGGATGTCGAACTGGTTTTCCAGTTCCTTAAGGGCACTGCTGGCAGCCGACTGCGACATGGCCAGGGATTCCGCAGCCCGGGTGATGTTCTGGAAGTGGGCGGCGGCAAGGAAGACTTCGAGCTGACGGAAACTGTATTTCATGATTGGTCCGGCACTGTTGCGGCTTTTTTAATGGGTGGGGCCATATTATCGATAAAATCGAACAGGTTTATGAGAACAGCCTGTTTTGTCGATTTCAAGCAAAAGGTTAAACTGGTTACCAATTGATGACTGACCGCAAATAATCTGGCGAGGGCTCCATGAGCAATATGATGAAAGAAACCGTGACCAGTGTGCATCACTGGAACGACACCTTGTTCAGTTTCAAAACCAGCCGGGACCCGGCCTTCCGTTTCAAGAACGGCCACTTTGTGATGATCGGTCTGGAAACCGATGGCAAGCCGCTGATGCGTGCCTACAGCATTGCCAGTGCCAATTACGAGGAAGAACTGGAGTTCTTCTCTATCAAAGTGCCCGATGGCCCGCTGACTTCCCGCCTGCAGCAGATCAAGATAGGTGACGAGATCCTGGTCAGCCGCAAGCCCACCGGCACCCTGGTGCTGGATAACCTGTTGCCGGGCCGCAACCTGTGGCTGATTAGCACCGGTACCGGACTGGCGCCGTTTATGAGCATAATCAAAGACCCGGAAGTGTACGAAGCCTTTGATAAGGTGATCCTTACCCACGGCGTGCGCTACGTGTCTGAGCTGGCGTACCAGCAAGAGATCGACGAATTGCCGGAGAATGAATTCTTTGGCGAGATGGTGTCCGGCAAGCTGCTGTACTACCCGACCGTTACCCGGGAGCCGTTCCGCAACCAGGGCCGCCTGACTGAAGCCATGAAAACCGGCAAGATCACGCGGGATCTGGGCCTGCCGGACTTCGATATCGAGCAGGACCGCTTCATGATTTGCGGCAGCCCGAGCATGCTCAAGGATACCTGCAACATCCTCAACGACATGGGCTTTAAAGAAGCCCGTGGCGGCGACATGGGCCACTATGTTATCGAACGGGCATTTGTAGAGCAGTAATGAAGCCACTGATTTCGCTGTTGCTGACGGCCATGCTGCTGCCCTTGTCCGGGTGCGATGCGGACCGGGACCCGGTGACGGCGGACTCGCTGGCCCTCAAGCCTGCCCAGCTGGACTGGGTGGGCCAGAAAATCTTCGCCAACGAATGCGCCAGCCGGTTTGACTGCCTGGTGCATTGGAATGAAGGCGAAGCCTTTCCGTCTCTGGGTATCGGGCATTTTATCTGGTATCCGGAGGGGGGAGAGGGTCGATTCACAGAAAGTTTTCCCCAGCTTATCCGCTACATGGTGCAACGCCAGGCCAAGGTGCCAGACTGGTTGCGCAACCTCGAGCCCTTCGATGCGCCCTGGCCCGACCGGGCTGCGTTTCTCGCCCTGGAAGATTCTGCCAGGATTGCCGAGTTGAGAGAGTTTCTGGCCGGAACCCAGGGGCTTCAGGCGGAGTTCATTTTTCGACGGGCAGCGGAATCTCTGGGCAAGATCGTGGAGGCCGCTCCGGAGAATCGCCAGGAGCAGGTAAGTGCTCATCTGGAAGCCTTGAGTGCCACTCCCGGCGGCGTATACGCCCTTATGGATTATGTGAACTTCAAGGGAGAGGGGCTGGCAGAAGGTGAGCGTTACCAGGGCCAAGGCTGGGGGCTGTTGCAGGTATTGCTGGAGATGGACGCGGCCGGTGATAAAACGGAACTGCAGTCGTTCCGGGAAGCCGCCGGCCGAGTGCTTACCCGGCGGGCAGAGAATGCCGAGAATCCGATTGAGCGGGAACGCTGGCTGCCAGGCTGGCTGAAGCGGCTGGAAACCTATCGGGAGCCGGCGGGCGGCCCCGAATCATAGCGGGACTTTCTTCAGTTCCGGTTCCTGTCCTGAACGGGCTTCCAGCCACCAAACGTGCGTGTCCCAGTCACCCAGAACAATCCTCCGGGCGGGTTCGCCGTTGGCTTCCAGGTCATGGATGGCCGGGCGGTGAGTGTGGCCGTGGATCATCAGCTGTACGCCATGATGTTCAAGCTCTTTCACCACTTCTTCGGGCGTGACATCCATGATGTCTTCGGCTTTGCCCTGATTCTTGGCCATGGACATCTGGCGCAGCTGTCGCGCCATCTGCTGGCGGTCTTCCAGTGGGCGGGCCAGCATCATTTTCTGCATCTGCGGATTGCGCATGTTGGCCCGGAACTTCTGGTATTCCACATCGGCGGTGCACAGGCTGTCGCCATGCATCAGCAGGGCAGGGGTGCCGTACAGGTCTATCACGGTGGGGTCGTCCAGCAAGGTGGCGCCGGCCCGCTCGCAGTAGTCGTTGCCGATCAGGAAGTCACGGTTGCCGTGCATCAGAAAAATCTCTGTGCCGCTGTCCCGTACTTCACGGAGCGCTGCGGCTACCTGTTCCTGTAGCGGCGTGCGTTCGTCGTCGCCAATCCAGGCTTCAAAGAAGTCGCCCAGAATGTACAGCTGCTCCACACCCATGGCGTGGGTTTTCAGGAACCCGAGAAAAGCGCCCGTGATGTCCGGGCGCGATTCTTCCAGGTGCAGGTCGGAGATAAACAGCGTGGTCACGCGTCCTCCAGAACCTCGGCCTTCTCGATAACCACGTCCTCGAAGGGAACGTCCTGGTGGCCGGCGTTCATGGTGGTGCGAACGGCGCGGATCTGATTCACCGTGTCCATGCCGTCAACAACCTTACCGAACACGCAGTAACCCCAGCCTTCGGCATTCTTGGCAGTGTGGTCCAGGAAGCCGTTGTCCTGCACGTTGATGAAGAACTGGGCAGTTGCGGAGTGCGGGTCCATGGTGCGGGCCATGGCGATGGTGCCGGTTTTGTTGCTCAGGCCGTTGTCGGCTTCGTTCTGGATCGGCTCGCGGGTTTTGCGCGGAGTCATGCCCGGCTCGAAGCCGCCGCCCTGGATCATGAAATTGCTGATTACCCGGTGGAAGATCAGGCCATCGTAGAAACCTTCACGAACATACTGTTCGAAGTTCTTGGCGGTTTCCGGCGCGTTTTGGTAGTCCAGTTCCAGTTTGATATCACCGAGGTTGGTTTTCAGCAGAATCATCAGGGCTTCCTGTAGTTTGAGGTCGGAATGATCAAAGTCGCTATTGTACTGAAGAGTTTCGTTGTGTGCATGAGTCCTGAGACTATTTGTGAGTATAATAGGCGGTTTCACGGAGCCTTCGGATTGCTCCCATGTTTCATCCCCCGTTGACAGAGATTGTATGAGCGCCGAGTCGAAGAAAGCCCACAACTTTATTCAAAGCCTGATCGAAGATGCCATCGCCAAGGGCGAGCACACCGGCACGGTCGTTACCCGTTTTCCGCCGGAGCCCAATGGATATCTGCACGTTGGTCACGCCAAGTCCATTTGCCTGAATTTCGGCATTGCCGAAACCTTCGGTGGCGAATGCAACCTGCGCTTTGATGACACCAACCCGGAAAAAGAAAGCCAGGAGTATATCGACGCCATCAAGCAGGATGTCGAGTGGCTGGGTTACAAATGGGCAGACGAAGTACTCTACGCTTCCGATTACTTTGACCAGCTGTATTTATTCGCGGAAGAGCTGATCCAGAAGGGCAAGGCCTATGTGTGCGCGCTGAATGCCGAACAGATGGCTGAGTACCGGGGTTCCCTGAAAGAGCCTGGCAAGAACAGCCCTTACCGTGACCGTCCGGTGGAAGAGAGCCTGCAGTTGTTCCGGGATATGCGCGACGGCAAGTTCCAGAACGGCGAGCTGGTGTTGCGGGCCAAGATTGACATGGCCTCCCCGAACATCAACATGCGGGACCCGATCCTGTACCGCATTCGCTATGCCGACCACCACCAGACCGGCAGCAAGTGGTGCATCTACCCGATGTACGACTTTACCCACCCGATTTCCGATGCCCTGGAAGGGATTACCCATTCCCTGTGTACCCTGGAGTTTGAAGATCACCGGCCGCTGTACGACTGGGTGCTGGATAACATCACCATTCCGTGCCACCCGCGCCAGATCGAATTTGCCCGGCTCAACCTGAACTACACCATCACCAGCAAGCGCAAGCTGAAGCGGCTGGTGGACGAAAACGTGGTCGACGGCTGGAACGATCCCCGGATGCCGACTATTTCCGGCATGCGTCGCCGCGGTTACACCCCGGAATCCATCCGCAGTTTCTGCGACATGATCGGTGTGAACAAGGCCGGCGGCACCGTGGATGTGGGCATGCTGGAATATGCCATTCGTGAAGACCTGAACGACCGGGCGCCCCGCGCCATGTGCGTGATGCGCCCGCTCAAGGTGACCCTGACCAACTACCCGGCCGACCAGGTTGAAACCCTGACCCTGCCGGTGCATCCGCAGAAGCCGGAGATGGGTGAGCGGGAAGTGACCTGGAGTCAGACCCTGTACATCGACCGGGAAGACTTCGTGATCGAGCCGCCACGCAAGTGGAAGCGGCTGGCCCCGGAGCAGGCGGTGCGCCTGCGCGGTGGTTATGTGATGACCTGCAAAGAGGTTGTGCGTGATGACAGCGGCGAAATTGTCGAGCTGAAGTGCGAATACGATCCCAACACCCTGGGCGTGAACCCCGAAGGCTACAAGCCTAACGGCGTGATTCACTGGGTGTCGGCCAGTGACAGCGTTGAGTCCGACATCAATCTGTACGACCGCCTGTTCAACCACGAGAATCCGGACAGCGACAAGGAAGGCGACTTCCTGGACCACCTGAATCCGGAATCCCTGGTGGTGCTGAAAGGCGCGCGGGTAGAGAAAAGCCTGGCCGAGCCGCGTACCGACCTGCCTTACCAGTTCGAGCGGGAAGGCTATTTCTTCTGCGACCAGGAACTGACCGCCAAGGCCGGCAAGCCGGTGTTCAACCGTACCGTGACCCTGAGGGATTCCTGGGGTAAGGGAGGCAAGTAATGCGCATTTACAACACGCTGACGCAGCAAAAGGAAGACTTCAAAACCATCGAGCCGGGCAAGGTGCGCATGTACGTGTGCGGTATGACGGTTTACGACTACTGCCACCTGGGGCATGCCCGGGTGCTGGTGGCTTTCGATGTGATTACTCGGTACCTGCGCCACCGTGGCTATGACGTGCATTACGTGCGAAACATTACCGATATTGATGACAAGATCCTGCGTCGGGCTGATGAAAACGGCGAGGTCTACACCGACCTGACCGAGCGCATGATCCACGCCATGCATGAGGATGAAGCCCGCCTGGGCGTGCTGGCACCCAGTGACGAGCCCCGGGCGACGGCGTACATCGACGATATCATCGCCATGATCCAGACCCTGATTTCCGGTGGCCACGCCTATGCGGCTGACAACGGCGATGTGTACTTTGCGGTGGATTCGTTCCCGGATTACGGCAAGCTCAGCAAGAAGAAACTGGAAGACCTGCTGGCGGGTGCCCGTGTGGACGTGCAGGAAGCCAAGCGCAGTCCGGCGGACTTTGCCCTGTGGAAAACTGCCAAGCCGGGCGAGGTGAGCTGGCAGTCGCCCTGGGGTGAAGGTCGCCCGGGCTGGCACATCGAGTGCTCTGCCATGTCCACCAAGTGCCTGGGGGATACCTTCGATATCCACGGCGGCGGCCCGGACCTGCTGTTTCCGCACCACGAGAACGAGATTGCCCAGTCCGAGTGCGCCACCGGCCACAAGTTTGTGCACACCTGGATGCATGCCGGCGCCATTCGTGTAAACAAAGAGAAGATGTCCAAGTCTCTGGGCAACTTCTTCACCATTCGCGAGATCCTGGAAAAATACCCGGCGGAAGTGGTGCGCTACTTCCTGGTGTCCAGCCACTACCGCAGCCAGGTGGACTATTCAGAAGACAACCTGGCCGAAGCTGGCCGCACGCTGACCAAGCTGTATCACGCCCTGCGTGGCATCACGCCGGCGAAAGAAGCCGATGTGCCGGAATCCGACCATGATCGTCGGTTTGCCGAGGCCATGGACGACGATTTCAACACTGCCGGCGCCATTGCTGTGCTGCACGCGGTAGCTAATGACATTAATCATCAGCGCCGGGAAGGTGACGAAGAGGCTGCCAAGCGCAGTGCGGCCGTGCTGGTGCGTTTGGGTGCGGTGCTGGGCTTGCTGCAGCAGGACCCGGAAGCGTTCTTCCAGGCGGATACCGGCAGTGAGCTGACGGCGGAAGATATCGAGGCGATGATCCAGGCCCGCGCCGACGCGCGCAAGGGAAAGGATTATGCTGAAGCAGACCGCATTCGCGATGAGCTGCTGGACAAGGGCATTATCCTGGATGACAGCCGGGAAGGAACCACCTGGCGCCGCGCCTGAGATCCGGTTGATACACATAAAGTCGCATTGTGCTGAGTGGGAATGACCTTGTAGGGATTTTCACGTACAATGCGCCGCTCAAATACTAATGCCCCCGCACCTGGTGCGCTAAGGGGGAGTCGGGAAACATAACCCATCGAGGCAAGCAACGATGACAGAACGCGTTCAAGTTGGCGGCATTCAGATCGCCAAGAATCTGTACGATTTCGTAAACAACGAAGCGATCCCGGGTACCGGCGTTGACGCTGAAAAATTCTGGGCCGAGTTCGACAAGATTGTGAACGAGCTGGCTCCGCGCAACCGCGACCTGCTGGTCAAGCGCGACGAGATCCAGGAAAAAATGGACACCTGGAACCGTGACCATAAAGGCCAGAAGCTGGACATGGCCGAGTACAAGGCTTTCCTGAAAGAGATCGGTTACCTGGTTGACGAGCCGGCGGATTTCAAAATTTCTACCGCAAACGTAGACCCGGAAATCGCCACCATGGCCGGCCCGCAGCTGGTTGTGCCGATTATGAACGCCCGTTTTGCCCTGAACGCTGCCAACGCCCGTTGGGGTAGCCTGTACGATGCCCTGTACGGCACTGATGCGATCTCTGAAGAAGGCGGTGCCGAGAAAGGCCGTGGTTACAACCCGGTTCGTGGTGCCAAGGTTATCGAATGGGCCCGCAACCTGCTGGACGGCTCCGCACCCCTGGCTTCCGGCAGCCATAAAGATGCCGCAAAATACTACATCGACGGCGGCAAGCTGGCGGTAAAACTGCAGAACGGCGAAGTGACCGGCCTGAAAGACGAGTCCGGTTTTGTGGGTTACACCGGCGCTGCCGATGCACCTACCGGCGTTCTGCTGGTGAAGAACGGCATGCACTTCGAAATCCAGGTCGATGCCAGCCATCCGATCGGTAAAGACGACGGTGCCAACGTTAAAGACGTTCTGATGGAATCAGCCCTGACCACCATCATGGACTGCGAAGACTCCGTGGCTGCCGTAGACGCGGACGACAAGGTGCTGGCCTACAAAAACTGGCTGGGCCTGATGAAGGGTGACCTGGAAGAGTCCTTCGAGAAAGGCGGCCAGATGATGACCCGTCGCATGAATGGCGACCGCAGCTACACCGGTGCTGACGGCAGCGAAGTTACCCTGAAGGGTCGCAGCCTGCTGTTCGTTCGTAACGTCGGCCACCTGATGACTAACCCGGCTATCCTGCTGAAAGACGGCAGCGAGATTCCGGAAGGCCTGATGGACGGCCTGGTTACGTCCCTGATTGCCATCCACGACCTGAAGGGTGACGGCAAGTTCCAGAACAGCACCAAGGGTTCTGTGTACATTGTTAAGCCCAAGCAGCACGGCCCGGAAGAAGTGGCCTTCACCAACGAATTCTTCGGCCGCGTTGAAGATGCCCTTGGCCTGCCGCGCTTTACCCTGAAAGTCGGCATTATGGACGAAGAGCGTCGCACCACGGTTAACCTGAAAGCCTGTATCCACGCTGCCAAAGAGCGCACCGTGTTTATCAACACCGGCTTCCTGGACCGTACCGGCGACGAGATTCACACCTCCATGGAGCTGGGTCCGTTTATCCGTAAGGGTGAGATGAAACAGGCGGCCTGGATCAGCGCCTACGAGCAGTGGAACGTGGACATCGGCCTGGAAACCGGCCTGTCTGGTGTTGCCCAGATCGGTAAGGGCATGTGGGCCATGCCGGACCTGATGGCTGGCATGCTGGAAGCGAAGATCGGTCATCCGAAAGCGGGTGCCAACACGGCATGGGTTCCGTCTCCGACTGCCGCTATCCTGCACGCCACGCACTACCACCAGGTGAATGTGTTCGACGTACAGAAAGAACTGGCTAACCGCGAGCGTGCGTCCCTGGAGGACATCCTGACGGTGCCGGTGATGGAAGATCCGTCTGCCCTGACTGCCGAAGACATCCAGCAAGAACTGGACAACAACGCCCAGGGCATTCTCGGCTACGTAGTTCGCTGGATCGATTCCGGTGTTGGCTGCTCCAAAGTGCCGGATATCAACGACATCGGCCTGATGGAAGACCGCGCAACCCTGCGTATCTCTTCCCAGCTGCTGACCAACTGGCTGTACCACGGTATCTGCACCGAAGAGCAGATCATGGAAACCATGAAGCGCATGGCTGCCGTGGTCGACAAGCAGAACGCTGGCGATGCCGGGTACCGCAACATGGCGCCGAACTTCGACGACAGCATTGCCTTCCAGGCGGCTGTGGACCTGGTTCTGAAAGGTCGCGAACAGCCGGCCGGCTACACCGAGCCGCTGCTGCACGCCTATCGTCAGAAGGCAAAAGCCAAGTACGGTCAGTAAGACCGGACACAAAAAACCCCGCCTCGGCGGGGTTTTTTATGGGCCTTGCAGGCTACAAGGGGGTCGTACCCCCGGCGGGGGTACGACCCCACCCTTCTGTAAGCGCCGGTCTCCGAAGAATCTAGACCTCCGAATGCAGCACATCCGCCGCATACAAGGTGTTCTCCAGTAGCGTGGCAATGGTCATGGGCCCCACACCACCGGGAACCGGGGTGATGTAAGCGGCCCGCGCGGCTGCCACCTCAAAGTCCACGTCGCCACACAGTTTTCCGTTGGCCATCCGGTTAATGCCTACATCAATCACCGTAGCGCCGGGTTTTACCCATTCGCCCTTGATGATGCCCGGTTTGCCCACGGCGGCGACCAGGATGTCTGCTTCGCTGACAAACTTTTCCAGGTTGTCGGTAAAGCGGTGGCATACGGTGGTGGTGGCGCCTTTGAGCAGCAGTTCCATGCACATGGGGCGGCCGACGATGTTGGAAGCGCCCACAATCACCGCGTGCTGGCCTTTATAGGGTGTGCCAACGGAATCCAGCAGGGTAATCACGCCGGCCGGTGTGCAGGGGCGCAGGGCGGGCTTGCGCTGCATCAGGCGGCCGATGTTGTAGGGGTGAAAGCCGTCCACATCTTTATCCGGCCGGATTTTTACCAGGATCGGGTCTGCGTCCAGGTGTGAGGGCAGGGGAAGCTGTACCAGGATGCCGTCTACCGTCGGGTTTTCGTTAAGCTCGTCTACCAGGGCTTCAAGAGCCTGCTGGGAGGTGTCTGCGGGCAGGTCGTAAGACAGTGAAAGGATACCGGCCTGTTCGCAAGCCTTGCGCTTGTTGCCTACATAAACTTGCGAGGCGGGATCGTTGCCGACCAGGACCACGGCCAGGCCAGGTACACGAAGCCCCTTCTGTTTGCGGGCTTCCACGCCGGCAGCAACCCGCTGCCGGACCTGTGCGGCAATGTCTTTTCCGTTAATCAGTTTGGCGCTCATGTTTCCGTCTTGTCGGTTGGGCATGAATAGTGGTGAAGTGAGGCCGCGCATTGTCTCATGCTTCGGCGTGAACGCCAATGTAGCTTCCCGGAGGGAACTTTTGCCGGGGCAGGCAGTCTTCTGAATCAACGTTATACGCAGGTTTTTTAAAATCCGTGTTGACGGATGCCTCAGGCGCCGGTAATATGCGCGCCAACTTTGCTGAGGCACTTGTTGTTCAGTTAACGGGGTATAGCGCAGTCTGGTAGCGCGCCTGCTTTGGGAGCAGGATGTCGGGAGTTCGAATCTCTCTACCCCGACCATTTTTCTGGATGTTCAGGTGGGCGAACGGTCAAGCGCCCGTAGCTCAGCTGGATAGAGCATAACAAACCCCCAAAAAGTTACCATTTTTCGGTGAGTGAGTGAGTGACGGGGCTTTGGGGGCTGGTAAGGTTACCAAAGGCGCGCAAAGAGTTACCAAGTTTTTGGTAAGTTCGTCCCGTTAGCTCAGCTGGATAGAGCATCGGCCTTAAGCTGGACATCTAATGTCCAAAAGGAGCCCCATCGGAGAAATCCGCTGGGTGGCAGGAGTCAAATTCAGGGAAACCTTCCAGTTCGGCTGATGGCAATCCTGAGCCAAGCCCAGATTCGAAAGAGGCTGGGAAGGTGCAGAGACTAGACGGCTCCCACCTAAACAACTCTAGGGTTGCATGGTGAAGGTATAGTCCAGACCACAAACGCTCTTCGGAGTGGCAGTGAAAACTGTAGTAGGTAAGCTAAGCCGAGGGTCGTAGGTTCGAGTCCTACACGGGACGCCATTTTCTTCTCTCCTCTCCCATCTCTTTCATTGAACGCACTCCAGAACCGCCTCAGATCGTCTCTACGCGTTTTTCTCAGCTATACTAAGGCTTACCACCTGATTTTGATGGAGAGGCGCTATGGAAGCTGTAGGCCAGGAAACCCAGCGTGAATTAGCATTGCGGGTACTGTCTAGCTGGGGTCTCGACATAAAGCAGAGAGATCAGCTACTCGGTAATCGAGAGAATGAAATAGCTGTACTTTCAATTTTCGAATCCCTCCAGTCTATTTTTTCTGAAGACAAGTCCCGCGCTTACGAATGGCCCAAGCGCCCCAACGCTGCATTTGATGGAGTATCAGCCGTCGAGTTAATGCTGGCCGGTGAAATTGAACGGGTTCGCAAGTACCTCAAGTATCACGTTTACAACGCCTAACCTGATCTACCTTTCCATACTGACCAGACTGGTGAATGTCCGGCTAGCGCCGAAAAAACCAGGGCGCTTTGCTGGTTGCCCTAGCTCGGCCTTCCCTGGGGCTTTGCCCCAGACCCCACCCCTCGCCGGGAGGCAGGGGTTGCAGCATCGCTACAACCCCTTTAGAAGGGTGTCTCTGTATGCGGCGTCAAGGGGCCGAGTCCTCGCTGCGCAGCAGCTGCGGGCCGCACCAACCCCTTGACCCCGAATCATTCGACCAAACGGCTAAATCTAAGCTACAGTTGTACAGGATTCCAAGATGGCTTGATCCTTATTTGTCCAGACTGGGAAATTTTTTTGGAAGGGGTGTGCGATGAATTTTAATCGTTGGTTGGCGCTATTGATCATCGGTGTTTTGGCTTGTTCATCTGCAAGCGCGAATACCAAGGAGTTTTTAGAGCAGTGCAAGAGAGCTTTAGCGATTACAGATTTCAGTGATATCGAAGGGCCACAATTTTTGGCAGGTCTTGATATGGGTTATTGTTATGGCTACGTTCGGGGGCTGTCTGATTATGCCACGGGAACTGAACCCATGACTTCAGAGCAGCTTTCAAGTGTCCAATCGTGTAGGCCGGAAGGGGTTGATAACCGACAGTTGGCACAGGTGATAGTGAAATTTTTGGAGAATAATCCGCAATTTCTTCATTTAGAACAAACTACGGTTGCTGCTGTCGCCCTCAATCGAGCGTTTCCCTGCGACTAGGGAGCATTAAAGGTGAGACCGGTTACAAAATTTTTCACCACAATTTTTCGGATCTGCCTTTGGCCTTCAATCTGTTTGCTCCTCAGTAACTTTAAGGGGCATGGTAGCCTAATGCTTCGGTTATATTTATGGATGAGTTCATTGCGTATCTAAAGGAAGTTCGCACGCTTCAAAAAAAGGTTTATCTCTATGATGAACTCTTTTGTCATACGGAATCATTGGAGGTTTTAGGCAAGGCCAACCAGGCTACGTTCAGGATGTTTCAAGAAGCGCTGAACACCGAAATAATAGTCGGGTTGTCGGCATTGTTCGATTCTGAAGGAGATGCGCACGAACCCAATCTCAGCCAACGGTACTTTGTTCAGAATTTCGGAACCCCTCTTACACCTAGGGAGGAGTCTCTCAAAAAAACCACTACTGACCTTCTATGCAAACTGAACGTTAAACCCTATCGAAATAAATATCTGGGTCACAAAAGTCTTCAGCACTTCTTGCATCGGGATGTGACGAGGCATTCACTCGAAACATATAAAGTTATTGAATTGCTCAATGCTAGCTACAGCCTTGTTCAAGAAATCCAAGTCCGAACATTCGATCTAGATCGACATCAACTGGTCGAGCGAAAGCAAAGGTTGCCAGAGAAACAGTCCGGAAAAGCTCTAATCAAGATGCTTTCAAAGTACAACGAGTCACTGAAATAAAACGAGTAAGACGCACCGTTTTCAGCGTCTATGTCTGGGTGGTACGTAATGGTTCAAGTATCTGGCCAAGGAACGTCTTCCTCTCGTAGTGCTTGCTTGGTTTTATAATCGAGTCAATGAATTTCTCTCTTTGCCCCACAATATGGACTTCGGCTTCTGATCTAGTTATCGCAGTGTACAACCAAGATCTCTCAATCATGCGGGAATTACTCAGAGCAATTATGACTCGCGGGAACTGTGACCCCTGCGCTTTGTGCAATGTGATCGCATAACCCAACTCCATGTTATCGAGCTGAGTTTTGTGGATATCAATCACATCGCCAGAATCATCCAGAATTACCTCTCCGAGCTTCGCGTCTTCTTGTTGAACCGACGCAAGACGGCCAAGACTCCCGTTTTGAACGCCAATGTCGTAATCGTTCTTAGTGAATAGAACTGGATCTCGCCTCCTGAAATCAGTTTCGAAAAATTCAGCGTTCAAATCTACAGAAAGGCTTTCGCCTTCAGGATTCACGAGGCTTTGGCATAGCAGATTGATTTTTTCTGTCAGCTTTTTCGTTGGCGCAATGACGCGGCTTTCAACAGGTGCTTGCGAATACAGCTCGCTGCATTTGCGTGCTATCAGCTCTAGGTTTTTATCTGCCTCTCCTTGGTCTTGCAGTTCGTGGAAAAAGATCTTTCCAGTGGAGAAATTTTCAGGTACTTCGCCTTGGCGTATCGCAGCTGAATAAACTGGAATGCCAGTTGTTTCATCTTGACGCTTTACAATATTGAGTTCGGTGTTTGCTGCTGCTTCCGCTGCTAAGATGTCCGCAAACGGTACACCAGGCCCAATGGGAGGCAGCTGATATGGGTCGCCAACCAGCAGTATGCGGGTACTTGGAGAGGTCTTGAGCACGATTTTGTACAGGTAGTTAATGTCCACCATCGAGGCTTCATCGATAACTACCAATGTCGGAACGCCTTCGTCCTTAAGATCCTCCCTCAAAAATTTTGCAATCGTGCTAGTTTCCGTTCCGATACTCTGCTCAAGGCGCATGGCAGCTCGCCCGGAGAGGGCCATGGCTTTGATGTCATACCCAAGGAGTCTGTAGCACCTCAGTGTTGTGCTGAGCACTGTTGTTTTCCCAGTTCCTGCGCCCCCGGTGATACTGCTAATTCCGCAAGCGAGGGACTTTTCGACTGCCTCTAATTGACGCTCGGTCAGAGCATAGGGAAGTTGGCTAGCAACTCTCGTGATGATCTCGTATTCTTCATTCGAGAGTTTTGTGTGATCTTCTTGGAGCTTTTTAACTCTCTTCGCAAGTAAGCGTTCATTCCACGACGTAGTTGACCTACTTCACGTCACGCAGAGGCCTTAATAACTCCGGCGAGACCTTGTACTGTTTGGGGCCGTCCTCGGCCAGAACAATCACACTCTTGCGGTTGATCT
>NZ_JAJSPB010000110.1:0-757 GCF_021282325.1 Marinobacter sp. G11
GGCCAGCGGCACGTACGAAATATCCGTTGCCCACACCTGGTTGGGGCGGTCGATTTTCAGCCCTTTGAGCAGGTACGGATAAACTTTGTGCCCGTCGCCCGGAATGCTGGTTCTGGGGCGTGGATACACCGCCTGAATGCCCATGGTGCGCATTAGGCGCTGAACCCGCTTGCGGTTTATCAGGTGGCCTTTGCGCTCCAGATGGACTCGCATCTTACGAGAGCCATAGTACGGCGTTTCCAGATGCTGCTGGTCAATCAGGTACATCAGATCCAGATCCTCCTGACACTGTTCACGAGGGACGTAGTACACCGACGAGCGGCTCAGTTTGAGCAACTCGCACTGGCGCACAATGCTGACTTGGGGATGACCATGCTCGATCATCGCCAACCGGCGTTGACGGCTTACTGATCGAGCTTGCGCGACAAAAAATCGCGTTCCACCGTCAGTCGGCCGATCTCGCGGTAGAGTTCGTCAGAACTGGGCTCGTTGGACTGTTTGCCGGACCTTTTTTTGCCTTCGAAGAGGTCCGGAGCATTCTCCAACAACTCGCGTTTCCAGGTGCTAACCATGGTCGGATGAATCTGGAACCGGGCGGCAATTTCAGATGTGGTCTGGTCACCCTTGAGGGCGGCTAGGGCAACTTTGGACTTGAACGATGGGCTGTATTGCTTGCGTTTCTTGCTCATGATTCTCCTCCTTGTGGAGATGATGAATCAGAGCTTAGGCACCTGTCCAAATTTCGGGGTCCACTTCA
>NZ_JAJSPB010000111.1:0-747 GCF_021282325.1 Marinobacter sp. G11
GAATTAGAGGGGGAAAGCTACCGACGACAGCAACAGCTTAAGCAGGCTGGAAAGAGTAAAAAGTAAGACCACCCAACCGGCCATCATAGTTGTCGCGGACCGGACAAGATAGTTGACGCCAGACAGTGGGATTTCGAATACCCCCATTCCAACGCCCTGGGATACCCTCTCTGGAACCTCAACTGGAATTGCCCGGGGGTCGTCGAGTCGCATGCCAGATACTCTGACTGAGTTCTCTGATTCACATAGAGTATCTGTAACTACTTCGAGCCTTCCTGCCGGTGATGGGCCCTCAAGACGGGCATCGTAACGAACGATATTGAGCTGTTTTAGGATGCGATCTGTTTCGACACTAATGCGAACAAATGCGTCTTGATTGGACGTTGTTCCCAACATCTGTTGAATATCTTCCTCGAACGCATAGAGGCTAATTCTTTGCGCCTGGGCATTCACCGTGAAAGGATAATGACGACGAAAATTGGGAAGGTGCGGACACACAAGCTCAAGAGAAACAAAGAATTGTTCTCTCGTGTCGGGCTTTGGTGTCAGCGTCATAGACATCCCTATAAGCTGATCGAGGGATATCAAGCCACCTTTAACTTCAGTGCCCACATCGTCATTGTAGTAGCCCCCATTTAAACCGGACACCTTGGTAGAAGCAAAGGCCTAGGCATAGACCTAGTGCAAAGGAGTGTCCAAGGTGGAGAGAATCGAAGTCATAACCGGAGTGCAGCGCCGTCGCCGGTA
>NZ_JAJSPB010000112.1:0-714 GCF_021282325.1 Marinobacter sp. G11
GATCAACCGCAAGAGTGTGATTGTTCTGGCCGAGGACGGCCCCAAACAGTACAAGGTCTCGCCGGAGTTATTAAGGCCTCTGCGTGACGTGAAGTAGGTCAACTACGTCGTGGAATGAACGCTTACGTTGTTCTGACGATCCGTGGACGATCACATATCGATATATCGATGGCATCGGTTTGAAAGATGCCTTCAGAAAATCAGCGATTCCTGAAGATTTCTTCGTGAAGCTCTACGCATCTGTGCAGCAGTTGCATCGGTACGGCGTTGTCCATCTGGACCTGGGTAATTCTGGTAACGTGTTGTGCTCGACTTCCGGGGATCCCAAAATAATCGATTTTGGATCTGCTCTTCCTCTGTATCTGCTCCCTCGTTCTATCGGAAGCTGGGCACGCAAGAGAGACTTGCTGGGTGTATTAAAGCTCTGGTATCGGTTTGATCGGAGGAGCATGCCAGAGGCTACGCTCAGGTTTTTTCGGACAAACTATAAGAAAAATATCTACACCCCAAAGCGCTTTTTAAAAGCGTTGAAGGGCTGTTTGGCTAATCCCTCGAAAGCTCGGCAAGGGTCGTCGCCCGTAGCCGCCATTTGAGGTGGACCCCATCAGTTGGACAGCCTGAAGGTGCAGTTAAGCTCTGATCCGGCTGTATTCCCGGCTCAAGCTGCCAGGGTCATGGGTTGTTGGTAGTACACCTCATCCGGTGTTTGGTAAT
>NZ_JAJSPB010000113.1:0-707 GCF_021282325.1 Marinobacter sp. G11
CTAGTGTTCCGTCTGGTTAATCCCTAAGCGAAAATGTGCTACAATTCGAGCTATTATTTACGAGCTCGGAGACTCTGTTTTGGCCCGGAAACCAGCACCCTTTAATCTTACGGTAAACGATCAACTCGAGCTGGAAAGCTGGTTGCGAACAAGCACGCTGAGTCAGAATCTTGTTCTGCGAGCACGAATCGTTTTGGCCCTGAATGCTGGTGAATCACCCAAAGTCGTTGCGGAGCAACTGGGAACCACGACGGCCACGGTATTCAAGTGGCGTAATCGTTACACCGAACAGGGTCTGAGCGGTCTTCGGGATGCACCAAGACCTGGACAACCCAGAAAGCTGGACCAGAAAAAGGTTAAAGCTATTCTTGATGACACGGTCAAAAAGCTGCCCAAGGAATCTACCCACTGGAGCGTCCGACTGATGGCCGAATATGCCGGAGTCAGTCGCTGGCAAGTGCATCAGATCTGGAAAGCGGCTGACCTGAAACCGCACCGGCTGAAAACCTTCAAAATAAGCAACGATCCAGACTTTGCTGAGAAGGTTTTCGATGTCGTTGGCCTGTACCTGAACCCGCCAGATAACGCGCTGGTGCTGTCGGTTGACGAAAAAACGCAGATCCAGGCACTGGATCGCACTCAACCAAAGCTGCAACTGAAACCCGGCCAGATCGAGCGCCGTACCCACGATTACAAGAGGCACGGGA
>NZ_JAJSPB010000114.1:0-675 GCF_021282325.1 Marinobacter sp. G11
GAAATGGACGATGCCGATCCGTGATTGGAAGCCGGCACTGAATCGCTTTATTATCGAATTCGGTGACCGCCTGGACGGTCACCTGTAATGGGGTGGGCAGTTACACAGATTTATTTACAGGCTCTCTGTCTTCCTTACGAGATTCATCAATACTAAAGCGCGACTTTCGCAATTTTGGGAAAATTAACAAAAATCTACCATTAAATTAATCTTGGAGCCACGTAATTGCCCGTCTGGCTCCAAGTAAACAACGATAAATGTTATTGCTTTTCCAAGAGATCCCCAATCAACTCTTTAATCAATCTATGTTCTTCCTTCAGTTTTTTGATGGTCTCGCTCTCTTCCACACGATACTGGGAGGAACGTTCATCTATGCTCTTATTAGGATAGCTTCTTGCCTCGTTGTATCTGTCCGCTTGCCCTCCTGCGTGGGCTATAGAAGCACCACTTGCCACGAAAGAAGCTACTATAATCATGGATACTTTCTTCATAAAACGGCTCCGACATTTTTTTCAATTAGACCAGCAACATTCAATGGCCTTGGGTGTTGTAGTTGCCCCCGCTAAACCGGACACCACCTCATTCGTTTGATGCCAGTTCCGCCCGGTACTCCCAGGGCGATTTCATTTTTAGCCCCTTGTGCGGGTGGCTGCGGTTATAGTCCTCGATCCATTC
>NZ_JAJSPB010000115.1:0-601 GCF_021282325.1 Marinobacter sp. G11
GATGACCAGATCCTGGCGCTTTACGCCAAGGGCCTGAGCACCCGAGATATCGTAGACGCCTTCAAGGAAATGTACGACGCCGACATCTCGGCGACTCTGGTGTCCAAGGTGACGGAGCGGGTGATCGATCAGGTTCACGAGTGGCAGAACCGCCCGCTGGATCCGATCTACCCCATCGTCTATCTGGACTGCATCGTTCTGAAAATTCGTCAGGACAAGAGGGTGATCAACAAGTCCCTATATTTGGCCCTGGGCATCAACATGGAAGGCCAGAAGGAGCTGCTGGGCCTGTGGCTTGCCGAAACTGAGGGCGCGAAGTTCTGGCTGTCGGTACTGACAGAACTCAAGAATCGGGGCCTGGAGGACATCCTGATCGCTTGCGTGGACGGTCTCAAGGGCTTCCCGGATGCCATTGCCGCTGAGTACCCGCAGACCAAGGTACAGCTGTGCATCGTGCACATGGTTCGCAACTCACTGCGCTACGTGTCCTGGAAGGACTACAAGGCCGTGACGTCCGATCTGAAGCAGATCTATCAGTCCGCCACGGAACATGAAGCCCGGCAGGCACTGGAGGCCTTTGGAGAGCGCTGGGACAGCCAAT
>NZ_JAJSPB010000116.1:0-601 GCF_021282325.1 Marinobacter sp. G11
TGTCTAAAGCAAAATTTGAGCGTAACAAGCCGCACGTAAACGTGGGCACCATTGGTCACGTTGACCATGGTAAGACCACTCTGACAGCCGCCCTGACTCGTGTATGTCACGAAGTATGGGGCACTGGCGAGAGCCGTGCTTTCGATCAGATCGATAACGCACCGGAAGAGCGTGCGCGTGGTATCACCATCGCGACCTCCCACGTTGAGTACGATTCTCCGACCCGTCACTACGCTCACGTAGACTGCCCGGGCCACGCTGATTATGTTAAGAACATGATCACGGGTGCTGCCCAGATGGACGGCGCTATCCTGGTTTGCTCCGCAGCTGACGGCCCCATGCCGCAGACTCGTGAGCACATCCTGCTGTCCCGTCAGGTAGGTGTACCGTTCATCGTTGTGTTCCTGAACAAAGCGGACATGGTAGACGATGAAGAGCTGCTTGAGCTGGTAGAAATGGAAGTTCGTGACCTGCTGAGCCAGTACGACTTCCCGGGTGACGACACTCCGATCATCACCGGTTCTGCCCTGATGGCTCTGGAAGGTAAAGACGACAACGAGATGGGTACTACCGCTGTTAAGAAGCTGGTAGAAGCCCTGGA
>NZ_JAJSPB010000117.1:0-599 GCF_021282325.1 Marinobacter sp. G11
CTTGTCGGTTGGTTATGTGTTGGCCTGGCACCCTTTGCTCCACCATGGAAAACAAGGGGCCAATTGTTACACCCAACCGGCCAAGATAATTGTCGTTAACCGGTCATCCTAATTGTCGCCGAACAGTAGACCTGAACCCCATACGAGCGGCCATGGCAGAGACTCCAGAAACCTCTGAACACACCAGCATCATGGAACGCATTCATCCTAGCTTCAATCTGGCGGAAGCCATTGCACGACAGACGGAACAGCAGGCACTGAATGATTTTGCGGTACCGTTAAAACCGCTACTGGGTTTTGAGGGAGTCATTCGGAATGGTTTTCAGCGCGGAATACTGTTCAGCTTTGAAGATTACCTGGAACTGGTCGATTGCACCGGGCGGATCAGCCGGAGTGACAAACGGGGCGCTATTGACGAAAACGCGCTGCCGATTCTGGAACGGCTGAATCTGGACCCGGAACGGTGGTGCCACCGGGCGACAGCCTTTGAAGATAGCTATCAGGATTACCGAAATCCTGGACGGCGACGACAAGCGGCTTAGGCTCCCTCCCCTTCTTTCTCAAATCAGACTATCGGCGCAGCCGCCGAAAACGTCGCT
>NZ_JAJSPB010000118.1:0-583 GCF_021282325.1 Marinobacter sp. G11
GCCCATAGGAGGTTTCGTAGGCCTTGTCATATTTGTCGATGTTGTGGATGCCAGTGGTCTCACGGATCAGCGGTGCGTCATCGTCAGAGGCCTGGAGGCAGACGGAGTAGCGGTTCACGAATCTATCGCCGCCGTGCCGGGCGCTGCCTCGTGGTTTGCTGGCCACACTGAGGCAGATGGTCTCGGCATCGTCGCCCGTCGGCGAGGCGTGCAACTGGGCGCGCACCCCGCCCATGCGGAGCAGCTCCTCAGAGAAGCTGTTGTCCACCACCCTGCCGAGGAGTTCCATTGCGCCGATCACGTTGCTCTTGCCCGCACCATTGGCGCCGATCAAGAGCGTGACGCCGTCCCGGAGCTCGAGGGTCGCATCCCGGATAGATCGAAAACCCTCCACACGGAACGTGTCGAGTCTCATCGTCGCCGCCCGCCGAGGGCGCGCCCGTCGTCGCCCACGCGCTTCATCTCGGCGCGCAGCTCCTTGGGCAGGGAGAAGATGATGTCCTCCTCGGCGGTCACCCCCTCGTCCACCTGCCCGTAGCCGTACTCGGCCAGCAGCGCGAGCACCGCCTGAACCAGCACCTCG
>NZ_JAJSPB010000119.1:0-581 GCF_021282325.1 Marinobacter sp. G11
GGCCATGCTGCTGAGCCTGCGGCTGCGCGTGTTCCGGCACACGCAGCGGCTGAGCCTCGGGTTCCACGAGCGGTACACGTCCGGGCGGGTGATCTCGCGGCAGACCTCGGACCTGGAGGCGCTGCGGGAGCTGCTGGACCAGGGCGTGTCCTCGCTCGTGTCCGGGCTGATGTTCATGTCGTTCACCGCGGCGTCGATCCTGTTGCTGGACCCGCCGTCGTTCCTCGTGCTGCTGGGCGCGGCCGTGCCGGTGGCGATCGTGACGCGCTGGTACCAGGTGCGGTCCGAGGAGGCGTACCGGCGGTCGCGGGTGTCCTCGGCGCGGTCGATCGTGCACTTCGTGGAGACCATGACCGGCATCCGCGCGGTCCAGGCCTTCCGACGGGAACGGGACAACGACGCGCGGTACCGCGACCTGGCCACGGCCTACCGGGACGACATGGTGGCCACGCTCAACCTGTTCGGCATCCTGCAGCCGGTGCTCGTGGCGACGGGCAACCTCACGGTGGCGGCGCTGCTCGTGACCGGGGGCCTGCGCGTGCTCGACGGCGACCTCGAGGGGGGGGTGCTCGTGGCGCTCC
>NZ_JAJSPB010000011.1:0-110478 GCF_021282325.1 Marinobacter sp. G11
AAGCTATTGAGATACCCTAAAAGTTACGCAGGGTGTGGGGGGTGTTTTAATTTTTTGACCGAATAAAGGTGTCTGAGCGCAGCGAGTTCTTTTTCGGCCAAAAAATTAAAACACCCCCCACACCCTGCGTAACTTTTAGGGTATCTCAATAGCTTACTAGGGTCTGTCTTGGGTTAATCCGTTTTGCCTTTTGCGTCAGCACTGATTCTTTCAACCAAAAAGTCTTTTAATCCAGCGGAACCGCCGTGGTCAACTAGAGCGGGGTGGTGGGGTATTTTTTTCCGCCGGAAATGAATGTCTGAGCGCAGCGAGTTTCATTTCCAAGGCAAAAAATACCCCACCACCCCGATCAATCCCCCACAACCAACAGTCTGGGAGCCCAAACCCGCTCCAAACTCAATAGCGGGAATGCCACACCTCAGGCCGGGGCACACAGAACGCGAACACGAGGCCAAACACCAGGGCCGCGACACCGATACCAAAAGCAGACACCAGGGTACCGCCGGAGTCGAGCCACTGCTTGGTGAGCCACGGCCCCACCATCTGGGTGAAGCCGTAGAGGGCCACCATGGCTGCGGACAAGCGCGGGCCCTGGTGGGGATGGAGAGCGCGGCCGATGCGTTGGGTGAGGAGAACAGTGCCCAGGAAGGTGCCTCCGACCAGGACCGCGCACAGCACCAGACCAATGGCCCCGGGCCAGAGCACGGCAGCCAGGACACCGGCCAACTGTATGATGAAATTCAACCGCAGCGCCGGCAGGTCGCCCATGATGGCGCCGAGTTTGTTCCAGAGCCAGGGCGCGGGGATGGTGAACAGGGCGACCAGCATCCAGGTGCCATCCTGCAGGAAGTGGCCATCCGGCAATTCGATTTTTGCCAGCAGCGGCAGGAAGGTCATGGGCAGGATGTAGCCCAGGCCGGCGCCGGCGTATGAGAGAAACAGCGGGATGCTGGCGCGGTCGATCAGGGGGGTGTTGGTGATGGCCTGGCCGGAATCATCGTGTTCCCGCACCGGCACATCCAGCTTGCGCAGCTGCATGACACCCCACCAGGCCAGCGGGATGGACACCACTGCCGCCGGCCACCATCGCTGGGCACCTTCGAGGAAATCCGCCGTGCCGGATACCAGGCCGCTGGATACCAACAGGCCGGCACCCACGCCAATGTACACGAGGCCACTCATGGTGGCGCGGTTGCGCAGGACCAGCCATTCCAGGATCAGCGCCGGAGCCTGTACAAACACCACGCCGTTAGCCACGCCATTGAGCCAGCGGGTGGTGGAGATGACCGTGAGGTTGTCGGTCTGGGTCATGATCAGGGTGGTGAGTACATGCACGGCCAGGAACAGTGGCAGCATGAAGCGAATCTGGTCGATGCGATGCCAGCGGATGGCCAGCATGGCGCCCATCAGGTAGCCCAGATAGTTCCAGGTGGCGACCGCGGCGCCGTCCGGCGCGCTGAACTGGTTATCCGCCACCAGGTAGGGCAGCAGCGGCGTGTAGATAAACCGGCCAAGGGTGTGCACCACCAGCAGCACCAGGCTGCCGGCCAGCAGTACCGTGAACAGCTGTTTCGGAGTGGCAGTCGGGGAAGATGTCATGAGTGTGGCCCGGTTACTGGTGGCTGGGTATCACAGCCGGGCAGTGTAAGGGAGGCGCCGGGTTTTGTCAGTGGGACCTTGGCCCAAGCCCCTCAGGCTCCCGAAGCCCGGGGGTCATTTGCCTTCGCCCACTGGTAGATCCGCTCATAGGCCTGCACCAGTTCTTCCGGCTTGTGGGGAGGCTGGATCAGCGCCTGCAGTTTTCCCTGCGGGTTCAGCAGGGCGAAGTGGCCGCTGTGATCTACCAGCAACTGGCCATCAACCTCCCGGTGCACAAACACCGCGCTGACACTTTTCGCCACTTTCCGAAGGGTATCCAGGTCGCCGGTCAGGCCATGGAAGTTTTCACCGAAGAAGCCGGTATAGGCTTTGAGTTTTTCCGGGGTGTCGTGTTCCGGGTCTGCCGTCACCAGCAGGTAATCCGGCCGGGGCAGTTCCGCCGGCAGCAGGCTGTTGGTTCGGCGCAGGTTTGCCATGGCCGCGGGGCAGATGTCCGGACAGTTGGTGTAGCCCACAAACACAAAGGTCCATCGGCCTTTCAGGCTGTCCCGGGTCACGGTTTCACCCTGCTCATTGGTCAGGGTGAACTCGGCAAGTTCACGGGGCTGGTCGTACACGTAGGTGTTGTACTGGCTCAGATCCGGTGCCGGCGCGGGCTCACTGCTGCTGAGGAACACCTGCCGGCCGACGGTCAGGCCAAAGATCAGCACAACAAGCAGTAACAGTACAAACAGCGTAATGCGTAACGACCGCCCCATGGGGCCTCCAACTCAGGTTAGTGCAACCGCCTCTGTTCAGAAAAAGACGAAGTGATCCACCAGTAACACCACGAACAGCGCCATCAGGTAGGTGATGGAGTATTTGAAGGTGTTCAGGGCTACCCGGCGATCATCCCCTTTCAGCAGGCGGATGGCATATTGCAGGAACCTCAAGCCTAGCGCCAGGGCACCGATCAGGTAAATACCGCCAGACATCCCTGTGACAAAAGGTAGCAGGCTCACCGCCAGCAGCATCAGGGTGTACAGCAGGATGTGCAGTTCGGTGTACTTGTTGCCGTGGGTAACGGGCAACATGGGAATACCGGCCTTGGCGTATTCTTCCTTGCGGTGGATGGCCAGGGCCCAGAAGTGGGGCGGGGTCCAGGCAAAGATGATCAGCACCAGCAGCAGCGCATGGCCTTCCACCTGCCCGGTGACCGCGGTCCAGCCCAGCAGCGGTGGCATGGCACCGGCCAGGCCGCCAATGGTGATGTTCTGGGGCGTGGCCCGTTTCAGGAACAATGTGTATACGCCGGCATAGCCCACCAGAGACGCCAGGGTCAGCCAGGCGGTCAGTTCGTTCACCTGCCAGATCAAGACAATCATGCCGGCGGCCGCCAGCATCACCGCAAACAAGATGGCATCGAAGGGAGCAATCCGGCCGGTGGCTACCGGGCGCTTGCGGGTGCGGGCCATGACGGTGTCGATCTTCTGGTCCACTACGTGGTTCACCACTGCCGCAGCCCCGGCCAGCAAGGCAATGCCCAGGTTACCGAACAGCAGGATGTCCCAGCCCGGCACCCCCGGCGCCGCCAGCAACATACCGATCACCGAGGTCAGGATCATCAGGGCCACCACCCGGGGCTTGGTCAGCTCCAGATAGTCGCGCCAGGAAATCCGGCCCGATACCGACTTTGCACTGTGCTGGGCCGGCAGCGCCTTTGCTTGCTCGCTCATGCCGTAACCTCCCGGTTTATGGTTGTTGTATGGGATTCTGTTGAGGCAGCCCTGGATGCTTGTGGCTGCGGTAGCTGGTGATGCCGCCAGATCAGGTGGATGACGGACAACAGCAGGCCCGCCCCCATCGCGTTGTGGCCGACCGCAATGGCCAGCGGAATGTGCAGCCAGACGTTGGCCAGGCCAAGGCTGATCTGTAGCACCAGTGCCCCGGCCACCAGCAAGACGCTGTTTTCCAGCCGGCTTTCACCCCGCTGCTGCCATAGCCTGAGCAGCAGGAAGCCCAGATACACCAGCACTATCAGCGCACCTAACCGGTGAGTGACGTGAATGGCCACCCGGCCGTCGGCTGTCAGCTGGCCGCCCAGATAATTCGGGCCTACATGCTGGGCAATATCGAAGCCATGGCGGAAATCCATCCCTTCCGGCCACCACTGGCCCTGACAGGTGGGCAGGTCGGTGCAGGCGACAGCGGCATAGTTGGCCGCCGTCCAGGCTCCCAGGGCAATCTGCAGCACCACCAGTAGCAGGCCGCCATAGAGCCACGGACGAAGCCGGGCAAGGGACAATGAAGCAGTAGCAACTGCCGGCGGCTCACCCCGGGCCCGTTTGCGCAGGCGCAGGGTCAGCAACAACAGCATGCTGAGGGTCGTGAAGCCTCCGAGCAGGTGCAGGGCCACCACCTGGGGCCAGAGCTTCAGGGTAACCGTCCACATACCGAAAGCGCCCTGCAGCACAATAAAACCGGCAATAAACAGGGGCAGCCGCAACGGCAACTGCTCCCTGCGGTGCCGAATAGCGGCAATCGCCAGGCCGAACACCACCAGCCCCAGGGTACCGGCGGCATAGCGATGGATCATCTCCGGCCAGCCCTTGGACACATCCACCGGAGTTTCCGGGAAGCGGGCGTTGGCAATGGCAATGCTGGTTTCACTCTGGGGTACGGTCAGAAAGCCATAGCAGCCAGGCCAGTCCGGGCAACCAAGCCCGGCGTCCACCAGCCGGGTCCAGGCGCCCAGCATGATTACCACCACCGCCAGGCCGCAGGCAAAAGCGGACCAGCGGGCCATGGGTTTGGCAACGGATGGCTTTTTCGCCTCAGGCAAAGACAGCTCGGGGTTCAATTCCGGTTTCACGGCCCTGACCTCCCGATCAGCCAATCTGGGACAGCTTCAACAGGTGTTTAAGGTCTTTGAGCATCTGTTTGCCGGTGTGCTCGGTTCCGTAATGCATCATTACGTTACCAAACGGATCGACCAGCAGAATCCGGGGCTCGTTGGCGGGGTTCACGCCTGCAGGCCAGGCCGGTGTTGCTCCGGGAGCAACCCGAAGCCGCTCCATCAGGCTGTATTCCTCGCTCCAGCGGGCTTCCAGTGCGGCCGGGGTGCTAGCAAGGTACGCCGCGCGGCCAACCCTCGGGGCATTCTTGCCCAGGGCAATGTTCACCTGCCGGGCCAGGTACAGTAACTGTTCGCAATCCTTCTGGCAGCTGCCGGCGGTAACCAGCATCAGCCACTTGGCTTCCGGCTGGTCTACCCCAAACCGGTCGGCCAGGGGTACGCCACTTCCGGTTTCCAGGTTCAGTGCCTGTACCGGCACCACGGGCTGCAGCAACTGGCCCTGGTTGGAATGGCCGGCGGGGTTCAGCCAGCCGGTATAAAACATGATGGTGGCCAGCACCATGGGGCCAAAGCCCACTGCAAACAGCAACAGTGCGGTACGCCGGCCACGGCGGGTCTGTTCGGGGGTGGGCTCAACACCGGGAGTCACGTTATCAGCCGTTGTCGTTGTCATTATCGGCTCCTGTCTTTCAGTTCTTTCGAGGTATGGCTGTTCTTTTTATAACTCGCCACTTTTTAACTCGCTACTTTATAACTCGCTACTACAGTCAATATAGTCAGTGCTGCGGCAAGCGCAAACCACTGGGCCGCATATCCGTAGTGGGTCTGCGGGCCCATTACATCCGGCACCCGGTCGGCCCGGTAGGCGCCGGGTTGCTGGCTGTCGGCCAGGGCAACAATCATGGCTGCAGGATCAACGCCCTCCCCGGCCACCAGCTCTGCCGGCAATGCCTGAACCCTTCTTGGCCAGGAACCGGATTCCGGCTCCGTAGCTGCCAGCACGGGTGGCTCCGGGTAATCCGCCAGCCGGCCATTCAGGGTGTACAGATCCTCCGGCGTGGTTACCAGTGGTAACTGGTCCCGGGTGCGCGGCGCCTGTATCCAGCCCCGGTTCACCACCACCGGCGGGCCTTCAAGGGGGTGGAACAGCGTCAATACTTCGTACCCGGGCATGCCGTCCCGGGTACGGTTATCCAGCAGCCAGGTCTGTTCACCATAAAAACCGGTGAGCGACACCGGTTGCCCGGGTTTCAGCACACCGGCGGACTGTTCAGCCCAGGCCTGGCTGGCCGACTCTGCCTGCCAGGTTTCCAGCAGCGCGGTTTTCTCCGCGGCGCGATTCAGTTGCCACACGCCAAGACTGATCAGCAGGGGCAGAAACAACCCGGAGAACACCAGTAATCGCCAGTCAAACTGCCAGTGGCGAGCCATCAAACAGGTCTACCCATGCTCTGCTATAGTGAGTGAAAGCTAAAAATAACGGGAATTCCCATGCTCAAGATTGCCATCGTTGTGTTGCTCGTTGCGGTTATGGCCAGCCTGTTCAGCGGTCTGTTTTTCCTGATCCATGACGGCGGCAAAACCCGGCGCGTGGTGAATTCCCTCGCAGTCCGGGTTGCCCTGAGCGTGCTCCTGCTGGCGCTGATACTTGTAGCTCTCTGGTCCGGAAACCTGACCCTGAACCCCACGCCGTAACCGCTCCGTCAGATTACATACACAAAGACGAACAGCCCCAGCCACACCACATCCACAAAGTGCCAGTACCAGGCGGCCGCCTCGAACCCGAAGTGGTTGTCTTCCGTAAAGTGCCCCTTGATGATCCGCACCAGCATGATAAACAGCATCAGGGTACCCAGCATTACGTGGGCGCCGTGGAAACCGGTGAGCATAAAGAAGGTGCTGCCGTAGATACCGGATTGCAGGGTCAGGTCCAAATCACCATAGGCGTGGGCGTATTCATAGCCCTGCACAAACATGAACACCACCGCCAGGGCAATGGTGGCGGCCAGCCACAGCTTTACCTTGGCCCGGTTACCGGCTTTCAGGGCGTGGTGGGCGATGGTGACGGTGAACGATGAGGTCACCAGCAAAATGGTGTTGATCAGCGGCAGGCCCCAGGGGCCGATCACTTCTTTCGGGCCCTGATACACCTGTGGGTCCGGGTTGTTGATCAGCGGCCAGCTGGCCTGAAACCCTTCCCAGAGCATGTTGGTGCTGCCCTTGTCGCCTTCACCACCCAGCCAGGGCACCACAAACACCCTTACGTAGAACAACGCCCCGAAAAAGGCGGCAAAGAACATGACTTCCGAGAAAATGAACCAGCTCATGCCCCAGCGGAACGAGCGGTCCATCTGATCGCTGTACAGGCCGGCCCGGCTTTCGCGGATCACGCTGCCAAACCAGCCAAACAGCATATAGGCCATGATCAGCGCGCCAATCCAGAACATGAACCAGGAGCCGCCGGTGCTCTCGCCCTGATTGCCGTTCACCATGATTGACGCTGCGCCATACAGGGTTACGCCCAGGCCCACGGTGGCAACGATGGGCCATTTGCTCTGTTCGGGAACGTAGTAGGTCTGGTGATCCGCCATAGCTGTCTCCGATGGCTTAGCCGTTATTGTTGGTTGTTGTTGCGCCTGCCCTGGCCGAACCGGATACCCTTGCTTCTGGGTCCTGGTCGTAGAGGGTGTAAGACAGGGTCAGCTTGGTAATGTGTTCCGGCAGTTCCGGGTCGACAATGAACACCAGGGGCATTTCCACGCTTTCCCCGGCGTCCAGGGGCTGCTGGTTGAAGCAGAAACACTCGGTCTTGTGAAAATACAGGGTGCCTTCGGAGGGCGACAGGCTGGGTACCGCCTGCCCCACCATGGCATGGTCGGTGGGGTTGGCGGCATAGAAGTTCACCGTGACCGCCTCACCCGGATGCACCTTCACACTCCGCTGTACCGGCCGGAACTCCCAGCTCATACCCGGGCCATTACTGGCCAGGAACTGCACGGTGACCGTGCGGTTCTCGTCCACCTGGTTCGACACCCCGGTTTCATAGCGCCCGCCGGTCTTGCCGTTAATGCCGGTGATTTCACAGAACACGTCGTACAGGGGCACCAGGGCAAAGCCAAAGGCAAACATGCCCACCACGCCGGCCATGCACCAGGCGATCACCCGGCTGTTACTGCGCTTGCCCTGTTGTGGTTGCTGTTCGGCCATGGTGACCTCCCGGTTATTTCACTTCCGGCGGTGTAGAGAAAGTGTGATAGGGCGCCGGCGACGGCACCGTCCATTCCAGCCCTTCAGCTCCATCCCACGGCTTGGCCGCGGCCTTTTCGCCACCGCGCACGCACTTGACGACAATGAACAGGAACAGCAGCTGGGTAACACCGAACATGAAGGCCCCGATACTGGACACCATGTTGAAGTCCGAGAACTGCAGGGCGTAGTCCGGAATCCGCCGGGGCATGCCCGCCAGCCCCAGGAAGTGCATAGGGAAGAAAGCCAGGTTCATGCCGATAAACGACAGCCAGAAGTGGGTCTTGGCCAGGGTTTCGTCGTACATGTGGCCGGTCCACTTGGGCAGCCAGAAGTAAGCCGAGGCGAAGATACCGAAGATGGCACCGGGTACCAGTACATAGTGGAAGTGGGCCACCACAAAGTAGGTGTCGTGGTACTGGAAGTCCGCCGGGGCGATGGCCAGCATCAGCCCGGAGAAGCCACCGATGGTAAAGAGGATGATAAAGGCCACGGCAAACAGCATGGGTGCTTCAAAGCTCAGGGAACCCCGGAACATGGTGGTTACCCAGTTGAACACCTTCACCCCGGTGGGCACGGCAATCAGCAGGGTGGCATACATAAAGAACAGCTGCCCCGCCAACGGGATGCCCACGGTAAACATGTGGTGCGCCCATACCAGGAAGGAGAGCAGGGCAATGGCGCCCACGGCATACACCATGGAGGCATAGCCGAACAGCGGCTTGCGGGAGAAGGCCGGTACGATATGGGAAATAGCCCCGAACGCCGGCAGGATCATGATGTACACCTCCGGGTGCCCGAAGAACCAGAACACATGCTGGAACAGCACCGGGTCACCACCGCCGGAAGCATCGAAGAAACTGGTGCCGAAGTTGATGTCCATCAGCATCATGGTGACCGCACCGGCCAGCACCGGCATGACGGCAATCAGCAGGAAGGCGGTGATCAGCCAGGTCCAGACAAACAGGGGCATTTTCATCATCTTCATGCCTGGTGCCCGCATGTTCAGGATAGTGGCAATCACGTTGATGGCGCCCATGATGGAAGACACGCCCATAATGTGGATGGCAAAGATGAAGAAAGTGGTACTCGGGGGCCCGTAAGTGGTTGATAGCGGGGCGTAGAAGGTCCAGCCAAAGTTGGGCGCGCCACCCTCCATGAACAGGGTCGACACCAGGATCAGGAAGGCACAGGGCAGCAGCCAGAAACTCCAGTTATTCATCCGTGGCAGCGCCATATCCGGCGCGCCGATCATCAGCGGCAGCATCCAGTTGGCCAGCCCCACAAAGGCCGGCATCACCGCGCCGAACACCATGATCAGGCCATGCATGGTGGTCATCTGGTTGAAGAACTCCGGCTGCACAATCTGCAGGCCGGGCTGGAACAGTTCGGCCCGGATCACCATCGCCATACTGCCGCCCAGCAGGAACATGGCGAAGCTGAAGATCAGGTACATAGACCCGATGTCTTTATGGTTGGTGGTCAGCAGCCAGCGGCTGATGCCTTTGGCCGGGCCGTGGTGATGTTCCTGGCTGTGGGTATCTGCAACCGCACTCATGAAAACCCCCGTTACCGCCGTTTTTTATGGCTGGTGATTGTTGTTATCTGGCGTCGATTACTCTTGGTTCTTGTAATCAAAAATCTCTTTCGGCGTGACCATCTCGCCGGTGTTGTTACCCCAGGCATTCCGCTCGTAGGTAATCACCGCGGCCAGGTCCACCTCACTCAGCTGGCTGCCAAAGGCCTGCATGGCGGTGCCGGACACGCCGTTCACCACAATGTCCATGTGCGCATCCATGTCTTCCAGGGCAATCTGGCTGCCTTTCAGGGCCGGGAAGGCCGGTGGCATGCCAGTACCATCTGGCTGGTGACAGGAAGCACAGGCACTGGCGTAGGCCTTCTCGCCCCGCTCCATCAGCTCATCCAGGGTCCAGTCTTTCTCGGTCAGCTGGCGCTCGGTTTCTGCGGCGGCTCGCTGTTCAGCTACCCAGGCGTTGTATTCCTCTTCGGGCACCGCCTCCACCACTACCGGCATAAAGCCGTGATCCTTGCCGCACAGCTCGGTGCACTGGCCGCGATAGATGCCCGGCTCGTCCACGCGGGTCCAGGTTTCGTTGATAAAGCCGGGGATGGCGTCTTTCTTCACACCGAATTCCGGCACCCACCAGGAGTGGATAACGTCATTGGCGGTGAGCAGGAAGCGCACTTTCTTGCCCACCGGAATCACCAGCGGGTTGTCCACTTCCAGCAGGTAGTTCTCACCCTTGGCCTGGCGGTTCTCGATCTGCTCCCTAGGGGTGGACAGGCTGGAGAAATAACCGAAATCGTCGTTGATGTACTCATAGCGCCAGCGCCACTGGTAACCGGTAACCTTGATGTCCACCTCGGACTCGCTGGTGTCGTACATCTCCACCAGGGTTGCCGTGGCAGGCACGGCCATGGCCACCAGGATGGCCAGGGGAATAATGGTCCAGAGGATTTCCACCACGGTGTTTTCGTGGAAATTGGCGGGCTTGGCACCCTGGGATTTACGATGGGCAAAGATCGACCAGAACATGACCCCGAACACCACCACACCGATGGCCACGCAGATCCAGAGAATGGTCATGTGAAGGCTGAAAATCTGGTTGCTGGTACCGGTTACCCCCGGAGCCATATTCATGGTCCAGTCCGCCATGACTACAGCCGGTGACAACAGACCAGCGGCTAGGGCAACTGCCCGCTTGGCATGCACGCGCATACTGTGTCTCCACAGAGTGTTATTCTTGTCGGATTTTGCGTCATCCCTCTGCGGTCTGTTCCGAAGCTCGCAACAGCGGAACCACCGAGAGTGAAAGCCTGCTTACGGATACATCAAATGTCAGTGTAGACACAGATCAAAAAAAGACTAAAAAATCATTAAACCTAAAATGGATAAGTAACCCGTTTTGATAAACAGAATTTATAAGGCCGTTGTTCACCCTACCGATCGCCGCCTGTGGACACTGGCCTGGCCGCTGATGCTGACCAACCTCACCGTGCCCCTGCTGGGGTTGGTGGATACGGCCGTGCTCGGCCACCTGGACAGCCCGGAATACCTGGGCGCGGTGGCGGTGGGCGCCAACCTGTTCACCATCCTGTACTGGACCTTCGGCTTCATGCGCATGGGCACCACCGGCCTGGCCGCCCAGGCCTGGGGCCAGCGGGATGCCTTTGCCCAGGTGGCACTGTTATTGCGTTCGCTGTTGCTGGCCGTAGGCATTGGCCTGTTACTGATCTTGTTTCATCAGCCGCTGATTGCGTTGGGCCTGAAGTTGATGAACCCCAGCCCGGATGTCGCCGCACTGGCTGCGGAATATGCTGCCATAAGGATCTGGAGTGCCCCGGCCGTGCTGTGCCAGTACACCCTGGTGGGCTGGTTGATTGGTACCCAGTTCCCCCGCGGGCCCATGGTGATGCTGATCATCGCCAACGGCATCAACATCGTGCTGGACGTGTTCTTCGTGACCGTTCTGGGCTGGAACAGCCGGGGCGTGGCCATGGCCACCGTGATGGCCGAATACGGGGCCACCGCCATCGGTGTAATGATCGTGCTCAAACGCATGCCGGAGGGCCAGCAGCTGACCCGGGAGCTGTTCGGCAAGGTATCGGATTACCTGCGCATCCTGCAGGTGAACCGCTACATCATGGTGCGTACCATCGCCCTGCTGCTGTGCCTGGCCTTCTTCACCGCCCAGGGTGCCCGGCAAGGGGATGTCATCCTGGCCGCCAATGCCGTGCTGATCACCTTCCTGCTGGTGATTTCCAATGCCCTGGACGGCTTTGCCAACGCGGCCGAAGCGCTGATCGGCGAAGCCATCGGCCGGGGCAGCAGGCGACGCTTCAAGGCGGTGTTCGCCAGCGCCCTGCGCTGGTCACTTTGGGGCGCATTGCTGCTGACCATCGGCTTTGTACTCGGGGGCCGCTGGCTGATCTGCCTGTTGACCGGCATTGAAGACGTACAAACCACCGCCTGGCAATACCTGCCCTGGCTCTGGATGTTACCGTTCGCAGCAGTGTGGAGTTACCTGCTGGATGGCGTCTTCATCGGGGCGACCCGCACCCGGGAAATGCAGGACACCATGCTGTTCTCAGCGCTCGGGGTGTTTTTGCCGGTGTGGTGGCTGACGACCGGCTGGGGCAACCATGGCCTGTGGCTGGCACTGATCAGCCTGATGCTGGCCCGGGCGGCCAGCATGGGCTGGCTGTGCTGGCGCTACACCCGGCAGGATGTGTGGTTCCAGCCCCGCTAACGATCAGGCATTACGGTTTTCCACAGAGGATTTTGCCACCAGCCGGCAGCGCCATAAAAAATATTGGCTACACTGTTTTTAAACGGCAGGCAGTTCAGCTGGCCAGCCCCGCTGAATGCCCATTGGTTGCTCCTGGAGAAGGGGAGGCGCCTTGCGACCTCATTTTGTACCTACATCGGCATCTCCTGACATGACACCACAGGCAGTCCTCGAGATTATTGACCAGGCACGTCGCCAGGAAGCCCGCTCGGGGAGCTTTCTCCGGCAGCTGAAAGACAAGGCGACCAGGCTGCCGTCATCGATCGTAATCGACGGCCAGCCTGCCACCTGCCTGTTCCAGTTTGCCGTGGAATACATCGAAATGGCGCCACGGCTGATCGAGTGCGTAGACACCTGCGCCATCGACGCCGGCACCAAGCCCCTGTTCCAGCCATTTATTGATGCCGCTATCCGCTATTTCACCCAGCCCTCGGTGCTGCTGGTCCGCTACGACGGCCTCGACGGCCTGCTGATCCGGGCTTACCTGTGCCACCGGCTGATGGAAGAAATGCACGACAACAACCGCTCGATCCGGGCCGGCGAGCTGATAGATCTGGAAGCCACCCGGGCCAACCTGCTGGCCCACGAACTGATCGGCGAGCCGTTCGCCAACGAGCTGGACGATGCCATCACCGTGACCGTATTGCAGATTGCCGGCACCCCGGATTACTACGACCTGGACCTTGACCCCTTCGTGGAGCAGTTCAACAACCGGGCCTGGGACTGGATGCGCAATTACTGGGAAAACCTGCTGGAGCGGAACCACATCCGGTTTTCCCTTGGCCCAGCCCTGTAAAACAGCATCCTGACCAACAAGTCACTGAATTTCTGTGCAATAACCCTGTATCCTTCGGCCATCCATTCACTGTTCCGGAGGCTTGCCCTGTGCTTGAGAATACCGACCTTGGAAAACTGATTGTCCGGCTCACCCTCGGTGGCCTGCTGCTGTTCCACGGCATCGCCAAACTGCTTAACGGTATCGGTTTTATCGAGGCCCAGCTGGCCAGCCATAACCTGCCGGCGATACTGGCGTACGGTGTGTATATCGGGGAAGTGGTGGCACCACTGATGGTGATTCTGGGGTATCAGACCCGCATTGGCGCGCTGATCATTGTCTTCAACATGCTTGTGGCCATTGTGCTGGTGCACAGCCACCAGCTGCTGTCGCTGGCCGGTAACGGCGGCTGGGCACTGGAACTGCAGGGCTTTTTCCTGTTTACCTCGCTGGCCGTGGTGTTTATGGGGCCGGGCAAGTACAAGCTGAAGAACTGAGTGTCAGCCCCGGTCTGCCGGGGCAACAGCCTCATCACGCCACACCTCGACCCGGTTGCGGCCGTTGGTCTTGGCGGCATACAGGGCTTCGTCGGCACGGCGCACCAGCTCCTGGCTGCCCGCGCCGATGGCCGGGCGCATGGTGGCCACACCCACGCTGATGGTCAGCTCCACCGGTGTACCGCCCTGCCCGGAAGGAACGGGTTTACCCGCCACGGCCTGGCGCATGCGCTCAGCCACCTGGCGGGCGCCTTCGCCGTCTGTCGCCGGTAACAACACCGCAAACTCCTCGCCACCATAGCGGGCCACCAGGTCGCTGGCGCGCAGAATCTCGCCCTGCAGGGTTGCTGCCAGCGAGACCAGGCAATCATCACCCACCAGGTGGCCAAAGCTGTCATTCACCTTTTTGAAGTGATCGATATCCAGCATCAGCAGGCTCAGTTCCTGGTCGTGGCGCATGGCCCGGTTCCACTCGATGTCCAGCTTGTCGTCAAAGCGCCGCCGGTTGGCGACCCGGGTCAGGCCATCGGTCAGGCTCATGGAGCGTAGCTGGTCGTTGGCCTGCTCCAGCTCCTCGGTGCGCTCCCGAACCCGGGTTTCGAGCATCAGATTGGCTTCCCGCTGAATATCCAGGGCATGCTCCTGGGCTTCCTGTCGGCGCCGGCGTTCGAGGTTGATGCGATAGGCCAGCGCCAGTGACAACACCACCACCTCGATAGCCACACCCACCTGGGGTGCTACCTCGATGGCCCGGTTGCTGGGAATCAACCCAAGCTTGGCCAACGCCAGTAACAGGTGGGCAATCAGCAGCGGTGTCCAGGCCACCACATAGAAACCGGCCAATACCTGCCCGCGCCGCCACACCAGCACACCCACCGCCCACGCCGCTGCCGTCACGAAGGCCGCCAGGGTGCTGATCAGGGCAATGGCGCACTGATAGGAACCCAGCAATCCGTAACCGATGGCGAACAGGCAGGCCATCAGCAATACCTGGAGTAACCGGTAAGCGCCCCGGCTGTATTGCCGCACCGACAGGAATTTCATGGTGAACACCAGGGCCAGCGACAGCCCCAGGGGAACCATAACAGCGGTCAGATACTGTTTGACCACCGGCAGGTCCGGCCAGAACCACTGGAACAGCAAGCCGTTGAAATTCAGCTGAACCAGGCCGGCACTCAGCACCGTGAGGACGTACCACAGATAAGTCGGGTAGCGAACAATGGCGAACAGAAACAGGTTGTACAGGGCCAGCGCCACCACAACACCAACGAACATGGCTTGCCAGCCATAGGCAATCTGCTCGTAGGCGAGGAATTCGGCCGACGGTGTGACTTTCACCGGTATCTGGATGGAACCCTGGGTTTTCACCCGCACCCAGGCGGTCACCGGTTCGGTATTGGAAGGCACCAGGAACACGAAGGTACGATGCTCTATCGGGCGGGAACGGAACGGCAGGGTATCGCCGGTATGCCAGGTTTCAACGATATTCCCGGCCTGCTCCCAATAAACAGATACTTCATCAAGCAGGGGATAGCCTACCTGCAGCAGCCGGTTACGGGGCTCGGGCGGAACCTCGACACGCAACCAGAAGGTACCGTCACTGAACCCGAGGTTCAGTACCGTATCGGCCTCGTGGGCCTGCCAGCGGTCTTGCAGCAGGCTGCGCACCCCGTCGATATTCAGTGAATCATCCGGCACCTCCAGCCATCGGAATCCCACTGGATCTGCCTGCGCTGCAACCGCACCCAGCGCCAGGAAAAGGCACAAAATGATTTGCAGAACAGCAGCGGAAAAGCCTTTCATTCAGGTTCGGAGTCCCGGTTGGTACGGTCAGGTATACTCTTCAGTCTAACCCGAAACCGGCACCGGATCCCTTATCATTAGGGGATAGATCAGCACTACCACCCGCGAGGACAGCATGTCAGAACGAAAACGCCCTATAGAACCGGGCCGCTACCGGCATTACAAAGGCCAGGATTACGAAGTGATCGGCGTGGCCCGGCACAGCGAAACCGAGGAACCCCTGGTGGTGTACCGCTGCCTGTACGGCGACTACAGCCTGTGGGTAAGGCCCCTGGCCATGTTCCGTGAAACCGTGGAAGTGGCCGGCGAACAGGTACCGCGCTTTGCCCGGGTGGATGCTGACTGACCGTTACACAACCACTTTGACTGATGCGGTCATTTCCTGCACATTAGCGCACTTTTCGTGCCGCCGGTGCCCAAAAGGTGCCGGTAAACCCAATATTCCTACCCGGAGTCTGCCATGAATGCCGTTGTTGCCGCGGTACTGATCATGCTCGTACTGAGCCTGTGCCGCATCCACGTTGTCGTTGCCCTGATCATCGGTGCCATTTCCGGTGGCCTGGTGGCCGGAATGTCCCTTGAAGACACCATCAATGCCTTCAACTCCGGCCTCGGTGGCGGCGCAACCGTGGCGCTGTCCTACGCCACCCTGGGCGCCTTCGCCGTGGCCATCGGCAAATCCGGCCTGGCCCACGCGTTGGCCGACAAAGCCCTGGCCATGGTAGGCCGCCAGGATGAAGGCGGCGCGGCCACCGGCATCCGCTTCATGATCATCGGCCTGCTGCTGGCCGTCGCCATTTCGTCCCAGAACATCCTGCCCATCCACATCGCCTTTATTCCCCTGGTCGTTCCGCCGTTGCTGTTTGTCATGGCCAAGCTGCACATGGACCGCCGGCTGGTGGCCTGTGTACTCACCTTCGGCCTGATTACCCCGTACATGTTCCTGCCGGTAGGCTTCGGTGGTATCTACCTGAATGAAATCCTGCTCGCCAACGTGGCCGACAACGGCGTAGACGCCAGCGAACTGAACGTCATGTCCGCCATGGCCCTGCCGGCCCTGGGTATGTTCATCGGCCTGCTGATCGCGGTGTTCTTCAGCTACCGGGGTGGCCGTGGCTACGACATGAAACTCATCGAACGCACCGAGCGGGTGGATGTGAAATACAGCCCGAAAACCCTGATCATGGCGCTGGTGGCCATTGTGGTGGCATTCGTGGTTCAGCTCTGGCTGGGCTCGATGATTCTGGGCGCACTGGCCGGCTTTGTGCTGTTCAACATTTCCGGTGTGGTGAAGTGGAAAGAAGCCGATGACCTGTTCACCGAGGGCATGAAGATGCTGGCGATGATCGGCTTCATCATGATCGCCGCCAACGGCTTTGCCGAAGTGATGCGGGAAACCGGCGAGATCAAGAGCCTGGTAGAGGGCTCTGTGGCCGCCATCGGTGAGAACAAGGCCCTGGCCGCACTGCTGATGCTGGTGGTCGGCCTGCTGATTACCATGGGTATCGGTTCGTCGTTCTCCACCATTCCCATCATCGCCGCCCTGTACGTGCCGCTGGCCTTGCAACTGGGTTTCAGCCCCCTGGCCATCGTTGCCCTGGTCGGTACCGCCGGTGCCCTGGGTGATGCGGGTTCACCAGCGTCTGATTCCACCCTCGGGCCAACTGCCGGCCTGAACGTGGACGGCCAGCACAACCACATCTGGGATACCGTGGTGCCTACGTTCCTGCACTACAACCTGCCTCTGCTCGCCTTCGGGTGGTTGGCGGCTATGGTGCTCTGACCCTCTACTTTGGAGTTTGCCGTCCTGATCGTAGCCTGCTGGTTTTGGGGGCTGCGATGGGGTGGGTCAGGTTTTTTCCCTTGGAAATGCAACTCGCTGCGCTCAGACATCCATTTCCGGCGGAAAAAAACCTGACCCACCCCCTCACGTCGTACCAATGAGGGGTACGGAAGGAAAAGAAGAAAAAGAGAAAGGAAATGTTGAAGAAACTGGGGAACTAGATGGTCTGAGAAAGAGATACCAGGATTAGCGACTCACTGAAAAAGTAACAACACCGCCAGATTTCTCCTGAAAAATCAGAACACTTGAAAAAGCCAAACCTTCAACAAGCGATTTCCGTGCGGTCCGGCTTAGAGGGTACGGGGGTGCTTTTCTGCAGGGAAAAAGATGTCTGAGCGAAGCGAGTTGTTTTTCCCGGAAGAAAAGCACCCCCGTGGCCTCTACCCCCCCAAAACCGGCAGGCTAGGGCCCAAGCCAGACCTATTCTCCAGAGTCAGAGCCGGACTTAAAGAACACCACCTGTTTGACGGTATGGTCATCGGTGTTGCCCTTTTTGTTTACCCGCGTTTCGATTTCCGGGGCCTCGGGTTGGGGCTGGTCGGACAACGCATCGGTGTAGCCGCAGGCCACGCACTCGCGAACCTGGTCGCCGGCGTCGGTGGTGAACATGGTAATTTTGTCCATCTCGGCGCAGCGGGGACACACGGCGCCGGCGATGAAGCGTTTCGGACTTGCCATAACGTTACTCCAGAAGAACACCCGGTTGCCGATACGACAACCGGGGTGGATTGTATCAGGCAGCTTCGTCCGTGATGCCGGTTTGTTTCAGCAGGGCATCCACCTGCGGTTCGCGGCCCCGGAAGGCTTTGAACAGTTCCATGGGCTCCTGCGAGCCGCCTTTTTCCAGGATGTTGTGCAGGAAGGCCTGGCCGGTTTCCGGGTCGAAGATGCCTTTCTCTTCGAACAGGGAGAAGGCATCCGCTGCCAGCACTTCCGCCCACTTGTAGCTGTAGTAGCCCGCGGCGTAGCCACCCGCGAAGATGTGGGAGAAGCCGTTGGGGAAGCGGTTGAATTCCGGCGACTGCACCACCGCGATGTCTTCCCGCACCTTGCGGTGCATGTCCAGCGGGTTGGTGGGGGCTTCGTCGGTGAATTCCGCATGCAGGCGGAAGTCGAACAGCGAGAATTCGAGCTGGCGCACCATGCCCATGCCGGACTGGAAGTTCTTGGCCGCCAGCAGTTTTTGCAGCAGGTCTTCCGGCAGCGGTTCGCCGGTTTCGTGGTGGCTGGCAATCAGGGCCAGGGATTCCGGGTTCCAGCACCAGTTTTCCAGGAACTGGCTGGGCAGCTCCACCGCATCCCAGGCCACGCCGTTGATGCCGGATACGTCCATCACCTCCACCTGCGTGAGCATGTGGTGCAGGCCGTGGCCGAATTCGTGGAACAGGGTGGTGACTTCGTCGTGGGTCAGCAGCGACGGCTTGCCATCCACCGGCGGGGTGAAGTTACAGGTCAGGAACGCCACCGGCAGCTGCAGCTTGCCGCGCATATCGCGCCAGCGCACCCGGCAGTCGGCCATCCAGGCACCGCCACGCTTGCCCTGACGGGCGAACAGGTCCAGGTAGAACCAGGCGATGGGCTGGCCGTTGCGGCTAATGCAGTAGGCCTTGGCGTCTTCGTGCCAGGTTTCTACATCTGCGTGCTCCTCAATCTGCACATCAAACAGCTTCTCCGCCACCCGGAACAGGCCCGGCACCACCTTATCCACCGGGAACCAGGGCCGCAGGGTTTCCGGGGAGATGTCGTACTGCTTCTGGCGCAGCTTCTCGCTGTAATAGCCGATGTCCCATGCCTGCAGGTCGTCCACGCCGTGCTCATCTTTCACAAACGCCTTCAGCTCGGCAATTTCCTTCTCTGCCTGAGGCTTCGACTTGCCCGCCAGCTGGTTCAGGAAATCCAGCACCTCGTCGGTATTGCGGGCCATCTTGGTAGCCAGAGACCGCTCCGCATAATTATCAAACCCGAGCAGTTGGGCCAGGGCGTGACGACGTTTGAGGATTTCTCCCATCACCGGCGTATTGTCCCAGGTACCCGCATCCGGGCCCTGATCAGAGGCGCGAGTGACAAACGCCTCGTAAACCTCCCGGCGCAGCTCCCGGTTGTCGCAGTAAGTCATCACCGGGTAGAAGCTCGGGAAATCCAGGGTAATCACATAGCCATCCAGCTCCTTCTGGCGGGCCGCCTGCTTGGCGCCCTCAATGGCGGTTTCCGGCAGACCGGACAGCTCGTCCACATCGGTAATGTGCTTGAACCAGTGCTGGGTAGCATCCAGCACGTTGTCGCTGAACTTGTTGGACAACTCCGCCAGCTCCCGGGACAGATCCGCATAACGCTTCTTCTTGTCCTCCGGAAGATCCACACCACCCAGACGGAAATCCCGCAGGATGTTTTCAATGGACTTGCGCTGGGGCTCACTCAACTCCTTGAAATCCTCCCGTGCAGCCAGCTTCTTATAGGCCTCGCACAGGGCACCGTTCTGGCTCACCTCCGTGCTGTACTCAGTCAGCTTCTCCAGGCAGTTCTTGTACACCTTGCGCAGGTCGTCGTTGTTCATCACACCATTGAGATGGGAAATCACCGACCAGGCGTTACTGAGCTTGTTCTCCAGCGCCTGCATGGGCTGGGCCAGGGTGTCCCAGGTGGGATCATCCTGCTGCGCCAGCTCCTGAATTTTCACGCGGTTTTCGCTGAGAATCTGGTCAATCGCCGTTTCCATGTGCTCGGTGCGGATGTGACCAAATTTCGGTAACAAATCATCTGTCAAAAGCGGGTTATTCATAGGTCCCCTTCTCAGCTGTCCGGGTTTAGGTTACTTTCAGGCAACTCCAATGCTTGGGGGAGTCTTTGGGAGGAGGGCTTTCCAAAAATTTGCGGAGCCATGGATGGCGGAGCAGAAGCGCCACAGGGATGTGCCGCAGGAGCGGTTTTTGGAAAGCCCTCCTCCCAAAGACTCCTTCCCCTCAATTCGAGGCCAGTCAAAAGGTATATGTAATGGCGAATGTACGAACTCACAAGGGTATCACACCACAATTTGGCGAACGCACCTGGGTAGACGATAGTGCGGTAGTCATCGGAGACGTTCAAATGGGCGAAGACTGCTCCGTATGGCCCATGACCGTCATCCGCGGCGACATGCATAAAATCCGCATCGGCGACCGCTGCAGCATCCAGGACGGCTCCGTACTGCACATCACCCACGCCAGCGACTTCAACCCCGGCGGCTGGCCGCTGATCCTCGGCGACGACGTCACCGTCGGCCACAAAGCCCTGCTGCACGGCTGCACCATCGGCAGCCGCGTACTGGTGGGCATGGGCTGCACCGTCATGGACGGCGCCGTGGTGGAAGATGAGGTGATAGTTGGCGCCGGCACTCTGGTGCCCCCGGGCAAACGACTGGAATCCGGCTATCTGTATGTCGGCTCCCCCTGCAAACAGGCCCGGGCCCTGAGCGACAAGGAAAAAACCTTCTTCAAATACACCGCGGCTAACTACGTGAAACTGAAAGACGAATACCTGAACGCCTCCGAATAACGACGCTTTCCGCCCCTGATTCAGATCAAATTCTGATCAGGGGCACCTTGAAAATTTCCCGCCTGCACCTACTTTCCTCAATAGCAGAAGTTCACGGAGTCCATCCGGGGGCGCCACCGGGTTGGAGCTGTTCCGCGAGCGAAGCTGATGACCATCTCAGATTCGACATCGTTAAAGGAGGAGTTCCCATGAGCAACATTACACGCTGGAATCCGATCAGTGAGTTCGAAGACATGATGAACCGCTACAACCGGATGTTTGGCCTGGCCCGCGCCAATGGTGAACGTGAAGGCAAGGACCTGTTCAGCCGCAGTGACTGGGCACCGGCAGTGGATATCAAGGAAACCGCCGATGCCTTCACGGTAGAAGCCGAACTGCCGGGCATGAACAAGGATGATGTGAAGGTCACCGTGCACGACGGCGTGCTCACCATTCAGGGTGAACGCAAGAGCGAGGAAGAAACCAAGGACAAGAAGCTGCACCGCATCGAGCGTTTCTACGGCAGCTTCATGCGCCGGTTCACACTGCCCGACAACGTGGACGAGAACAGTGTGAAGGCTAACTTCAAGGATGGCATGCTGACGCTGACCCTGCAGAAGGCCGAGCCGAAAGAACCCAAGGCCATCGAAGTGGAAGTGCAGTAACCGCCCGGTTCAGTCGTTACGCAGCTCGTCGATCACGGGTGCGGTCTCAGGCCGCACCCCACGCCATACATAAAACGATTCTACTGCCTGCTCCACCAGCATACCCAGCCCGTCAAACACTCGGGTAGCGCCGTTGTCCTGCGCCCATTGGTTGAAGGTGGTGGTCTGCAGGGAATACATCATGTCGTACACCACCGTATTGCCCGCCAGAATCGACGCCGGCACCGGCGGCAGGTCACCCTGAAGGCTGGCGCTGGTGCCGTTGATCACCAGGTCAAACGCTCCGGCTGCCTGTTCGAAACCGCAGGCAGAGAGTGCGGTATCACCGGCCTCACCGGCAAACAGGCGCACCAGCGCCTCGGCCTTGGCCACGGTGCGGTTGGCGATGGTCAGGCTGGCGGGTGCTTCTGCCAGGATCGGCCCCAGCACACCCCGCACCGCACCGCCGGCACCCAATACCAGGATACGCAGGCCTTTGAGGGCCACGCCGTGGTTGCGGGTGAGGTCCCGCACCAGGCCAACACCGTCGGTGTTGTCAGCCACCAGGGCATCGTCGGCATCCAGGTACAGGGTGTTGGCGGCACCGGCCTTTTCGGCCCGCGGAGTGCGATGGTCAGCCAGGGTCCAGGCTTGCTCCTTGAACGGTACGGTTACGTTCAGGCCTTTGCCGCCACGCTCGAAAAAGTGCCTGATGGTGCCGGTAAAATCGTCCATGGGCGCCTGGATGGCGGTGTACTCCACCGGCTCGCCGGTCTGGCTGGCAAACAGGCTGTGAATACGGGGGGATTTGCTGTGGCTGATGGGGTTACCCACCACCGCATAGAGTTCATTTGTCATCGCTTTGCTCCAGCCAGTTCCGTCCGGTCAGGAAATAATCCGTCAAACGCGCCTCTTCGCTGCCCGGCTCCGGCTTCCGGTCGTAGTCCCAGCGCACCAGCGGCGGCAGTGACATCAGGATCGACTCGGTGCGCCCGCCAGACTGCAACCCGAACAGGGTGCCCCGGTCGTACACCAGGTTGAACTCCACATAGCGACCACGGCGGTAAAGCTGGAATTCCCGCTCCCGTTCGCCCCAGGGGGTGTCCATCCGGCGCCGGACAATCGGCTCATAGGCTTCAATATAACTGTCGCCCACCGCCTGCATAAAGGCAAAGTCCTGCTCGAAATTTCCGGTGTTGTAATCATCGAAGAACAGGCCGCCCACGCCCCGGGGCTCCTGGCGGTGCTTCAGGTAGAAATAGTCGTCGCACCACTGCCTGAACTTCGGGTACACCTCGTCGCCGAACGGCTGGCAGGCGTTACGGGCCGTCTGGTGCCAGTGCACGCAATCGTCATCAAAACCGTAGTAGGGAGTCAGATCGTAGCCGCCGCCAAACCAGTACACCGGCTCGCCGTCTTTCGGGGTGGCAATGAAAAAGCGCACGTTAGCGTGGGAGGTCGGCACATAGGGGTTCTCCGGGTGTATCACCAGTGATACACCCATGGCCTGCCAGGGAGCACCGGCCAGGTGCGGGCGATGCGCCGTGGCAGAAGCCGGCATGGTATCGCCCATCACATGGGAAAAGTTCACCCCGCCTTTTTCGATCACACCGCCATCGGCCATCACCCGGCTGATACCACCGCCACCCTCCGGCCGGTCCCAGCTGTCACGAATGAAGGACGCACGGCCATCCACGGCTTCCAGCCGCTGGCAAATGCGTTCCTGGAGGCCCAGAAGGTATTCTTTTACGGCCCGGGTATCCGGCTGCTGTGACATGCTTGCTCCTAACGAAACTGTTTTCCGGTAACGATATCAATAATCCGGCTGGGTTTGCGGTTGCCGCCCAGGGCGCCGGGCACGATGCGGTCGAGCTGGTTGCCGAAATAGCGGCGCACCTGCCAGATGTTGCGGGCCGGCTGGCGGCCAGCCGGGTTGCAGGAAGTCGACACCAGCGGCATGCCGGTGGCCTCGCACAGGTCCCGAACCACCGGGTGGTCACTCACGCGCACGGCAATGGTGCTGTGCCGGCCGCGAACCCAGTCCGGGATCTGTACCAGCACATCCGGCACCAGGCAGGTGATCGGCCCGGGCCAGTGTTGCTCGGCTTCCCATTGCAACACCCGGGGCAGGGGATCCAGCAGGAAGCGTACCTGCTCCACCGAGGCGGCCACCAGGATCATGCCCTTTTCCATGGGCCGCTGCTTGAGCTCCAGGATCCGCTCAACCGCGTCCTGGTTCCAGGGATCGCAGCCCAGGCCCCAGACTGCTTCGGTAGGGTAGGCAATCACGCCGCCGGCCAGCACGGTGCGCCGGGCACAGTGTAATTGCCAGGGATTCAGGGAAGACTTCGCCGCCATAGTGAAACCGGTCAATCCACACAGATTATGGGTGATGATGCACCGGTCAGCCGGCTCTCAGGTAACCTCCCGGAGCCGAATGGGCCAGCCCTTCCAGTTCCAGTAACAACAGGGACTGCATCAGCTGGTCCGCTGGCAGGCCGGTGAGCTGGCTCAGTGCATCGGTAGATTGCGGATCATACCCCAAAGCCTCGAATACCGCGATTTCCCGGCTATCCAAACCGGCCAGCGCCGGCCCGTTATCCACAGCCTCCCCGGCCTCCGGCTGCGCCTGCATTGACCACCAGGTGCCCAGTTCTTCCAGGATGTCATCAGCGGTTTCCACCAGCCGGGCCCCCTGTTTGATCAACTGGTGGCAGCCCCGGGCTACCGGGCTGTGCACCGAACCGGGAATGGCGAACACTTCCCGGCCCTGTTCCAGCGCGGTACGGGCCGTAATCAGCGAACCGCTCTTCAGGCTGGCCTCCACCACCAGCACACCCCGGCTAAGGCCACTGATAATCCGGTTACGCTGGGGGAAGTAAGCGGCCCGGGCCTGGGTGCCGGGCGGGTATTCCGAGACAATCAGGCCGTTTTCGATAATCCGGTGTGCCAGCTGCCGGTGCTGGGCGGGATACAACCGGTCGAGCCCGCAACCCACCACGGCCACGGTCGGGTGGCCGGCATCCAGGGCACCTGCATGGGCGGCACCATCAATCCCCAAAGCCAGGCCGCTGGTCACCAGCAAACCCCGCCGGCCCAGCTCGGCAGCGAATTTCCGGGCATGGTCCAGGCCCGTACGGGTGGCGTTGCGACTGCCCACCACGCCGATCTGGTCCTGCAGCAACAAGCCGGTATCGCCCAGTGCGTATAGCAGCATGGGCGCATCGTGTATCTGGCGCAGGGCTTCCGGGAAGTGGTCATGGTGCTGGCCGATCAGCCGGATACCGTGCTGCCGGCATTGCGACCGGATTTTCATCAGTTCCGCCAGCACCGGGTGGGACAGGTCTTCGGCTTGCCAGCCATGGATCGCCGACATGGTTTCAGCCGACAGCCCCAGCGCTTTCAGGGTGGCCGGGTTCATCGACAGGACGTCAGTCAGGCAGTCGGCATTGGCCAGCACCCGCTCGCGGGCACGGGTGGCAAAGCGGGGTAACAGGGAAAGCAGCAGCCACTGGTTGTCCAGCGACCGGTCAAGACTCGATACAGACATTTTTTCATCCTTGAAAACAACAATGGCCGGACACTCCGGTCCGGCCATTTTACCTCAGCACACAGGCCTGATCAGGCCCGGGCTCAGGGGTTAACTACCTTGTCGCCCACCGCCAGCGGGCGGGTCGCCTTGAGAATCAGGCCGTAGCTCATCTTCTCGTAGGTCTGGAACACCATCAGCAGGCCGGCACGCTCGGACGGCAGCTCGATGGTTTCATTAGTAACCGGGTCACGCACCAGGTTGCCACTCTTGAGAATGGCCATCACGTTGCCAGGCTTCAGGCCTTCACGCTCGCCACGGTTGATCGCCACCACGTTGTACTGGCCAATCTGGTTTACACCACCGTCTACCGAGATCATCACGCCTTCGATGTCCTGATCCGGAGAACTGGGCACAAAGTTGGTGGTCAGGCGACGGTCTTCGTTCACCAGCAGGCGATCGCCAATGCGCACTTCCTCGCTGGACTTGTTCAGGTTAACGGTCAGGACGTCGCCGTCCTCAGCCGCAACGGTACCGCGGGCAATGCTGCGGGCTTCCAGGCCCAGGAATTCGCCGGTTTCCGGATCACGGAATTCCTTGCTGCGGCGGAACACACCCACGCGGTCGGCGGGCTTCTCGCCACGGGCGTAGATCTTGTCGCCGGCACCAGTAATGATGCGGCTGTCTTCACCTTCCAGCACGTAGGGCGCGCCGCTCAGTTCTTCCGGCGACACAATGCGGGTATCGGTCAGGAAGCTGGCAATGGCGTCCAGCGGGATGGCAGGAATTGGCGTGTCGATGGCTTCAGAGCGAACCTGCGGCGACAGCTTCACCACATCGCTGGTGGCCACCTTGGTGATGCGTGGCTTGCCGTCGATATACACCAGTGCCAGGCGATCGCCCGGGTAGATCAGATGAGGGTTGGCAACCTGCGGGTTCACGTGCCAGATTTCCGGCCAGTACCAGGGGTTATTCAGAAATCGCCCTGAAATGTCCCAAAGGGTATCCCCTTTCACGACAGTGTAACGCTCAGGATGATCAGCCCTGAACTCGGGTTCTGCATGGGCCCAGGAGGTAAACAGCAGCGCCGTGGCTGCCAGAGCGTACAACAGTTTCCTCATTGTCTGTATCCTTGATCGCGTGCCTAGAATCTATGCGTTAGGTAATGCCGCTGCGGTATGACGGCAGCTTATTACGTTGTTATTCCCGTTACTATAGAAGAAGTCTGGCGATTTGTGATGTTATCTTTTGTTCTTCCAGTGAATTCTTTGGTTTCCCTGAAAGATTTTAGCTATCGACTGATCAGTTTGTACTCAATCGGTAATTTATCGGATAATACAGGCCAAGACGTTACTTCATGATAGGTTCATGAAGAAATTTTGCGCAGACCGCTGTCGCATTTCAGAGAAGCCAAGGCACTATGATTCTAGAAATTCTTGAGTATCCGGATCCCCGTCTTCGCACCATCGCCAAGCCGGTGAATGAGGTGACCGACGAAATCCGCACCCTGATCGACGATATGTTCGAGACCATGTACGATGCCCGCGGCATCGGCCTGGCGGCTACCCAGGTAGACGTACACAAGCAGATCATCGTGATGGACCTGTCCGAAGACAAGAGCGAGCCCCGGGTATTCATCAACCCGAAGGTGGAAGTGCTGGACGGAGACCTGGAAGCCATGCAGGAAGGCTGCCTGTCGGTACCAGGCTTCTACGAAGACGTGAAGCGTATCGAACACTGCCGGATTACCGCCAAAGACCGTAACGGCGAAGAGTTCGTCCTTGAAGCCGAAGGCCTGCTGGCCGTGTGTATCCAGCATGAAATGGATCACCTGAACGGCAAGCTGTTTGTGGATTACCTCAGCTCGCTCAAGCGCAACCGCATTCGCAAGAAGCTGGAAAAGCTGCACAAGCAGAGCGCCTGAGACAATGGCTGAAGCATCGCCAGCGCAGAACTGAATTCAGACCGGGTTACGACCCGGTTTTTTCGTATCAACGACACAGAGAAGCAACCACCGTGCGCATTGTTTTTGCCGGAACACCGGATTTTGCCGCCATTGCCCTGAAGGCCCTGCTGGAAGCCGGCCATAATGTGGTGGGCGTATACAGCCAGCCCGACCGCCCTGCTGGCCGTGGCCGCAAACTCATGCCCAGCCCGGTCAAACAGGTGGCACTGGATGCCGCCATTCCCGTGTTCCAGCCGGTCAGCCTGAAGCCCGAAGAGGCCCAGCAGGAGCTGGCGGCACTGCAACCGGATGTAATGATCGTCGCCGCGTACGGTTTGATCCTGCCCAAAGCCGTGCTGGAGATCCCGACCCACGGTTGCCTGAATATCCACGCCTCCCTGTTGCCGCGCTGGCGCGGTGCCGCTCCGATCCAGCGGGCCATTGCCGCCGGCGATGCCGAAACCGGTATTACCATCATGCAGATGGATGAAGGCCTGGACACCGGTGCCATGCTGCTGAAAGTGAGCACTCCGATAAACGCCGACGACACCGGCGGCAGCCTGCACGACCGACTTGCCGACATGGGCGGCGAAGCCATCGTGGACGCACTGACCCGGCTGGCGCAAGGGGAGCTGACCGGAGAGCCCCAGGACGATGCCGACGCCAACTACGCCCATAAGCTGTCCAAGGAAGAAGGCCACATCGACTGGAGCCGCAGCGCCACCGACATCGAACGACTGATCCGCGCCTTCAACCCCTGGCCCGGCACCTTTACCGACCTGGGCGAACAACGCATCCGCATTCACCGGGCATCTGCGCTGGAGCAGGGCAGCGGCAAAGCCCCCGGCACGGTACTGAGCCGGGAGCGGGATAGCGTTGAGGTGGCCTGCGGCACCGGCAGCCTGAAAATCACCTCGGTCCAGTTGCCGGGCAGCAAGGCCCAGAGCATCAACGACCTGATCAACGGCGGCAAGCAAGTACTGTTGCCCGGCCAGGAGCTGAACTGACCATGGCCTACCAGCCCCTGCCGTTTCGTGCCGTCGCCGCCAACGTGTTGCTGGCGGTAGAAAACGGCCAGTCATTAACCCAATGCCTGCCGCCGGCCCTGAACCAGTTACCGCCGGAGCAACGGCCCCAGCTGCAAGCCATCTGCTATGGCACCTGCCGCTGGTTTCACCGGCTTGACGGCGAGCTGAACCAGCGCCTGAAAAAGCCCCTGCGCAAACCGGACCGGGTGATTCACCACCTGATGCTGGTGGCCCTGTTCCAGCTGAGATTCAGCGAACAAGCCACCTACGCGGTGTTGAACGAAACCGTAGAAGCCTGCCGGGCGCTGGACAAGCCGCACCTGACCGGGCTGGTCAACGGCGTATTGCGGGCGGCGGAAAGGGAAGGGGCGCCGGAGCCGAACGACGACAGCAGCCGCTACAGCCACCCGGTGTGGATGGTGGAAAAGCTGCGTCACAACTGGCCGGAAGACTGGCAGGCCATTCTGGACGCCAACAACACCCAGGCCCCCATGACCCTGCGGGTAAACGCCCTGCGTTTCCGCCGTGACGAATACCTGGATTTGCTGGCCGAGGCCGGTATCGAAGCCAGGCCAACCCGTTTTGCCCCCCAAGGCATTCAGCTGGAACGCCCGGTACCGGTCGAGCGCCTGCCCTGGTTCGAAGACGGCGGTGCCAGCGTCCAGGACGAAGCCGCCCAGCTGTGTACCACCCTGCTGGACCTGCAACCCGGCCAGCGGGTACTGGATGCCTGCGCCGCGCCCGGCGGCAAGACCTGCGCCATCCTGGAAGCCTGTGGCGAACTGGATGAAGTGGTCGCCATCGACGAATCAGCCGAGCGCCTGCCCCGGGTCCAGGAAAACCTCGACCGGCTCGACCTGCACGCTACCCTGACCCAGGCCGATGCCGCCGATATCGACAGCTGGTGGGACGGCACCCCGTTCGACCGCATCCTGCTGGACGTACCCTGCAGCGCCACCGGCGTGATCCGCCGGCACCCGGACATCAAACTGCTGCGCCGGGAGTCCGACATTGTGCCCCTGGCCAGCATCCAGCTTGGCCTGCTCGACGCCATGTGGTCTATCCTGAAACCGGGTGGTCGGCTGGTGTATGCCACCTGTTCGGTGTTTCCCCAGGAGAACCACCGTATAATCCAGCGATTCCTCAAGCAGCAGGAACAGGCAACGCTGGTTCAGATCAATGCCGACTGGGGCCGCGACATGGACACCGGGCGCCAGCTGCTACCAGACCCGGACAGCCACGACGGCTTTTTCTATGCCGTGCTGGAGAAACCTGACGCATGAAAATCCTGATTCTCGGCGCCGGCCAGGTGGGCGGCACCCTCGCTGAAAACCTGGCCAACGAAGCCAACGACATCACCGTGGTGGACAACGACAGCGTGCGCCTGCGGGAACTGCAGGACCGGCTGGATATCCGCACCATGCACGGCCGGGCCTCGTACCCCACCATCCTGAAAGATGCCGGCGCCGAAGACGCCGACATGGTGATTGCGGTGACCAACAGCGATGAAACCAACATGGTGGCCTGCCAGGTCACCAAGCTGCTGTACAAAACCCCCACCACCATCTGCCGCGTGCGCGCCGGGGCGTATCTGGGCAAGCAGGAACTGTTCTATAACAAGGACACGGAGAAAGAGCTGGACCGTTTGCGGGGCTTCCCGATTGATGTACTGATCAGCCCGGAACACCTGGTGACCCAGCACATTACCCGGCTGATCGAATATCCCGGCACCCTGCAGGTACTGGAATTCTCAAAGGGCCTGGCAAGGCTGGTAGCCATTCGGGCGACCCAGGGTGGCCCGCTGGTCGGGCGGGAGCTGTCTTACCTGCGCACCCACATGCCCAAGATCGACACCCGGGTAGCGGCCATCTTCCGCAAAGACCGCGCCATCATGCCCCAGGGCGACACGGTGATCGAAGACGGCGACGAGGTGTTCTTCATTGCCGCCGCCGACCACATCCGCTCGGTGATGAGCGAACTGCAGCCGCTGTCCAAACCCTACAAGCGCATCTTTATCTGTGGTGGCGGCAACATCGGCTACCGCCTGGCCAACACCCTGGAAAGCCGCTACCAGGTCAAGATCCTGGAGCGGGACCACGAGCGCTGTGTGATGCTGTCCGAGCGCCTGCAGAAAACCGTGGTGCTGGAAGGCAATGCCGCCAACAAGGACATCCTGCTGGAAGAAAACATCGAAAGCACCGATGTATTCTGTGCCGTCACCAACGACGACGAAGCCAACATCATGGCGTCGTTGCTGGCCAAGCGCCTGGGTGCCCGCAAGGTACTGACCCTGATCAACAACCCGGACTACGTAGACCTGATCCAGGGCGGCGACATCGACGTGGCGATTTCTCCCCAGCAGACCACCATCGGCAGCCTGCTCACCCACGTGCGCCGTGGCGACGTAGTAAATGTTCACTCACTGCGCCGGGGCGCGGCCGAGGCCATCGAAGCGATTGCCCATGGCGATCACCGGTCCTCCAAGGTGGTGGGCAAGCGGCTGGATGAAATCCACCTGCCGCCGGGCACCACCATCGGCGCCATCGTGCGCCATAACGAAGTGCTGATCGCCCACGACCACCTGCGGGTGCAGCCGGACGACCACGTAATCCTGTTCCTGGTGGACAAATCCCGCATCCGGGATGTCGAAAAACTGTTCCAGGTGGGCCTCACCTTCTTCTGATTGACCCCAGACAAAACAACACCCTGGCTGGCACTTAGAAATGCAGCGCCAGCCAGCGTATAATGCGCGTTTTCAAAATTCGGAGTGCTCCGTAACGCGGGGCGCCACACACAGACTGACCAGCAGGCAAACGTCGTGACAGACAAGGCAACCAACAACTCCGCGCCGGATATCAAGACCTTCCAGGGTCTGATCCTGGCATTGCAGAATTTCTGGGCGCAGCACGGCTGCGTGGTTCTCCAGCCCCTCGACATGGAAGTGGGCGCCGGTACTTTCCACCCGGCCACTTTCCTGCGATCCATCGGCCCGGAAACCTGGAACTCCGCCTACGTTCAGCCCAGCCGCCGCCCGACCGACGGCCGCTACGGCGAAAACCCGAACCGCCTGCAGCATTACTACCAGTTCCAGGTAGTGCTTAAACCGTCACCGGACAACATCCAGGAGCTGTACCTGGACTCCCTGCGTGCCCTGGGCCTGGACCCGCTGGTGCACGACATCCGCTTTGTGGAAGACAACTGGGAATCCCCGACACTGGGCGCCTGGGGCCTGGGCTGGGAAATCTGGCTGAACGGCATGGAAGTCACCCAGTTCACCTACTTCCAGCAAGTGGGCGGACTGGAATGCTATCCGGTCACCGGCGAGCTGACCTACGGCCTTGAGCGCATTGCCATGTACATCCAGGGCGTGGACAGCGTGTACGACCTGGTCTGGACCAACGGCCCGGATGGCGTGGTCACCTACGGCGACGTGTTCCACCAGCAAGAGGTGGAGATGTCCACCTACAACTTCGAACACGCCGACACCGAGTTCCTGTTCCACAGCTTCGATGTGTACGAGCGGGAAAGCGCCCGCCTGATCGAAGCCGGCCTGCCGCTGCCCGCCTACGAGCAGGTACTCAAGGCCTCCCACACTTTCAACCTGCTGGACGCCCGCCACGCCATTTCCGTGACCGAGCGCCAGCGTTTCATCCTGCGCGTACGCACCCTGGCACGTTCAGTCGCCCAGGCCTACTTCGAAAGCCGCCGCAAGCTGGGCTTCCCGCTGGCTCCGGAGCATCTCCGCAAGGAAGTACTGGCCGCCGCTGAAGCCGCCGACGCCAAGGCAAGCAAGAAGGGCAAGAAAGCCAACAAGGCACCGCAGGAACAGGGGAACGCATAATCATGGCAACACAGGATTTTCTGGTCGAACTGGGTACCGAGGAACTGCCTCCGAAAGCCCTCAAGCCACTGTCTGACGCCTTCACCCAGGGCATTGTCAAAGGCCTGGAAGAAGCCGGCGTAGAATTCGGTGCCGTGGAAAGCTTCGCGGCCCCCCGCCGCCTGGCCGTGCGCATCCGTAACCTGGCCGATGCCCAGCCTGACAAGGCGGTCGAAAAGCGCGGCCCGGCCGTGAAAGCCGCCTTCGACGACTCCGGCAACCCCACCCGGGCGCTGACTGGCTTTGCCACCTCCCTGGGCATTACCCCGGACCAGCTCGACACCCTGGAAACCGACAAGGGCGCCTGGCTGGTGTATCGCACCGTCGAAAAGGGCAAGCCCACCGTCGAACTGATGCCCGAGCTGGTGGAGAAATCCCTGGCCGCACTGCCCATTCCCAAGCGCATGCGCTGGGGCGCCGGCAAAACCGAATTCGTACGCCCGGTGCACTGGCTGGTGCAGCTTTACGGCAACACCGTGATTGAAACCCCGGTGATGAACCTGAAGCCCGGCAACAAAACCCGCGGCCACCGGTTCCACTGCCCGAAAGAGCTGATTGTGCCGACCCCAGCCGACTACGAAGTGGTGCTGAAGCAGGAAGGCTACGTACTGGCGGACTTCGCCGAGCGCCGCGAGCAGATCCGTGCCGGTGTCAACGCCCTGGCCGAGAAAGAAGCTAACGGCAAGGCCGTGATCGACGAAGACCTGCTGGACGAAGTCACCGCGCTGAACGAGTGGCCGGTACCGCTGATGGGCCGCTTCGAAGACCGCTTCCTGGAAGTGCCGGCCGAAGCGCTGATCTCTTCCATGAAGGAGCACCAGAAGTACTTCCACGTGGTGGATGCCAGCGACAACATGCTGCCGCTGTTCATCACCGTGGCCAACCTGGAAAGTAAAGATCCTTCACAGGTGATCTCCGGTAACGAGAAAGTGATCCGCCCGCGCCTGTCGGATGCCGCCTTCTTCTACGAGACCGACCGCAAGACCAGGCTGGAAGACCGCATCGAGGCCCTCAAGCCCATCGTGTTCCAGGACAAGCTCGGCAGCATTTACGACAAATCGGTGCGGGTAGCAGCCCTGGCGAAGAAGATCGCCGAGGCCATCAACAGCGACCCGGCCCTGGCCGAACGTGCCGCCATGCTGGCCAAGACCGACCTGGTGACCGAAATGGTGCTGGAGTTCACCGACCTTCAGGGCATCATGGGCCAGTACTACGCTGCCAACGATGGTGAGCACGAAGACGTCGCCAAGGCCCTGAACGAGCAGTACATGCCGCGCTTTGCCGGCGACGACCTGCCCACTACCCTGACCGGTTGTGCGGTGGCCATCGCTGACCGTATCGACTCGCTGGTAGGCCTGTTCGGCATCAACCAGCCGCCGTCCGGCACCCGTGACCCGTTCGCCCTGCGCCGGGCTTCCCTGGGTGTGCTGCGCATCATCATCGAGCGTCAGCTGCCGCTGGACCTGCAGACCGTGTGCGAATGGGCCGAGCAGAACTTCACCGTGCTGACCGAGAACAACACCGCCAGCACCGTAGTGGACTACATGCTTGACCGCTTCCGCGCCCATTACGACGAGCAAGGCATTGGCGCTGAAGTGTACCTGGCCGTACATGCCCGCCGCCCGACCCGCCCGCTGGACTTCGACCGCCGGGTAAAAGCGGTGGAAGCCTTCCGCCAGCTGCCGGAAGCCCAGGCCCTGGCCGGCGCCAATAAGCGGGTGTCCAACATCCTCACCAAGCAGGGTGGCGACAGCATCGGCGAGGCTGTGGATAACTCACTGCTGCAAGATGCCGCCGAAAAGAACCTGGCCGCCAGGGTAGAAGAGCAGGCGCAGAAAGTGCTGCCGCTGTTCGAACAGGGTGACTACGCCAGCGCGCTGACCTCCCTGGCCAGCCTGCGCGAGCCGGTAGACACCTTCTTTGACGAAGTCATGGTGATGGCAGACGACGAGGCCGTGCGTAATAACCGCCTGGCCCTGCTCAACCGCCTGCGCAACCTGTTCCTGCGGGTAGCCGACATCTCCCTGCTGCCAACCGCAGGCTGAAGGGCGGCTCCGCAGTTATACGGATAAATTTCCCCACGGATGGGGGTAGTAAAACGGCCGGCAATCCGTATAATACCGGCCGTTGATCGGCGTGTAGCGCAGCTTGGTAGCGCACTTCGTTCGGGACGAAGGGGTCGGAGGTTCGAATCCTCTCACGCCGACCATTTTCCCTCCTTGTTTTGTTTTTTCCTATTTTAGTTTTCCAACGCTGTTCCATTCCGGGTTCTTACACCCCAAGCCCATGAATTTCTGTATCCTTAGTAAATCTGCTCATGATTAAAGGGGTATTTTGATGAATGAGGCGATCGCCCGGCTACGTCAGTTCCGGGATGACAGAGACTGGAAACAATTCCACAACCCGAAAGACCTGTCGCTGGCCCTGAGTATCGAGGCGTCGGAACTGCTGGAGCTGTTCCTGTGGAAATCTCCGGACCAGGCCGATGTCAGTAAGGTAAAGGAAGAACTGGCCGACGTGATTGCCTACGCGTTGCTGCTGGCAGACAGCTATGAGCTGGACGTGGAACAGATTGTTCTCGACAAGATTGCCCTGAACGAAAAGAAATACCCGGTCAGCAAAGCCAGGGGCACCGCGAAGAAGTACACCGAGCTATGAGCCATTCGCCGATGGTGGAGATTCAGCGCTACCCCTTCAGCCGGGATGCCCTGAACGACCTGCGCGATAATGCTTTTGCCGCGGGCAACTGGCCCCTGGTTTACGTACTCAGTGACGAAAAGCGCCGGCGCGCCTACATCGGCGAAACCACCGACACGCTCACCCGCATGAGCACCCACCTCAAGCATGACGAAAAGCAGCTGCTGACTGCGGTTCACCTGATCACCAGCGAGTACTTCAACAAATCCGCCACCCTGGATGTGGAATCCCTGCTGATCAAGTACATGGCCGCCGATGGCAAGTACACCCTGCTCAATGGCAACCTGGGGCTGGCTGACCACAACTATTACCAGCGCGGTGCCCTGTATGAAGAGGTATTCCGGGAAGTCTGGAACCGGTTGATTGCCAAGGGGGTTGTGTCCCGCACCCTGGACCACCTTGATAACTCCGATGTCTTCAAATACTCCCCTTACAAATCCCTGTCCTTCGATCAGCGCCAGGGCCTGCTCACCATCATGCACGAGCTGCTCAACCCCGGTGTGAAGAACATCGTGGTGGAAGGTGGAGCCGGCACCGGCAAATCCGTGCTGGCGATCTTTCTGTTCAAGCTGCTGCATTCGGAAGAACACCAGGTCAATCTGAGGGAATTCTCCGAGGAAGAGGCCGAAATCCACTCTTTGCTCTCGTCGCTCAAGGCCCTCATGCCAAAACCGAAAATGGCATTGGTGGTGCCCATGACCTCGTTCCGAACCACCCTGAAGAAAGCCTTCAGGCATGTTGCCGGGCTCAGCCCCGACATGGTCATCAGCCCGTCTGAGCTGACCAGACAACGCTACGATATTGTGCTGGTGGACGAGTCCCACCGCTTGCGCAAACGCAAGAACCTGGGTGCTTACTTCGGCAGTTTCGACAAGGCCTGTACCGCGCTGGGCATGGACAAGCACACCTGCAGCGAAGTGGACTGGGTGTGCCAGCAGGCGGACAAGGCGATCTTTTTCTACGATGAAGGCCAGTCCATCAAACCGTCTGACGCCAATGTTGAGGTGTTCCAGCGCCTGAAAGCTGCCAGCGGCTCGGTAACCCACCGGTTACTGTCCCAGTTCCGGGTTAAGGCCGGACAGCCCTATGTGGAGTTTGTGGATAAGTTACTGAACGGCCGTGTTGATGACGGCGTGGTGTTCACCGCCAAAAACTACGAGTTTGAGGTGTTCGACTCCCTCAAGGACCTGGTCCGTACCATCAATGAAAAGGAGGAGCAGGTCGGGCTGTCACGGCTGATCGCCGGTTACTCCTGGCCCTGGGCCTCAAAGAAGGATAGTGAGGCCTACGACATCGTGATCGACGATGTTCAGCTCCGCTGGAACAGCACTAATACCGACTGGATCAACAAGGATGGCTCACACCGGGAAGTCGGCTGCATTCATACCACACAGGGCTATGACCTGAACTATCTTCGGAGAGGAGATCCGGTACGACCCGAAAAGCCAGTCCATAGTCATCGAAAAGGATAACTACCACGACCGCACCGGCGGCCAAGGCATCAAAGACCCGGAAGAGCTGAAGCAATACATCATCAACATCTACCGAACCATCATGCTGCGCGGCATCCGCGGCACCTTTGTCTACGCCTGTGACGATGCACTGCGCGAATATCTGAAACAGCACATTCCGGTTCATGCTGCTCACGTCGAAAAGCCTGAAGCCACCAACGTGGTGGAGTTGAAACCTTATGTGAACGCCGTGCCGCTGTTTGACCTGCAGGCGGCTGCGGGGGATTTCGGAGCACTCAGTGATGTCACCGACCTTGACCCTACCCAGCACCCAGACTGGGTCGCAGTTCCCGACGGAGTCCGGGTCCGCGAAGACATGTTTGCCTGCCGGGTGATCGGCGAATCCATGAACCGGGTTATTCCCAATGGAGCCTTGTGCCTGTTTCGGACGGAGCTTGGCGGGTCCAGAAACGGAAAGACTGTTCTGGTGGAGAGTATGGACAGCATTGATGCCGATTCAGAGTCACGTTACACAGTGAAGGTTTATGAAAGTTTCAGAGCGGAAGACGAGAATGGTTGGCGTCACGAACATATTCGGTTGAATCCCAACTCCCATGATGAAAGCTTCCAGCCACTTGAACTGAACGATGAAGAGGCTTTTCGATACCGGGTGGCGGGAGTGTTTGTATGTCTTATTGACGAGCAGCACACCTAGAATCTCTAAACTGATAGATTCAATAAAATATCAAAAGATAAGCAATTAAATTGATTTTTATCGACTAAAAAACCATTATAGTGGCTATTAGTTTCAATAAGTCTTTGAAATATCACTTTACTGATAAGCCGGCAAACATCATGCAAACCAAACAGGCACTACTGACAGCTATCACCGAAGAGATCCGCCATCTGCAGACCCTGGCGGAGCGCATCGAAGCGTCTGAAGAGCCGGACTTACACCCGCTCTCCGAGTTGGCGGAGCTGCTTCAAGCCCGCAGAAAGGCGCTTGACCTGAATGCGGCAGACGTAGGCGAACTGTGTGGCATCTCACCCACCACCTACCGGGCCATAGAGAACGGCACTGGCAACCCCACACTTCGCACCCTCGAAGGCATAGGGTCGGTCCTTAACTTCCGGATCTGGATCGAACTGAAATGAAAGCCCGGGTAAAAATGAAGGGCCTGGTTGCGGGAATCCTGGAAAGGAAGGGGAGCACCGTTCGCTTCCAGTACGACAAAGCCTACCTGCAGCTAGGCCAGCCAGCCCTCAGCCTTAGCCTGCCACTGCGTGAACAACCCTATGAATCAGAGGGGTTACCGGCTTACTTCAGCGGCCTTGTCAGTGAGGGTTGGCTGAAGCGGGTGCAGGCGACTGAGCAACACATAGACCCGAACGACGAGTTTTCCCTGCTGGTACACAACGGCAACGACCTGCCCGGAGCAGTAACCATTGAACTGTTTGATCTGTCTTAAATCACTGCCCGAGAGCGCCCGTATTCAGTACCACGGTGCCTGTCTTGGGCAGCTGTTTGGCACCCGAAAGGTCAACCTGGCATTGGCAGAAAGCCGCAAAGACCTGGTGACAGCCATACCACGGAAAACCCATGGTTTCTCGATCAGCGGCGTCCAGATGAAAGCCCAGCTAGCCATCGAGGCGGGTAAGCTCAAGCTTGTGGACAGTAACGGCCAGTTCATCATGAAACCCTCACCGGAAGAATATCCCTACGTGGCCGAAAACGAGCATGCCACCCTTACACTGATGCGGAGAGTCGGTTTCCCGGTGCCCCCATGCGGACTTATAAGCCTGAAGGATGACCACCTGGTATTTGTCATCCGCCGCTACGACCGGGACGTTGAAAGTGGTGCTCGAATCCACCAGGAAGATGCCATGCAGGCTTTGGGGATTTCCAACGCGGATTCCTCCCGAAAATACACGGCGGCCAGCTATCAGGAAGTCATTGAGCTGGTGATTGAGCACGGCGGCATGGCAGTTGCCATGGAGCTTCTGGAAAGACTGGTGTTCAGCTATCTGGTGGGCAACGACGACCATCACCTGAAAAACATCAGTTTCTTCCATGAACCGGTGTTCAAACTGACCCCTTGCTACGATGTCCTCGCCTCATCCCTTTACAGTTCAAAGGCGGAAAACCCCATGGCACTCAAAGTGCTGAAAGACGGGGAGCCCGAATATTACCGAACCATGGGTAATGGCTATTATGCCGGCTCGGATTTCGTGGAGCTCGGGGTTAAGGCAGGGCTGATTGGCAAAGTGGTAAAAAATCGTATCCAGGGTCTGGCCATGAAAGTTCAGAAAACCGCCCCAGCCATAATCGAGGCTTCGTTCATGCCAGAGGACATGAAAAGTCGTTACCAGTCACTGGTCTCGGAGCGGCTGCGGTTTGTTTCGCTACTGGAGCCTGGTCCGGAATGACAGAGCCTCACTGCTCCACCACAATCAACTCCCCAAGCTCAAACCCCTCAGCCTCAGCCCGCGCCTTAAACGCCTCCAGCACCTCGTCACTCACTTCCGGCGTGCGGGACATCAGCCACAGGTAATCCCGGTTGTAGCCAGTCAGGTAGGCGGTGGTGTAGCCCGAACACCACGTAAGAGCCGTAGAAAGGCCCGAAGAAGGACACTTTCAGGTAGCCCACGTCGCTGGCGCCGACAAATTTTGCCCGGCCTTCGGCTTCTTGCCATTCGCCTTCCTCGGCGTTGTAGCCCCGGTTGATGACCTTGATGCTGCCGTCGTCGTTCAGGGTGTATTCGGCAGTCACCTTACTCAGGCCTTCCTCGAAGGAGTGGTCCAGGCGGGCGATTTCATACCAGGTGCCCAGGTAGCGATCTTTGTCGAAGCCGGTGACCGGTTCGATGCCTTCAGGCAGGCCGGTGCAGCCGGAGAGCAGGATCAGGGCGGAAAGCAGGAGTGTTATCGGTTTCATGCGGCAGGGCTCCGGGCTGGAAGGATCTGGTGCCAACCATAGCAAAGCGGCAAGCAAAGATCCCCATGCGGGTGTTAAGCTCCAAAACGCTGTGGCGCTCGTATACCCAGCGTTAACCAACCAAGGAGTCGAATATGATCGGATACGTAACCATCGGCGTCAGCGATATGAACCGTGCGAAGCAGTTCTACAGCGACCTGCTGGGCGAGCTCGGCGGCAAGGTGCTGCTGGACATGGAACGCATTGCGTTCATTGGCGAGAGCATGGCCAAGCCGATGCTGGCAGTCTGCACCCCGTTCAACGGCGAGCCCAACCATCCGGGCAACGGCAACATGCTGGCCATTCAACCGGGGTCCAAGGAAGCTGTGGATAAGTTCTACAAGAAGGCCATCGACCTGGGCGCTACCTGTGACGGCGAACCGGGCCAGCGTATTCCGAACCAGTTCTACGGCGCTTACGTGCGCGATCCGGACGGCAACAAGCTGGCGTTCTATCACTTCGGCTGATCAGCCGCCGGCAACGGGGCCAGGCACATGCTGTCGGCCCCATTGCCTACCTCATTCCCTACGTTTTTATAGCCTCACACCGACAGATGGCGCCGGAACAGCGCCAGTGCGCTTGAGAAAAACACTCCGCCAATGGCCACCAGCGCCAGCATTTGCGGCCACACCACCTCCAGCCCGGCACCCCGGTACAGAATAGCCTGGGCCATGCTCACAAAGTGGGTAGTGGGGGCGGCCAGCATGATGTTCTGCACCAGGTCCGGCATGCTTTCCCTTGGGGTGATGCCGCCAGACAGCAGCTGCAAGGGCAGGATGGTGAGGATCAGCAGCAGACCGAACTGGGGCATGGTGCGGGCCACGGTGCCGATCAGGATGCCGATGGCGGTGGTGGAGAACAGGTGAATGAGCGCCCCCAGCAGGAACAGCCACACAGAGCCGGCAATGGGTACGTTCAGCCAGCCCTGAATCACCAGGGTGATCGACACAGACGCCGCCAGCAACACTACCAGGCCGTTGGCCCACACCTTGGACGCCATAATCTCGAACGGCCGCAGCGGCATCACCATCAGGTGCTCCACGGTGCCGTGTTCGCGCTCGCGAATCAGCGCTGCGCCGGTCAGGATGATGCTGATCAGGGTCACCTGGGTGATCAGCTCCATCACACCACCAAACCAGGTGCCATCCAGGTTGGGGTTGAAACTGGCGCGGGTCACCAACGTCACCGGCAGGCCGTCGGTGGAACTGCCCGGCTGCAGGAATTCCGCCACTTCGGTCATGGCGAAGCGTTCTATGTAGGTGGTGCCGATAAAAGCCTGGCTCATGCGGGTGGCGTCTATGTTCAGCTGCAGGCTTACCGGCTGGCCCTCGCGCACCTTGCGCTCGAAGCCTTCCGGGATCACCAGGGCGAAGGTGTGGCTGCCCTTGTCCAGCAGGTCGTCTATCTGGTCATAGCGCACCATGTCTGGCGGCAGAAACCAGGGCTGCTGCAGGGCATTGATGACCCGGCCGGAGAGCACGGTCTGGTCTTCATCCACCACCGCCACCGGGGCGTTGTGCAGCTCCATGGAACCGGCGGAGCCGGCGGTGTAAATCATCAGGGTGAAGGCCACCAATACGAACACCATCAACACCTTGTCCTGCCAAAGGCTGCGCAGTTCCTTGATGCCCAGATGCCAGATGTTACCGAGAGATTCCATCATCAGCGCCCCTGTTTCCGCAGCAGTACCATGGCCAGGCCGGTCAGCACCGGAATAAACGCCGCCAGCGCCAGAAACGCGCCCTGCATGTCTGCCAGGGTCAAACCCTTGGTGAACACGCCCCGGCTGATCTGCAAAAACCAGGTGGCCGGCCAGAAGGGGCCGATCCAGGCGCCAGCACCGCTCAGGGACGATACCGGCTCGGTCAGGCCGGAGAACTGCACGGTGGGCAGAATACTGAGTATGGCGGTGGCCGCCAGGGCGGCAATCTGTGTGGAGGCAAAGGTGGACATCACCTGGCCCAGGGCGGTGGTGGCGGTGACAAACAGCAAGGCGCCAAAGGTGAGGGTAAGCAGGCCGCCCTTGAGGGGCACATCAAACACATAGACCGCCAGCAACACCAGGCTGGCGTAGCTGACCATGCTGAAGGCGATGTAGGGCAACTGCTTGCCCAGCAGGAATTCCAGCCGGGTGACCGGGGTTACGTACAGGTTGGTGATGGAGCCCAGTTCTTTCTCCCGGACAATGCCCAGGGCCATCAGTATGGCCGGGATGAAGATGAGCAGGATCGGAATCACCGCCGGCACCATGGCATCCAGGCTGCGGAAATCCTGGTTGTAGCGGTAACGGTCTTCCAGGCTGACCAGGCTCAAGGTGGGTACTTCGCCCCACGCCTGCCGGGCCTGTTCGCTCAGGTAACTGATGTGCATACCCTGCACGTAGCCGAGGATGGTTTCGCCCCGGAACGGCATGGCGCCGTCCACCCACACCGCCAGCTCGGTGTCGCGGCCCCGTTTCATATCCCGGCCAAAGCCGGAAGGAATCTCGATAGCCAGGCTCAGCTCCCCGGAGCGCATGCGCCGCTCCAGCTCCTCCGCCGTCGACAGCGCCGGTTGCTCGACAAAATAGCGGGAGCCGGAGATCGCCGCGATGTAATCCCGGCTCTGGGGCGTCTGGTCCCGGTCCAGCACCGCAAAGGGCAGGTCTTCTACATCCATGGTGATGCCGTAGCCCAAAATCAGCATCAGCAGGGCCGAGCCGATAAAGGCAAAGGCCATGCGGATCGGGTCCCGCAGCAGTTCCCGGGCTTCGCGCCGGCCGTAGGCCAGCAGCCGTTGCGGGCTGAAGGTCTTGGGACGTTCCGGCAAACTGCTGTCCCGGCTCAGCAGTTTGCCGCTGGTCTGGCTTTCCGGTTCCTTGTCCACCGCTTCCAGGGTGGTCATAAAGGCGCCTTCCAGGCTGTCACTGCCGGTTTGTTCGATCAGTGCTTGGGGTGTGTCGCAGGCCAGTACTTCGCCGGCGTGCATCAACGAAATGCGGTCGCAGCGCTCGCCTTCGTTCATAAAGTGGGTGGAGATAAAGATGGTCACCCCGTCTTCCCGGGACAGCCGCATCAGCAGCTGCCAGAACCGGTTACGGGCGCCGGGGTCTACGCCGGATGTGGGTTCATCCAGAATCAGCAGTTCCGGCTCGTGCACCACCGCCACCGCTAAAGACAATCGCTGGCGCACCCCCAGCGGCAGTGCGCCGGCCTGGTGGTCCAGCACCTCTTCCAGGCCGAATTCCCCGGCCAGGCTGCTGATGCGCCCGGCAATTTTTGCCTCCGGCAGGTGGAACAGCCGGGCGTGCAGGTCCAGGTTCTGGCCCACGGTCAGCTCGCCGTACAGGGAGAACGACTGGGACATGTAGCCCACCTTGCGGCGGGTGGCCAGGTCTTTGGCATTCAGCGGCTCACCGAACAACGCCACCTTACCCTCGGTGGGGGTCAGCAGGCCGGTGAGCATTTTCATGGTGGTGGTTTTGCCGCAGCCGTTGGAGCCCAGAAAACCGAAGATCTCGCCTTTCGGGATGGTAAAGCTGACGTCTTTGACCGCGGTGAAGCTGCCGAATTTCAGGGTCAGGTTCTCCGCCACGATGGCCGGAGTGCTGTTTTCGGGAGTGGGTGAAGCTGTCGCTTGTGCCGATACCGGCACGCCCAGCTCCTGCTCCCGGCGGCTGTCCGGCAGCAGGGCGATAAAGGCGTCGTCCAGGTTATCGGTGCCGGTTTGCTGGCGCAGCTCGGCAGGGGAGCCGGTGGCCAGCACTTTGCCTGCGTCCATGGCCACCAGCCAGTCGTAGCGTTCCGCTTCTTCCATGTAGGCGGTGGCGACCAGCACGCTCATGCCACTACTTTGCCCGCGGATGGTGTCGATCAGGTCCCAAAAGCGTTTGCGGGAAAGCGGGTCTACGCCGGTGGTGGGCTCGTCCAGAATCAGCAGGTCCGGGTTGTGGATAAGTGCGCAGCACAGGCCCAGTTTCTGCTTCATACCGCCAGACAGCTTGCCGGCGGGGCGGTCCCGGAAGGCCAGCAGGCCGGTGGCATCCAGCAGGCGGTCGATCTGCAGCCGGCGGGAGGCGCCGGTGAGGCCGAACAGGTCGGCAAAGAAGGCAATGTTCTCGTCCACCGTCAGGGTGTGGTACAGGTTGCCGCCCAGGCCCTGGGGCATATAGGCAATGCGCGGAGCGGCCCGGTTGCGAAACCGGTGGCTGGCCATGTCGCCGCCCAGCACCTGCAAACGCCCCTGTTGTAACTCCCGGGCACCGGCAACCAGCCCCAGCAGGGTGGATTTACCCACCCCGTCCGGGCCGATCAGGCCCACCATGCAGCCAGCGGGGAAATCCAGCGTAATGTCGCACAGCGCAGCGGTTTCCCCGTAGCGGTGGCTGATTCCTTCCAGCCGGGCTACGGTGTCAGTCATTGGGCAGGCTCGCCTTCAGGCTGTCGGGCCAGGGCAGGCTTTCATCCAGCCGCACATAGGCTTCGCCCGGCACACCGGTTTTTACCCGGTCCCGGTAAGCTTTGAGCAGGTCCGGATTGATGCGGATGCGTACCCGGAACATCAGCTTCTCCCGCTCGCTGCGGGTTTCTACCGATTTGGGGGTGAACTGGGCTTCTGCCGCCACAAAGCTGACCTCCGCCGGCACCACGTAATCCGGCAGGGCATCCAGGATGATGCGTGCTTCCGAGCCTACCCGCACTTTGCCGGCCTGGGCCGTGGGCAGGAAGATGGTCATGTAGACGTCGGTCACATCCAGCACTGTGGCCACCTTGCCGCCGGCGGCCAGTACTTCACCGGGTTCCGCCAGCCGGTAGAGCACCCGGCCACCCACCGGGGTGGAAAGCTGGCTGTCATCAATGTTGGTCTGGATCTGCCGGATGGCGGCCCGGGCCGATTCAATGCCGGCATCGGCCGAAGCCACCTGTACCCGGGCCGCCTGCAGGGCAGCCCCGGCGGTTTCTGCCGCCGTGCGGGTGCGGTCCAGCTGCTCCCGGGAGGCATGGCCCCGGTCGACCAGGGTTTCAATACGGGCGAGTTCACCACGGGCATAGCGCTGCTCGCTTTCCCGCTGCACGACGATGGCTTCAGCCAGCAGCCGGGCCTGTTCGGCCTGGTGCAGGTTGGCTTCGGCAGCCGCCGCACGGGCCTTGAGTTCGTCGGTGTCCATTACCGCCAGCAGCTGGCCGGCTTCTACCATGTCGCCTTCACGCACCTCGAAGGATTCAAGGCGCCCGGGTATGCGGGTGGCGATATCCACTTCGGTGGCTTCAATACGGCCGTTGCCGGAAGCAATGTGCTCGGGGAGTTCGTCGCCGTGCGGCATCAGGTACCAGACAGCAGCCGCTATCACAGCCACAATCAGCAGTGCCAGCAGGAGTTTGGAGGCAATTTTGGCGCTTTTACCGGCCATATGACGTCCTTGATCAGATGAGTACTACGGAAGGGAAGTATAGAAAAAAAGTGTGACGATAGGGCTGACAGGAGTCAAGATAGCTTACGATCTATCCCGTCTGTCAGCCTGCGACACCCCTAATAAGCGCCGCGGATCAGATCAATTCCCGGCTTCAACACTTCCCGCCAGGCTTCGCGCAGTGCCGGCGTGTATTCAGGATCGTGCGTGCGCACGGTTTTCAGCAATGAGTCTTCCCACAAGTCATACCACTCAGGCTGGATGTTGTGGTTGTGCCGGTTGTGGCTTTCGCCCAAGTCCTTGAGTTTGCGATCAGACATTCCGCGGGCGACCAGGATGATCTGCATAACACCATTACGCAGCAGGTGGCGCTGGGCGCCCATGTCGGTATTCTCAAAGCGGTTGCGAATGGCATCGGAGCTGGACATGAAGAAGTTGTAGAAATCCACGAAGAATTCATCTTTGCGGCAACATCGGCCATAACTCTGAAAAACCAGGTCCGTATTGTTCATTTGCAATGGGTGTCCTTGAAACAGGCGGAATGATGTGATGATGGCGCGCATTCTAAGCTTGCGACCGAAAATAGCCATAGCGGCATCCCGCTACTACCAATGGCTGCGACAAAATGCCGCCACATCAGGGGGCTCAGGGCAGGCAATCAGTGGCTGTCGGAAAACCACCAACGGGGCAGCAAACGATTAACGCCGGGTTGCAGGAAACGATCGTCAATCAACCAAATGATACCCCGGTCGTCCGGGGTGCGGATCACCCGGCCGGCAGCCTGGGCCACCTTCTGCAGGCCGGGAATCAGGTAGGTGTAGTTGTAGCCTTCGCCAAATCGTTGCTGCAGGCGGTCTTTGAGGATTTCATGCCAGGCATCGAACGGTGGCAGGCCGAGGGTAGCCACGAAGGCGCCGATGAGCTGGTCGCCGGGCAGGTCGATGCCTTCACTGAACACGCCGCCGAGTACCGCAAAGGCGACGCTGCCTTCAGGCTTCTGGAACTCCGCCAGAAACTGCCGGCGCTGCTCCGGGCTCATGCCCGGCTGCTGGGCGCGCTGGGGAATATCCGGTGCCTGCTGCGCCAGCGTGTCACTCACTTCCTTCGCATATTTAAAGCTGCTGAAGAACGCCAGGTAATGGCCCGGCCGTTCCCGGTACTGCTGGGCGATCAGCGCAGCAATGGGTTGCAGCGAGTCCTCCCGGTGTACCTGCCGGGTGCTGATGCCGGGGGTGAACTGGACCTGCAATTGTTCGGAGCTGAACGGGCTGGGCAGGGAGGTGAAGCGGGCGTCTCCAGGCAGGCCCAGCAGGTCCCGGTAATAGACGCCGGGGCTGAGGGTGGCGGAGAACAGCAGTACCGAGTGGGCGGCCTTGAAGCGCTCGGTGAGGAAATCCGCCGGGACCAGGTTCTGGATGGTCAGGCTCGCGCGGCCCCGGCCGGTGCGCTGGAATTCACACAGGGAGTGGTCACCGAAGCTGTCCGCCAGCTTCATAAACGCCACGCTTTCGAACATCACTTCCTGCAGGGCCAGGTCCGGCGGGTTGTCGGCCAGGTAATCGGTAATCACCGAGACCATGGCCTGCAGTGCACCCAGTAATTGCGGCGGCAGAGTCGCCAGGAACACCGGCTGGGCCTGTTCGCCGTGATCCCGGATCAGCGCTTGCCAGGCCCGGGCGGTGCGGTCGAGCGCTGCTTTGACCGGTTTCGGGGCGATCTTCTTCAGCTTTAACAGCCGCTGCTGCTCCAGCTGCACCGAGTACATACCCCGGGCGCGATCCACCAGGTTGTGGGCTTCGTCCACCAGCACGCTGGCTTGCCAGTTGTTCTGGCGGATCAGGCCGTGCAGTAGGGCGGACTGGTCGAACAACCGGTTCACATCGCCGATCACCAGATCGCTCCAGCGGGCCATTTCCTGGGCGAGAAAATACGGACAAATGTCATGACCTGCGGCGATTTTCGCTAAATTCTGCTGGTTTAACGGCTCTTTGCTCTGCACCGCCTCGGCCCGGGCGTCCGGCAGGCGGTCAAAAAAGCCTTTTGCCAGGGGACAGGATTCGCCGTGGCAGGCTTTGTCCGGGTGTTCGCAGGCGTCATCTTTCGACACCAGCTCCAGGGTGCGCAGCGGCCAGGGCTGCAGCTCATCTTGCGCGGCCCGCAATTTATCCACAGCATCCAGCGCCAGCTGCCGGGCGGTGTTGCGGCAGGTGAGGTAGAACAACCGGTCCTGCCTGGCGGCAGGCATGGCCATCAGGGCCGGGAACAGGGTGCCCAGGGTTTTGCCCAGGCCGGTGGGCGCTTCCAGCAGCAGGGTGCCCGCTTTGACGGAATTCTTGTACACGGTTTCCGCCAGCTGCCGCTGCCGGGGGCGAAAGTCCGGGAACGGAAAGGTCAGGGTGGCCAGCAGGGTATCGCGCTGCTCCCGGTGGTGTTCTTCCTGCTCGGCCCAGGCTTGGTAACGGCCACACAGGGTTTCGAGTTCCTGCCAGAGCTCGTCGGCTTTGGCGGTTTCGGTGAGCACCGTTTCCTTGTCCCGGCCGGTGTCGTAATACACCAGCGCCAGCTCCACGCTTTTGCGGTTTTCCTGCCGGCACAGCAGGGCACCATAGGCCCGCAACTGGGCCCGGTGCAGGGCACGCTGGTGGGGGCGGATACGTGACACATCGCCCCGGTGGGTTTTGATTTCTTCCAGCCGGTTCTTGTGCGGGTTATAGCCATCGGCCCGGCCTGAAAGCTCCAGCCCCAAGCAATTACCAGTAAGTGAATACTCGCTTTTATAGCCATAGCCACGCTTTGACTGGATGGCCTGATGGCCGGCTATGCCCTCTTCGCTGGTGGGTGCGGGGGTGTAGCGGAAGTCCAGGTCGCCGTGGCGGGCCGCGAATTCACACAGGGTTCGGACCGCAACTTTCACACGCTTGCCTCATCGTCCTGCCAGCGCACATAGCAGACGCTGGCCGGGATGCCTTGCCGGGCGAAAAAGTGTAACCAGCGAACCTGGTGGTCCTGCAACCGGTCGCCGGGGCCTTTTACTTCGATCATTTCATAACGCTGTTCAGGTTGCTCGGCATCCGGCACCAGCCGGATCAGGTCCGGGAAGCCGCTGCGATGTTCCTTGATGTTGTGAAGCAGCCGGCGGAACAGGGCATCCAGGTGGTGGGCGGGAATGCAGTGCAGCGCCAGTTCCAGCAGGGCTTCATCCAGTACCGGCCAGAATACGAAGGGATTGGCGATGCCCTGTTTGGCCTGAAAGGTGTCGCGAATGTGCTGTTTATAGGCATGGGTTTTCAGCAGGCCAAAGCGCTCCTCAAAGGCCTGCGCGCGTCGGGCGACAAAGTCTTCCCGGGTCAGGTCCGCCGGGCCGATATGGAACGGATGGAAGAAGGCGCCGGGGATGGGTTTGAAGATCACTGGCCAGCACAGCAGCCCGAACAGGGCATTGATCAGGGTGTTTTCCACATAGACCACCGGTGCCGCCTCTGTGCTCAAGTGCTGAACCGCCGCCAACTCCACGGTGCCGGTGTCTGGCCTTGGCAAGGTGAGGGTGAATTCCCGCAGCGGAGGGTTATCCACAGGCTCGGGTTTGTCGGCCCCCACCTTGGGCGCCAGCCGCTTCAGCAGGCGACCCAGGCCCTGGGCTTCGGCGTCGCTCAGGTCACTGGTTCGCCACTGACAGGCAATGCCCCAGGCCTCCTGAAAACGCTTCATCCGTTCCAGTAAGCGAAGCTGTTTCAGCCGCGCTTCCCGGTGTCCGCTGTTTTCCCAGACCTCAAGCGCCAGTTCCCGTTCGCCCTGTCGCTCCGCCTGCCGGCCCAGTTCCAGCAACAGCCGGTCCCGACGGCTGGTGAGCCAGGGGTTATCCACAGGCCCGGGGACATCGGGCCAGACGTCCGCCGCCGGTTCGCCGATATCGAGCCGTTCCCGGCACTGGTGCATCTGCAGGTAATAATCCACTTCTGCCCGGCGCTGAAAGGCGCGGGATTCCGGGGTGAAGGGCACCGGCTCGAACTGCTGCACGCCCAGTTCCACCAGCACAAAGTCGGTCCAGCTCTGGCGCAGGTTGCCGAAAAACATCAGGCGGATGCGGTCGAACAGGGCCATGTCCTGGAGCTGGACCACTTCCGGGGCCTGTTCACCGACTGCCTCTGCCAGCCAGTGCTGCAGGGGCTTTAGTTCACTGAACGCTTCCGCCAGCAACTCCCGCATCTGAGCTTTTCCCAGCGTTTTCGGGTGGCCCTGTTGGTGCAGCCAACCGCCAAAGACCGGCCTTAGTTCAGCCAGGGTAAACAGCCGGAACAGATCATCCAGGCTCAGCTCCGGCGAGTTATCCAGCCAGCCCTCCTGCACCAATAACTTGAGCGCTTCGGCCTCCGGCACCGGCAGTTCCGGATAATGCAGCTTGTCGGCCCGGAACAGCTCACCGGTACGCATCACCATGCGGGTCAGCAGCGCCCGAGAGCCGGTGGCCAGGCCCTTATAGGCCGCCAGCCGGTTTCGCTCCTGTTGCGTTAACAAATCCGCGTGATGGTCCGCTACCCAGGCCACCAGAATATCCATGTTCTCGAGATAGTAGAGCGGATCATCCAGGCTGGCGGGAACCGGTCGGTGCTTGGTCATAGGAAAGCAGACGTTGGATTGGCAAAGAGGCACAAACTTTACGCCGGAAGGCGGGCAGGCTCAAACCCATTCCATGCACAAAAATTAATCATTGCGACCCTTGCGAATCTACTTAGTGATAACTATTATCATTTGCATCAAGACAAGGAGGACGCCATGAAATTTCTCTGCCCACGCCATCGCCAGATCTTCTCCCGCCTTTCTCTCAATGAACAGAACGAGTTATGGCTGTTCTGGATGGAATACGCCTTCACCTTCTGCGAGAACCAGGATGCCGAAAAGATGATTGCCGCCACCGGCAGCGCCTTTGACCTGGCCTGCCTGGCGCGGGCGGAGCACCCGGACTGCATGCATGTGGAACTGACGCTGGCCGCCATTCTGGTGTGCCGTGCCCTACGGGACCGGGGCGAGCACAATGCGGCGGATTATGTGCTGTTCACGGCAGTCGAAAACCTGCAGCTGGCCGAGCCCTGTGTTAACAGCGCCAGCGGCTGCTGCAGCACCGATGATTGCATTGCCGTGCTTCTGGACACCACTCGCCAGGCTGATTTCTTCAGCGAATACCTGAACTGGCCGGTATTCCCGGTGGCTCAATACCCGGCCACCCTCGCCGAAAACGCAATCAACTGAGGACGGGAGGCTCTATGGGAATGGCTCTCTTACACCCCGATCTATCCCGGCAGCATCACTACAATCCGGTGAACTGGCCCGGTGCGACGGATTCCGCTCAGGTCGCCATCTCGATTTCCGCCGACTCCCTGTGCCGGCTTTTGCAAAGCCACCAGCTGCACGTGGAAGACCTGACCTGCCTCGATGCGGAATCGAGGGCCCGGGTGCGGCAAATGCTCCTCGACCAGGTGCGTTGACCGAACGCGACCTTCTTTGTCGCAAGTCACAGGTATCCTTTGTTCTGCAACCTGGCGCACCCTCTGCGAATCCGGGAGCGCTTAAGGTAAGCTGTTTGCCATCCATTCCAGCGAATTCCGCAGTTAAGGACACCCATGGCCGCCATTGAACCCGGCTTTCACGCCATCCACGCCAACCACCTGGAAGACCTGCGCCGCGCCGTGGTCTACATCTGCCGGCAGAACCCCATGCCGCCGCTGCAGAGCGAGACCTTCCTGGTGCAGAGTAACGGCATCGCCCAGTGGCTGAAACTGGCGCTGGCAGAGAAGCGCACCGACGATGGCGTGGAAGGCGGCCTGGGCATTGCCGCCGGCATGGATTTCCTGTTTCCCGCACGCTTTATCTGGCAGGCCTACCGGGCGGTGTTGCCCGATGGCGAGGTGCCGGAACAATCCCCCTTTGATAAACGGCGGCTGGTGTGGCGACTGTACCGGTTGTTGCCGGAACTGGTGGGTCAGGATGACGCCTTCACGCCGCTGGCGCGGTTTCTGGACGGCAGCGATACCGACCTGCGCAACTTCCAGCTGGCCGAAAAAGTAGCCGACCTGTTCGACCAGTACCAGGTGTTCCGCGCCGACTGGCTAGCGGCCTGGGAGCAGGACAAGGATGTGGTGATCACCGCCCGGGGCGAAGAAAAAGCCCTGGATGCGGAAACCCTCTGGCAGCCGTTACTCTGGCGCAAGCTGGTAGAAGACGTGGGCAGCGAGGCCCACACCAGCCGCTCGCAGATTCACACCCGCTTTATGGAGCAGGGCCAGCGCATCAGCCAGCCGGCCAATCCGGGGCGTCTGCCCAGACGCATTGTGGTGTTCGGGGTGTCGTCACTGCCCCGGCAAGCGCTGGAGGCGCTTTATGTCCTCAGCCGGTTCAGCCAGGTGGTGCTGTGTGTTCATAACCCCTGCCAGTTCTACTGGGCCGACATCATCAGCGACCGGGAGTTGCTGAAAGCCGAGCGCAAGCGGGGCGCCGCACACCCGGTGCTGTCACAGATTGACGATCCGGACCAGCTGCACCAGCACGCCAACCCGCTGCTGGCGGCCTGGGGCAAACAGGGCCGGGACTACATCCGCCTGCTGGATGAGTTCGACAACCCGGACGACTACCGCGCCAGCTTCCAGACCCCCGGCCAGAAGATCGATATCTTCACCGACCATGGCGATGTGGATAACCCCTGCCTGCTGCATCAGTTGCAGAACGATATCCACAACCTGACGCCGTTGCAGGAAATCCGCCAGCAGCAGCGCACGGTGGATCTGGCCCGGGACCATTCCGTGGTGTTCCACGACGCCCACGGCCCCCAGCGGGAAGTGGAGATTCTGCACGACCAGCTGCTGGCTGCCTTCAATGCCGACCCCACGCTCCGGCCCCGGGATGTGATCGTGATGGTGCCGGACATCAACGTGTACGCGCCCCACATCCAGGCGGTGTTCGGCCGCTATTCCCCCGGCCGCAAGCGCCATATTCCATTTACCATTTCCGATCAGGGCCAGCGCCACCACGAACCGGTGCTGATAGCCCTGGAAACCCTGATGTCGCTGCCCCGCAGCCGCTTTGGCGTGAGCGAAATTATCAGCCTGCTGGAAGTGCCCGGCATTCGCGACCGCTTTGATATCAGTGAAGACGAGATCCCCCTGGCCCGGCGCTGGGTGGAAGGCACCAACATTCGCTGGGGCCTACATGGCGAGCACCGGCAAAGCCTGGACCTGCCAGCGGAGCTGGATCGCAACACCTGGCAGTCTGGTCTTCGGTCCATGCTGCTCGGTTACGGTATGGGCGATGACGAACCCTGGGGCGGAGTAGAACCCTATGGCGAAATCGGCGGCCTGCAAGCCAGCCTGGCCGGGCGCCTGGGCGAGTTCGTACACCAGCTGGAAACCCTGTGGCAGGCCCTGCAAGCCACCCGCACGCCCGGGGAATGGGAAGCCCTGTTCTCCGCCATGCTGGAGCAGTTTTTCCACAAGGTGGAAGGCCAGGACCTGCTGTTGCTGAACCGCTTCCGCCGCCAGCTCGAGCAATGGCTGGAAGATGCCCTTGCCGCCGGCCTTGATCACCGCCCGCTGCCCCTGAACATCGTCAAGGATGTGCTGCTGCAGGGCCTGGACGAAGGCGGCCTGAACCAGCGCTTCCTGGCTGGCAAGGTGAACTTCGCCACCCTGATGCCGATGCGGGCCATTCCGTTCCGCAAAGTGTGCCTGCTGGGTATGAACGACGGCGATTACCCCCGCTCCCGGCCGCCGGTGGATTTCGACCTGATGGCGCAGGATTACCGGCCGGGGGATCGCTCCCGCCGGGAAGACGACCGCTACCTGTTCCTCGAAGCCCTGCTGTCGGCCCGGGAACAGCTGTACATCAGCTGGGTGGGGCGCAGCATCAAGGACGATTCCGAGCGGCCACCCTCGGTGCTGATAGGCCAGTTGCAGGATCACCTGGACAGCCTGTGGTCTGTGGCAGGGCAGCCGAAACAGCCTGTGACCCAAGCCCTGACCACCCAGCACCCGCTGCAACCGTTCAGCCGGGACTACTTCCCGAAAGCCAATGGCCTGGGCGAAGGCGAAGAGGCCCAGCCCAAACCGCTGGCCGAGGTGCTGCAGGCCCGTGGCCTGTTCACCTACGAACGGGAATGGCGCAGCGCCCACGCTGTGGATAACTCTGAGCAGAGCCGGCAAGCCCTGCCATATCAGGCTCCTGAAGAACCCATCAGCCTGAACGAGCTGGCGAACTTCCTGAAAAAGCCCATCGACACCTTCTACCAGCGCCGGCTGCAGGTGCGCTTTGAAGACGTGGAAGACGAGGATACCGACAACGAAAACTTCGACCTGAACGGCCTGGACCGCTGGCGCCTGGATAACGAGCTGATCCAGGACAGCGTGCTGAAAGCCGCCAGCGAGGAAGAACTGTACGAGCGGCTCGAAACGACACTCGACCGCATGGCCCGGCGCGGCGACCTGGGTATGGGCGTCACCGAACATCGCCTGCGCACGGAACTGGCCGGCCGGCTGCCGGACCTGTTCGAGCGCTATCGGGGCGCCCTGGCGGAATGGCCGGAAGTGGTGGCCGAGCCTTTACCCTTCGAGTTTCGCTATTCAGGGGATCCTGGCTCGGTTGAGGTAGCGGATTTAATCGACAACCTGCGCTGTAATCCACAAGGGCAAGTGTGCCGGCTGGTCATCGCCAGCTCCGGCCTTCTGAGCAGTTCAGGCAGTGGCAAGAAAGTCCGCTACGCCAACCTGCTGCGGGACTGGCTGATTCACCTGGCCGGGCAACTCAGCGGCCAGCCCTTCGAAACCCTGATTCTGGGTAAGGACGAAGGCCGCAAGTTCCACTTCCCGGTGATGGCACCCGAACAGGCACGAAAACACTTCGAAGCCATTCTCAGAAGCTGGATGGACGCCACCACCCGGGCACTGCCCATTCACTGCGAAGCCGGCTTTGCCTGGATCACCAGTTTCTACGGCGGCAGGAAATACGTGGGTGACCACGAGCGCGCCATCAGTGAAGCGGAACAGGCCTACACCACCGCCCTGGAACGGGACACCGGCTACCTGCGCGGCGCCTTTGAAAGCCCCGAGATACTGATGGCCAGTGGCGAGTTCGAAGCCTTGCTGCACCAGCTTTACGTGCCTCTTTGGGAAGCGGAGCAGGGCAAATCAGCAGCCGAGCAGGTGGGTTACCAGGAGGAGCAGGCATGAATCAGACAATCGCTAACCGCAACCCGAACCTGGACCCGCTGGCGCTGCCCCTGAACGGCAGTGCGCTGATCGAAGCCAGCGCCGGCACCGGTAAAACCTTCACCATCGCCATCCTGTATGTGCGCCTGGTGCTGGGCCATGGCCAGGCAGAAGACAGCCCGCTGCAGAACCTGCTGCCGCCGAACCTGCTGGTGGTGACCTTTACCGACGCCGCCACCAAGGAGCTTCGGGATCGCATCCGCACCCGGCTGACCCAGGCTGCCGAGGTGTTTTCCGAGGCCGCCGACAGCCTGGAACCGACCCCGGAAACCGCACTTATCCACAAACTGCGGGATGACAGCTATCCGGACCCGGCCAGCTGGCCCGACTGCCGCAAGAAACTGCTGCTGGCCGCCGAATGGATGGACGAAGCTGCGGTGTCCACCATCCACGGCTGGTGTAACCGCATGCTCAGCGAACACGCCTTCGACAGCGGCAGCCTGTTCAAACTCACCCTGGCCACCGACCAGAGCGAACTGCTGGAAGACGTGGCCCGGGATTACTGGCGTACCTTTGTCTATCCGCTGCCGCCGGCCCTGATGGACGAAGCCCTCAGCCACTGGAAAACCCCCACCGACCTGCGCAAGGCGGTGCGCAACCTGATCGACGATCCGGACGCCCTGGGCACACCGCCAGAGAACGTGCACCAGGCCATCAACCAGGTGGTCAGCGAGCGGCTGGCACGGGCCAATGAACTGAAAGCCCACCCCTGGGCCCAGTGGCAGCAGGAAGTCACCGATCTGTTGAACGACCTGCACAAAGCCAAGCGCCTGCACGGCGGCAGCAAGAACGCCATGATCAAGGTCTGGGACAACCTGCTGGCCTGGGCCGATTCCGACGAACTGCTGCCGGAGAAACTGGACAGCGCCGCCGGTTACAAGAACCAGACCCCCGAAGGCCTGGATAATATCCTGAAAGGGGAGGAGCCCGGCCCCCATCACCCGGCCTTCGACGCCATCGAAGCCTTGATGGCATTCGGCCAGAACCAGCCCAGCGCCAAGTCCGACATCCTGCGACACGCCAGCCACTGGATTGCCAGCCGGCTGGAAGCGGAAAAACAGCAACGCTCGGAAATGGGCTTTGACGACCTGCTCACCCGCCTGGACGACGCCCTGCACGGCCCCCGGGGTGACCAGTTGGCCGCCACCATCCGCCGGCAGTTCCCGGTGGCGCTGATTGACGAATTCCAGGACACCGACCCGGTGCAGTACCGCATTTTCAACCGGGTCTATAACGTGGAAGCGAACAGCCCGGACACCTGCCTGCTGATGATCGGTGATCCGAAACAGGCCATTTACGGCTTCCGGGGCGCCGATATCTACACCTACCTGCAGGCACGGCTGGGTGTGCAGGCCCGCACTTACACCCTGGGCAAGAACTTCCGCTCCGCCGAATCCATGGTGAGCGCCGTCAACCGGGTGTTTGAACACAGCGACCAGCACAGCGCCAAAGGCGCCTTCCTGTTCGGCAAGGGCGACAGCACGCCGCTGCCATTCCAGGGTGTGGATGCCAACGGCACCAAACGCCTGTGGGCGGTGAACGGAGAAATCCAGCCCAGCCTGGTGTTCTGGACCCACGAATCCGCTGAAACCGACAAGGAAGGCAACCCGAAGGGGCTGGCCAAGGGCACCGCTACCACCGAGGTAGCCGAAACCTGCGCCAGCGAGATCGCCCGGCTGCTGACCCTGGGCCAGGCCGGACAGGCCGGCTTTGCCCTGCCGGATAACCCCGCCGACCTGGAGCCGGTGGCACCGAAAGACATCGCCGTGCTGGTGAACAATCGCAACGAGGCGGCCGCGGTGCGGGATGCCCTCGGGCGCCGGCGCATCAAGAGCGTGTACCTGTCAGACCGGGATTCGGTGCTGACCTCCCAGGAAGCCAAGGAAGTGCTGTGCTGGCTGCGGGCCTTCGCCGAACCCCGGCAACTGGCCTTTATCCGTGCCGCCCTGGCCACACCGACCCTGGGCCAGAGCTGGCAGACGCTGGACTTGCTGCTGACCGACGAGCTGGTGCTGGAACGGGAAATCGAGCGTTTTCAGGGCTACCAGCAACAATGGCAAAGCCAGGGCGTATTGCCCATGCTGCGCAGCTTTCTGATGGACTTCGAGGTGCCCGGCCTTTTGCTGCAAAGCCCCGACGGTGAGCGAAGGCTTACTGACATCCTGCACATTGCCGAACTGCTGCAGCAGGACAGCCTGCAACTGGACGGCGAACACGCGCTGGTGCATCACTTCACCCAGATCCTGAGGGCAGCAGACGAAGAAGACGAACACCGCACCCTGCGCCTGGAAAGCGACGCCGGGCTGGTGAAGGTGATTACCGTGCACAAGTCCAAGGGCCTGGAATACCCGCTGGTGTTCCTGCCTTTCGGCACCGCCTTCCGCGCAGAGAACCAGAAGCAGGCGTATGTTCGCTACCACGACGATACCCGCAAGCTGGTAACGGTGTTCGACCCAACGCCGGAAGACATCGAACAAGCCGACCAGGAACGCCTGGGCGAGGACATCCGAAAACTCTACGTGGCCCTGACCCGGGCCCGGTTTGCCACCTGGGTGGGCGCAGCGGCTGTGGATAACTGGCACCAGAGTGGCCTGGGCTATGCGATTGCCGGAACACCGGAGCAGCCCATCAGCCAGGCCCTGGCCCCGCTGGCGCAAGGCCGCCCCGACATCCGAATTACCCCGCTGCCGGAAGCCGAAAGCACGGTATTCACCGAAACCGCCCCGGAAGCCCTGGGGCCGGCGCTGGTCTCCAGCCGGGAAGCGAAGGAAGACTGGTGGATTGCCAGTTACTCCAGCATCGAATACACCGGCATGGCCGGCACCGGTATTATCTTCACCGGCGAGGTGGAAGACGCCCAGACCCAGAACCTGCTGGAAGAAAGCGCCCAGGAACCAGCCGAAAAAGCCCCGGCCATGCCCAGCGTACGGAACCATCACCACTTCCCCAAAGGCGCCGGCCCCGGCACCTTCCTGCACGAATTACTGGAATGGTGCACAGCCCAGGGCTTCCAGCGGGTTGTGGATAACTCCGAGCTGCTGCACGAACGGCTCCCCCGCCGTTGTGGCACCCGGGGCTGGGGCGACTGGGTGGAACCCCTGCAGCAGTGGCTGCTGGCGTTGATCCGGAAACCGCTGAAACTGGACCGGGACGGGCAGCAAAGCGCCAGCCTGGCAGAGCTGGGCAACCTGCGCCCGGAGCTGGAGTTCTGGTTTGAAAGCCGCAACGTCAGCATCCGACAACTGGATGCGCTGGTCACCCGTCACACCCTGAACGGCGCGGACCGGCCCCGGGCCGAAACCTACCGCTTCAACGGCATGCTCAAGGGCTTTATCGACCTGGTGTTTGAACACAAGGGGCAGTATTACGTGCTGGACTACAAATCCAATGCTTTGGGCGAGGACGACGCCGCCTACACCGACCAGGCCATGGGCCAGGCGATCCTGGACAAGCGCTACGACCTGCAATACGTGCTCTACCTGCTGGCCCTGCACCGGTTGCTGAAAGCCCGGCTGCCGGGGTACGACTACGACCAGCACATCGGCGGCGCAGTGTACCTGTTCCTGCGCGGGGTGAATTCCGCCAGTGGCGGCGCGTTTACCGACAAGCCCCCCAGAGTGCTGATCGAACAACTGGATGCCCTGTTCGATGGCGAACCAGTCTCCGGGGAGGTGGCCGCATGAGCCGTACCCGCCATACTGAAAACCAGTTTGCCCTGGACCTGGGCGACGACACGCCGGTGAACACAACGGCAACGGAACCGCGTGAGCCTGTGGATAACTCACAGCTGTTGGCCCACCTTGACGACACCGAGGCGCTGTTAGGGCAATGGCAACAGGCCGGCTGGATTCGCCCGCTGGATACCGGCTTTGCCCGGCTGATCCGGGAACTCAGCGAAGAGCAGGGCGAAAGCCCGCAGCCTCTGGTGCTGCTGTTGGCCGCGCTGACTTCCCACCAGGTGGGTCGGGGCCACGTGTGTATCGACCTGGCCACACTGCTGGCCGATGCCGGCCATACCCTGGCGCTGCCGCCGGAAGAACCGGCCAACACCGGACTGTCCGAAGCCGAGGTGGCCAACCTGCAAGGGATTGATCCACAGGATCTGCTGGCCCGGGTGCAACTGGCCGACTGCCTGGTGGGTCTGCAAGGCTCTCTCGCTGTTAGCGATGGCTCCGAGCCGGCACCGCTGGTGCTCAACGGCAGCCGGCTGTATCTTCGCCGGTTCTGGCGCTACGAACAGCGTATTGCCGACGGCATCCAGCAACGGCTGGCCTTGCCATCGCCGCTGGCAGACCCGCAATCAGTGGCCGCGCAAACCTTATCCACAGCCCTCAACAAGCTGTTCCAGTCCACCGAACCGGTGGATTACCAGAAACTGGCCTGCGCCCTGGCGGCCCGCAACCGCTTTGCGGTGATCACCGGCGGCCCGGGTACCGGCAAAACCACCACCGTGGTGAATCTGCTGGCTGCGTTGCAGGCGGTAGCGGGAGAAACTCCGGAGCGGGCAGGGCGCAAGTACCGTATCCGCCTGGCCGCCCCCACCGGCAAGGCCGCCGCCCGCCTGAACGAATCCATTGGCGGCGCCGTCAGCAAACTGCCACTGGCAGACCTTCCCGGCTCCGTGCAACTGGACGACATTCCCACCAAGGTCACCACATTGCACCGGTTACTGGGCAGCCGGCCGGATACCCGCCAGTTCCGCCACAACCAGGACAACCCGCTGCTGGTGGATATCCTGGTGATCGATGAAGCCTCCATGGTGGATGTGGACCTGATGGCCTCGGTGTTCGATGCCCTGCCCGCCAATGCTCAACTGATCCTGCTGGGCGACAAGGACCAGCTGGCCTCGGTGGATGCCGGCGCCGTACTGGGCGAGCTGTGCCAGCGGGCCTTCGACGCCCACTACACCCCGGACACCGCCAGCTGGCTGACCGCCATCACCGGCGCCCAGGTACCGGCCAGCCTTGTGGATAACTCAGGCCAGCCACTCGACCAGGCCGTGGCCATGCTGCGCAAGAGCTATCGTTTCGGGCAGGACAGCGGTATCCGGCAGTTAGCAGAAGCCGTTAATACCAGCGCTCTGACGAGCACCGTGCTCAAGCAAATTCGTGACGCCGAGTTTGAGGATGTCATCTGGCTGAACGGCCACACCCCGAAACCCGCCCCGGAACAGACGCTTGAGCTGATCTGCCGCCACGCCATCACCGGCACCCCGGAGAGCTTCCGCAACGCCGGGCAGGGACGGGTGGTGAATGGCAAAGCGCTGCCACCACCGGTGGGCTATCGCCATTATCTGGAAGTTATCCACAGCTCCGGTTTAACCGCGGACAGTCCGCGGGAAGCCTGGGATGCCCACGCGGCAGAAGTGCTGGAAGCCTTTAACGACTTCCAGGTTCTATGTGCGTTACGCAAAGGCCCCTGGGGCGTGGAAGGCTTAAACCAGCAAATCGCCCAAAAGCTGCTGGCTGAAAAACTGATCGACAAAACCGACGGCTGGTACGCCGGCCGGCCGGTGCTGGTCACCGGCAACGACTACAATCTGGGCCTGATGAACGGGGACATCGGTATCACTTTCAGTGTGCCCTGGGACAGGACCGCCACTGGTGAGCCAAAAGACACCTTGCGGGTGGCCTTCCCGAGTGGTGACAGCACCGGCGGCATTCGCTGGATTTCCCCCAGCCGTCTGCAGCAACTGGAAACCGTGTACGCGATGACTGTGCATAAGTCCCAGGGCTCGGAGTTCAACCACACCTGTCTGGTGCTGCCGGATAGACTCAGCCCAGTGCTTACCAAGGAACTGGTGTACACCGGCATTACCCGGGCCAAGAACTGGTTCAGCCTGATTACCGGCGATGCACAGGTGTTCAGGGACAGCGTAAGCCAGCAGGTCGTACGGGCTTCTGGACTAGCACTCCAACTTGGAGAAGGCTATCACCGAAGCTCGATGCGACAGTGAGGAGGGGAGGCCCTTCCAAAACCGTGCGGAGCCATGGATGGCGGAGCTCGAGCGTCACATGGATGTGCCGAAGGAGCGTGTTTTGGAAGGGCCTCCCCTCCTCACTGTTCGCCACTCCGATGTTGCTGCTCCCACAGATGAGCGTAATGACCACCGCGGGCTAGCAAGTCATTGTGGCTGCCGCTTTCCACTATTCGGCCACCATCCATCACAAGGATGGTGTTGGCATCGCGGATGGTGGATAACCGGTGGGCGATCACCAAGGTGGTTCTCTGCTGACTGACTTCTTTCAACGCGCCGAGAATTGCCTGCTCAGATAGCGAATCCAGAGACGAGGTAGCTTCATCCAAGATCAGCAGCGGCGGGTTCTTCAAAATCACCCGGGCAATGGCCACCCGCTGCTTTTCGCCACCGGATAACTTCAGGCCACGCTCTCCCACTTTAGTTTCGTAACCTTCTGGCAGGCTGTGGATAAAGTCTTCCAGGTGGGCCATGCGTGCGGCCCGGTAGACTTCTTCCTCGGTCGCTTCGGGGCGGCCGTAGGCGAGGTTGCGGTACAGGGTATCATTGAACAGGACGGTGTCTTGCGGTACCACACCGATGGCCGAGCGCAGGCTGTCCTGGGTCACGTCGCGGATATCCTGGCCATCAATCCGGATGGCACCTTTATTCACCTCATAGAACCGGAATAACAGCCGGGCGAGGGTAGACTTGCCGGCGCCGCTGGCGCCTACTACGGCCACGGTATGGCCCGCAGGTATGGTGAAGTTCACATCCTGCAGGATGGGGCGGTCCGGCCGGTAGGCGAAGTGAATGTGTTCGAAGCGTACCTCGCCGTTATCCACAGCCAGGGGTTTGGCATTCGGCGCATCCTGGATGGCGGGTCTATCCCCAAGCAGTTTGAACAGGCGCTCCACGTTTACCAGGGCCTGGCGGATTTCCCGGTAGACGAAACCCAGGGCGTTCAGGGGGATGAACAGCTGGATCAGGTAGGCGTTTATCATAGTGAAGTCGCCCAGGGTGATCTCGCCACTGGCCACTTCGCCCACCGCCATGGCCATGATGACAATCAAGGCCACGCCGATGATCAGCGCCTGGCCGGCGTTCAGGGTGGCCAGGGACAGGCGGTTTTTCAGCCGGGCCTTTTCCCAGTCGTCCAGGTCCTGGTCGTACAGTTCGGCTTCGTAGCGTTCGTTGTTGAAGTATTTGACGGTTTCGTAGTTGAGGAGGCTGTCGATGGCCCGGGAGTTGGACTGGTTGTCCCGGGCGTTGGCTTCCCGCACGAACTTCGTTCGCCACTCGGTGATCTTGATGGAGAACACCACATACACCACCACCGCCACCAGAATGGCCAGCACGTAACCCACGTTGAACACCACCAGTAGAATACCGGCCACCAGCAGGATTTCCAGGATGGTGGGCACGATGTTGAACAGGGTAAAGCGCAGCAGGAAGCTGATGCCGTTGGTACCCCGTTCGATATCCCGGGCCAGGCCACCGGTTTTGCGGTCCAGGTGAAACCCCAGCTCGCGTCGGTGCAGGTGTTCAAAGATCCGCAACGACACCCGCCGCATCGCCCGCTCGGCTACCCGGGCGAACACGGCATCCCGAAGCTCGTTGAACAGAGTGGCGCCAAAGCGCAGGGAGCCGTAGGCCACCACCAGCACCACCGGAATCCACAGCAGCATGTCGGCGCCGCGGTTCTGGTCCAGGTAATCCACAATGTATTTCAGGGCTACCGGGGTGGCTACGGTGGCCAGCTTGGCCAGTACCAGCAAAGACAACGCCAGTGCTACCCGGCCCCGGAACTCGGTCAGGTAGGGCCAGAGCCCGGCAATCACTTTCCAGTCGGGTTTGTGGTCGGCGGGGTAGTCGTTATCAGCGTAGGCGCGCACGGGATTTCCTGTTCGGTTGGTAAGGAGCAGATTGTGCCAGATTCATCGTATACTGTGGGCATTCACAGGGTGCCTGAACAGCACCAAATTTTCAGACTCAGGTATTTACATGACTTCGGATAATTCCCAGCCCAAGACCACGCCGGATCACCAGCCGCGCCCCTGGATCGATTTGCTGGTCAGTATCGTGATTCCCTCCGTTATTCTGATGAAGTTCAGTGGCGATGAGCACCTGGGCAGTGTTAATGCGTTGATCCTCGGCCTGGCCTTCCCGTTAGGCTGGGGCTTGTTCGAACTCATCCGGTACCAAAAGAAGAACTTCATTGCCCTGCTGGGCCTGATCAGTGTGGGCCTGACCGGTGGTATCGGCCTGCTGGAGCTGGACGCCGGCTGGCTGGCTATCAAGGAAGCGGCGGTACCCGCGGTGATCGGGCTGGCAGTGCTTATCTCCACCCGCACCAAATACCCGCTGGTGCGCACCCTGCTGTATAACCCCAATGTTCTGGATGTGGATAAAATCCATGCTTCATTGGAGGAGCGGGGCAGTGTGGATGAATTCGAAGAGCGGCTGATGAAGGCCAGTTACTTCTTTGCCGGAACCTTTCTGTTCTCGTCTATCATGAACTACGTGCTGGCGAAGTGGATTGTGGTGAGCCCGTCTGGCACCCAGGCGTTCAATGAGGAGCTGGGGCGGATGACGCTGGTCAGCTACCCGATGATCGCCATTCCCTCCATGGTGATGATGATGCTGATTTTCTGGTATCTGTGGCGCACCATTCGCAGGCTTACCGGCCATACCCTGGAAGAGGTGATGGCACCGCACCTCGTGGAGAAAGAGAAAGAGAAGGAACGGAAGCGGGCACAGTCTTCCAAATAGTACGAACTGGAATATCCATTCGGTACTGATAACAAAAAACGGTGGCTTCCTGCGGATGCCACCGTTTTTTTGGCCTGGATAACGCCCGGGAATCAGACGTCCAGGTTGGTTACTTCCAGTGCATTGGTCTGGATAAACTCGCGGCGCGGTTCCACATCGTCGCCCATCAGGGTGGTGAAGATCTGGTCTGCCGCAATGGCGTCTTCGATGGTGACCTTCATCATCCGGCGTGTTTCCGGATCCATGGTGGTTTCCCACAGCTGTTCCGGGTTCATTTCACCCAGACCCTTATAGCGCTGGATGTTCAGGCCGCGCGAGGCTTCCTTCATCAACCACGCCAGGGCGCCTTCAAACGACAGTACCGCCTGCTTGCGCTCACCACGCTGGATGTAGGCACCCTCCTCGATCAGGCCTTCCAGGGTTTCGCCAAGGCGGGCAATGGCCTTGTAGGAAGCAGATTCGAAGAAATCGTGGCTGAAGACGTGCTCGTAGGGAATACCGTGCACGTAGATAGTCACTTTCGGCAGGTACAGGCCACGCTCTTCGTCACGGGTAACGGAGAATGTGTACTTGGTGCCGGTCTTGGTGTCCAGTTCCAGGCCTTCGGCCAGACGTGCCACCCAGCGGGTAACGGCTTCTTCTTCCTTCAACTGTTCCGCTGTCAGCGTGCTGTTGTAGATCATCTGCTGCAGTACCAGCGCCGGATAGGCGCGGGACAGACGATCAATCATCGCCATAACGGCCTGGTAGTCCTTCACCATGGTTTCCAGTGCTGAATCCTTGATGGCAGGTGCCTCAGGGTTCACGTACAGCTGGGCGCCTTCCAAGGCGGTCTGGGTCAGGTAGGCTTCCTTCGCCTTTTCATCCTTCAGGTACTGTTCCTGCTTACCGCGCTTGACCTTGTACAGGGGCGGCATGGCAATAAACACATGGCCACGCTCGATGATTTCACGCATCTGCCGGAACAGGAAGGTGAGCAGCAGGGTACGAATGTGGGAGCCGTCTACGTCGGCGTCGGTCATGATAATGATGGAGTGGTAACGCAGTTTGTCCGGGTTGAACTCTTCCCGACCGATACCGCAACCAAGGGCGGTAATCAGCGTACCCACTTCGGCAGACGACAGCATCTTGTCGAAACGGGCTTTCTCTACGTTCAGGATCTTACCCTTCAGGGGCAGGATGGCCTGGGTTTTCCGGTCACGACCCTGCTTGGCACTACCACCCGCAGAATCACCCTCCACTATGAACAGTTCAGACAGGGCGGGGTCTTTTTCCTGGCAGTCAGCCAGCTTGCCAGGCAGGCCGGCGATATCCAGCGCACCCTTGCGGCGGGTCATATCCCGGGCTTTACGGGCGGCTTCACGGGCACGGGCCGCTTCGATCATCTTGTTGACGATCACCTTGGCTTCGTTCGGTTTTTCCTGCAGGTAATCGGCAAACTTCTGGTACAGCTCCTGCTCAACCGCGGTTTTCACCTCGGATGAAACCAGCTTGTCCTTGGTCTGGGAGGAAAACTTCGGGTCCGGCACTTTCACGCTGACAATGGCTGTCAGGCCTTCTCGGGCATCATCACCGGAGGTGGCTACCTTGGCTTTCTTGCCTAGGCCTTCGTGCTCGATGTAGTTGTTCAGGGAACGGGTCAGAGCCGCCCGGAAGCCGGCCAGGTGCGTACCACCATCCCGCTGGGGGATGTTGTTGGTGAAGCAGTAGATGTTTTCCTGGAAGGCATCGTTCCACTGCATCGCGACTTCCACGGCAATTCCGTCTTCACGTTCGTGGGTGAAGTGGAAAACCTGGTTCAGCGGGGTCTTGTTGGTGTTCAGGTGCTCAACAAAGGCCCGCAAGCCGCCTTCGTACTCGAAAATCTCTTCCTTGCCGCTGCGCTCGTCTGTCAGGCGGATACGCACACCACTGTTCAGGAACGCCAGTTCCCGCAGGCGCTTGGCCAGGATGTCGTAATGGAATTTGATGTGGGTGAAGGTTTCCGGTGAGGGAATAAAGTGAACCTTGGTACCGGAATCCTGGGTGTCGCCCACTTCGGCCAGCGGTGCGTTGGGAACACCGTGGGTATAGGTCTGCTCGTAGACCTTGGCATCACGACGGATGGTCAGGGTCAGGGTAGAGGACAGGGCGTTAACCACTGACACACCCACACCGTGCAAACCACCGGAAACCTTGTAGGAGTTGTCGTCGAACTTACCGCCGGCGTGCAGTACCGTCATGATAACTTCGGCAGCGGATACACCTTCTTCTTCATGGATATCCACAGGGATACCACGGCCGTTGTCCTTGACCGTGATGGACTCATCGGGGTGGATGATCACGCCGATTTCAGAGCAGTAACCCGCCAGAGCCTCGTCGATGGAGTTATCCACCAATTCAAAGACCATGTGGTGCAGGCCGGTGCCATCGTCGGTATCGCCGATGTACATACCCGGGCGCTTGCGCACCGCATCCAGTCCCTTGAGGACTTTGATGCTGGAGGAATTGTAGTTCGATTCACTCATTAACGAGACTCCTGAGGTGATTCCCGGTCTATTCTTCCGTCAATTTTCCATGTTCCACGTGGAACATTCTGTATTCAGGGGCATCGACACCGGCCCATAACACTTCGGGTTCCGGGTGTTCGATGGAGGTAATAAACACCTGACAACGCAATTCCTGGAGCTTGCGAGCCAACATAATCCGGTGGCGCACATCCAGCTCCGCATTGATGTCATCCAGCAGGAAGGTAACCTGTTTACCGAGATCGCTCAGAACCTTGCCCTGGGCAATCTTCATCAGGATCACGAGGGTTTTCTGCTGTCCCCGCGAAAAGGTTTCTGCCACCGGACGCCCGCCTAGCTTCAAGCGAATGTCCGCACGGTTGGGGCCGTACAGGGTGTGCCCCATCCGGCGTTCCTGTTCCCGGTGACCGGCCAGTACCTCAACCAGTGACTGGCTACGATCCCAGCCCGGATAGAACTCCAGCTTGAGGCCTTCTGTCCATCCGGCATCTAGTTCCTTTAGCACTTCATTGAAGGCTGTTTTGAACTTCCTGAAAACCTGTTCCCTGATGTCGCTGAGGGTTTCTGCAAGGGCACCAAACTGATTGTCCCATACCCGCATCAATGATTCGTCCAGTCTACCATTTCTGAGCGTTTGATTCCGCTGTGATGTCACTCTCTGGCATTGTTGCCAGGTTAAAGAAAAGGAAGGTTCCACGTGGAACACTAACCAATCCAGAAACTGGCGACGCTTGCCCGGCCCCCCGGCCACAATGTCGAAGACGCCGGGATCAATAACCGACACCGGAAGATGCATAGCCAGTGCCGACAAACTACGAACAGCCTCACCGTCCACGCGAAGAGAGGTTTCCTTGGCTGAAACATCCCGGGCGATGCCCAGGCGATGAACAACAGGTTCCTGGCTATCATCTGAAGTTCCGGCCATGCCTTTATCCAGGCCACCAAAAACCGTGAGTTTGCTCTGACCATGGGAAACGACCGCCTGGTGCCGGGTAACCCGGAACGAGCGACCGAGCCCCAGATAACCAATGGCTTCCAGTACGCTGGATTTACCACTGCCATTGGCACCGTAGATCAGGTTAAAGGAGGGAGAGAAGCTGATGGGATCCGGCGCCAGGTTACGAAAATTCTGGGTCTGAAGTTTCACTAGCGCCATAGGGAGAAAATCTCGATAAACCTGGGCCCCGTTAATGCAGCATGGTCAGGCGTTCATCCATAAACACATCCATTTCCGGCGCCAGGATATGCACATAACGGTCGAAGTACAGGAACTGTTTCAGTAACAGCGCGAACTCACGCGGGAAGTGCAGCCCGTGGCTTTCGCCAACCTTAACCATATCCATCAGGATGTTGTTCACATCATCCTCGGCCTGGTCCACCTGATAGGGCACATCGTCCGGCACCATGCGATCCATCTGACGGTACAGTTTCTGCAAATCCGCAGACAAATCTTCCACCCGCACAGAGCGACGGGTCACGCCGATACGAATCATGGCATCGGCCACGCCATCGAAGTTGCCCACCATGATGGCGGAAATAAAATCGCTTACCGCCTGCCAGGTGTCCGGCTTGATACGGCCCACAATGCCGAAATCGATAAACCCGACCCGTCCGTCCTTCAACACCATCAGGTTACCGGCGTGCACATCCGCGTGGAAAAATTCGCTCTTGGTCAGGCTGGCAAACCAGGTATTCATGGCCGTAATCAGGGTGCGTTCCGGATCGCTGGAAAATCCGCGAATACTTTCCAGGTCGGTCAGCGGTACGCCATGGAAGCGTTCCATGGTGAGGATCCTACGGCTGCTGCAATGCTCGTACACCAGGGGAACCGTGGCGTCTTCGTTGTGGGTATCGTTCAAAAACTGCCGGAAAACCTTGAGGTTATTGGCTTCCTTGATGAAATCACATTCTTCCATCATGGTTTGCTGGATTTCATCGACAATGCCCGACAGGGAAGTCCAGGACAGTTTCGGAGCCAGGGTTTCCAGGATACGGGCAGACAGATACAGAAAATTCAGGTCCGTCAGCAGGATGTTTTCCACACCCGGCTTCTGAACCTTGATCACCACATCTTCACCGGTCACCAGCTTTGCCGCATGTACCTGGGCAATGGATGCGGAGGCGAGGGCCACCGGATCGATCTCGGCAAACACCTGTTCAATCGGCCGCCCCAGTTCATCCCGGATAATCTTGCGGATAACGCTGAAGGGCAGGCTCGGGGTTTTATCCAGGCAATACTGGAACTCCTCCACATACTCCTTCGGGAAAAAAGTCGGCGAGCTGGCGATAAACTGGCCCAGCTTGATGTAGGTGGCACCCAGGTTTTCGAAGGTCTGGCGCAACAGCTGCGGGGTAGGGGGGCGATCGCCCCGCACCCAGTTCAGCCCGGTACGGCCCAGCACCGACAAGGTCTGGCCAATTCGGAAAGCACCTTTGATTCCATTCGTTACGGCACCCATAAACTCCTCCGGAAATAATTACAGCCGCATGGGCATGACAACATACAGACAGCTGTTGTCATTTTCGGCTTCAATCAGCGCACTGCTGTTTGGATTAGACAGAGTGATCTTCACCTGGGCATCGTCCAGGACGTTCATCACATCCACCAGGTAGCCTACATTGAAACCGATCTGCAGGGATTCGCCCTGGTAGTCTACCGGCAGTGCATCTTCGGCCTGTTCCTGGTCCGGGTTGTTGGCAAATACCTGCAACTGTCCCGGGGACAGGTTCAGGCGTACGCCGCGAATGTTTTCGTGGGACAAAATACCGGCCCGCTGCAGGGTATTCTTCAGGGTCGCGCGATCGGCCAGGACAATCTTGTCGCCGCCACGGGGAATAACCCGGTTGTAGTCCGGAAACTTGCCTTCAATCAGCTTGGAGGTAAAGGTGTACGCACCCACCGTGGCCCGGAGGTGGTTATCGCCGATCACCAGGGTGACGGGCGACTCGTCGTCATCCAGCAGGCGGGCCAGCTCAAGCACCCCTTTTCTCGGCACAATCACCTGGCGCAGGTCCGGACAACCGGTCTGCAGATCACAGTGAGCCATGGCGAGGCGGTGGCCGTCGGTAGCCACGGCACGGACATGGCCGCTGTCCACTTCCAGTAACAGACCGTTCAGGTAATAACGCACATCCTGCTGGGCCATGGCGAAGGCGGTGGCGTCGAACATACGGCCGAGTTCCTTCTGGGGCAACTCCAGGCGGAAACTTTCCGGCTCGTCTTCCACGTTCGGGAAATGCTCCGCCGGCAATGTAGACAGGGTGAAGTGGGAATTACCCGCGCGCACATGCAGGCGGTCACCTTCCAAAGCCAGGTCAATCGGGGCCTCGTCGCCAAGGGCGCGACAGATATCCGACAGCTTGCGGGCCGGAACCGTGATCCTGCCAGGCTGGTCCACATGTACCGGGGTTACCCGGCCTACCAGCTCCACTTCCATATTGGTACCGGTCAGCGTCAGGGTATTGTCTTCCGCTTCCAACAACACGTTGGACAGCACCGGCATGGTCTGTTTCTTTTCCACAACGCCCGCAATGCTTTGCAGCGGGGTGAGCAGGGATTCACGGCTGATTGTCAGTTTCATGGCACTCGGCTTCAGTTATCGGAAGTGAATGTTATTGGTTTTGCCACCCCGGTCAGGTGGTCAGCAGTCTCATAAAGTTCTGGTAGTCTTCCCGGATGCCCGGATCAGTTTCCTGCAACTCGATTATCTTCTTGCAGGCGTGCAGCACCGTGGTGTGGTCCCGGCCGCCAAAGGCATCGCCAATTTCCGGCAAACTGTGGTTGGTCAGTTCCTTGGCCAGGGACATCGCCACCTGGCGGGGCCGGGTGACGGTACGGGTCCGGCGCTTGGACAACAGGTCCGATACTTTGATCTTGTAATACTCCGCCACGGTGCGCTGGATATTATCAATACTGACCTGCTTTTCATGCAGTGCCAGCAGGTCTTTCAGGCTTTCCCGGATAAACGGCGGAGTAATCTCGGAGCCGGTGAAGTGAGCATTCGCTATCACCAAACGCAGCGCGCCTTCAAGCTCCCGAACGTTAGAGCGTATTTTCTGGGCAATAAAAAACGCCGCTTCGCTGCTCAGTTTCACATTGGCCTGCTCGGCCTTCTTCATCAGAATCGCGACCCGGGTTTCCAGCTCCGGCGGCTCGACCATCACCGTCAGGCCCCAGCCGAACCGGGATTTCAGTCGCTCTTCCATATCCACGATTTCTTTCGGGAAACGGTCACAGGTCACAATCACCTGCTGACCACCCTCAAGCAGCGCATTGAAGGTGTGGAAAAACTCTTCCTGGGAACGCTCCTTGCGGGCAAAGAACTGGATATCGTCAATCAGCAAGGCATCGACTGAGCGGTAGTAGCGTTTGAATTCGTTGATGGCGTTCAGCTGCAGCGCCTTGACCATATCGGCCACAAACCGTTCCGAACGCAGGTACGCCACCTTGGCCTTCGGGTTGCGACGGACAATCTCGTTACCGATGGCGTGCATCAGGTGGGTTTTACCCAAGCCTACGCCACCATAAAGGAATAACGGGTTATAGGCGCCACCGGGGTTCTCTGCCACCTGCATGGAGGCCGCGCGGGCCAGCTGGTTGGATTTACCTTCTACAAAGGTATCGAAGGTAAAGGTTTCGTTCAGGAAACTCTGGTGCTTGATATCACCCTCAACCTGCACCGGGCGCCGTTCGTTACCACCGGTCCTGCCGGCAGACGTGCTGCCTGGCGCCTGGCGCGGACTGGCCACCGTAGCCGCCACGCTTTTCTCTTCTTCAGTAACGGTCTCGCCGGTTTCATCAGACAGGCGTTCCGGAACCGGCTCGGCCACCGAACGCACCACCGGCTCGCTCGCCTTGGGGGCAGACCCCACTTTCATCTGAACCCGGGGGGCCTGACCGCCTCCCAGCTCCTTTAATACTTCTTCTATACGGCGCAGGTATTTTTCATTCACCCAATCCATCACGAAACGGTTGGGAGCGAACAGCATCAACTGCCCTTCGCGCTGATCCGACTGGAGGGGCCTCAACCAGGTATTAAACTGCTGTGCGGGAAATTCATCCCGGAGTACTTCAAGACATTGATGCCACATACTGTTCGGCACGACCGCCTGCTCCCGACTACCTGACTGTTCTTACACCGGAAAGGGCTTTCCCGTTGCTCAAGGTGACCCCGGATTCTACCCCGAGCCGGGGTTCAGTAAAAGGCCGGCTGTGCAGGTCATGAACAGCCTGTGGAAACTTTTTATTTTCAGTTTCAAATTCTTACAAACCTATCTACAGCCTTGTGTACAGAAAACCCCTGAAAAAAAGTTATACACAGGGCTCTGTGTAAACCACCGCTTCAACCCTGTGTGCAACACCTTGACCGAACCATGGATAACTCGCTCCCTGATTCCGAACCGGACTTGTTCACAATTCGACAGGGTGTTCTCCACAGGGCTCAGAGCGACCTGTCACAAGCCTTATCATTATTCTATTTTTTTGTTTCTGTTGATATTTTTAGGCTTTTCCACAGAAATCATGGTGCGTAATAACAGTAATAAATAATCTTTGAAAGAATTTAAAAAAGACTTATAGATTCTGTTAGTGAGCCTTGCGGGTTTTACCCATACGGAAAACTTGCTTTACCTGTCGCTCAAACATTGAACTTGTCTCAGGATTTGACTAGAATGCCGCTCCTGTTTTGGCTGTCTATTTTCCAGCCAGTTACCAATGTCCATTGACGATTTGTGAGATCATCACCATGAAAAGAACATTCCAGCCAAGCGTCCTGAAGCGCAAGCGTGTTCACGGTTTCCGTGCCCGTATGGCGACTGCGAACGGCCGTAAGGTAATTTCCCGTCGTCGTGCCAAAGGCCGCGCACGTCTGTCTGCGTAACTTTACACTCGCCTCATGAAGGCTTTGACGTTTCCGAAGTCTCATCGACTGTTGAAACCTTCGGACTACAGCAAGGTCTTCGATGGCGTACAGCTGAAAGTTCCGCACAGGAATTTTCTGATCCTGGCTGCTCCCAATAATCTGGGTCACGCCAGGGTCGGACTGATTTTCTCGAAGAAAAACCTGAAACTGGCGGTCCAGAGAAACCGGATCAAACGCCAGGTACGGGAAACCTTCAGAAATCAGCAGGATTTACCCGCCCTGGACATCATTGTTCTTGGCAGACAAGGCCTTGCCCAGCTGGAAAATCCAGCGGTGCATTCCGCTTTGGACGATATCTGGCGCAGAGTGAAAAAGCAGTTCAACAAGCAACTCGAAAAAACGTACCGAAAATCAACGTCTGAGGGCTCAGACGCGACGTCCCGAGGTACAGATTGATGCGCCAATTACTGCTTTTACCCATCCGGTTCTACCAATATGCCATCTCTCCAATGATGGCGAGCCATTGCCGGCACTACCCTACCTGTTCACAATACGCTGTCGAAGCCATTCAGCATCATGGCGCTCTCAAAGGCAGTTACCTGGCAGGTGCGCGTCTACTCAGATGTCATCCCTGGGCCGAAGGCGGTTATGATCCTGTACCGGGAACCGGGCACGTTGCTCCAGAGCCAACCGGCAACCTGACTGAATCCACTCACACCACTACTCAGACCAGACCCTAAGTTTATGGATATTCAACGCATCGTTTTGTTTGCCGGTCTTGCGATTGTCAGTTACCTGATGGTGCTAGCCTGGAACGAAGATTATAACCAGCCGCAAACTACCCAGGTGGTAGAGGCTGAGTCCTCCGTTAACGGCAACGCAATGGCAGACGATATGGTGTTGCCGAAGTCCGGATCGACAGCATCAGGCAACGATGAATTTGCGACACCGGAAACCGGTAGCCTGTCGTCAACGTCTGCAGCTGCGGAAGGTTCAGTCAGCAACCGCTACATCACCGTAACCACCGACGTTTTCCAGCTGAAGATTGACCGTATTGGCGGCAACGTGGTGGAAAGTTCACTGCTCCAGTACGACGAATCCCTCAACAGCGAACAACCCCTGAAACTGCTGTCCAGCACCCAGACCCGTACCTACCTGCTGGAAAGCGGACTGATCGGCCGTGATGGCCCGGATGGCCGTAACGCCTCCCAGGCACCGGTATTCGACGCTGAAAGCAGCGAATTCGAATTATCTGAAGGCCAAGACGAACTCAACATCGACCTGACCTTCACCACCGATCAGGGCGTGGCTATCACCAAGCGTTACCAACTGGCCCGGGACAGCTACGAAATCGGTGTTCGTTACCTGATCAGCAACAACTCAGAATCCGACTGGCAGGGCAACTTCACCGGCAAAATCGTTCGTGACCAGGCTCCGGACCCCACTTCCCAGGCCAGCATGGGTATCAAGGCCTATCTGGGTATGGTAGTCAGTACGCCGGAAGATCCCTACGAAAAATACGACTTTGATGACCTATCCGAAAACCGCATCAACCAGTCCGTTACCAACGGCTGGCTGGCGTTTCTGCAGCACTACTTCCTGACCGCGTGGGTTCCTGACCGTGATCAGACAGCCCAGTTCCAGAGCACCCGTCGGGATCAGTTGCACGTGATGGGCTTTGTTTACCCCGCCACCACGGTGGCTGCCGGTGATACCGCGGAAATTGGCGCAACCGCATACGTGGGCCCGAAGATCATTGATCGCCTGGAAGCCCTGGCACCCAACCTGGACCGCACCGTTGATTTCGGCTGGTTGTTCTTCATCTCCCTACCGCTGTTCATCATCCTGGAATGGTTCTATGGCCTGGTGGGTAACTGGGGTGTGGCCATTATCCTGCTGACGGTTCTGGTAAAGGCGGTGTTCTTCCACCTGTCTGCCACCAGTTACAAGTCCATGGCCAAGATGCGTGCGGTTGCTCCGCAGCTGACCCGCCTGAAGGAACTCTATGGCGACGACCGCCAGCGCATGTCCCAGGAAATGATGGCCCTGTACAAGCGCGAAAAAATCAATCCGCTGGGTGGCTGTCTGCCGATCCTGGTTCAGATGCCGGTGTTCATTTCCCTGTACTGGGTACTGTTTGAAAGTGTGCAGCTGCGCCATGCGCCGTTCATGTTGTGGATCCAGGATCTGTCCCAGATGGACCCGTACTTCATCCTGCCGATCCTGATGGGTGCCAGTATGTTCATCCAGATGAGCCTGAACCCGACGCCGCCGGACCCTATGCAGGCCAAGATCATGAAGCTGATGCCGCTGATCTTTACTGTGTTCTTCCTGTGGTTCCCGGCAGGCCTGGTACTGTACTGGCTGGTGAACAACATTCTTTCGATCTCCCAGCAGTGGTACATTACCCGCAAGATCGAAGCGGAAACTGCAGGCAAGAAGTACTGATTTAACAGTCCTTCTGACCTGACAAAGGCTCCCTTGGGGAGCCTTTGTTTTTTCTATCCCGGGAAAATGAAGATGCAGCCAGCTACAGACACCATTGCCGCCATTGCCACTGCTCCGGGCCAGGCCGGTGTAGGTATTGTTCGGGTGTCCGGCCCGAAAGCCATGACCATAGCCCGCGTCATGCTGGGCTTCGAGCCCAGACCCCGATATGCCCATTACGGTCCGTTCCGGGACCAACAGGGTGAACTGATCGATGAAGGCATCGGCCTGTACTTCCCCAATCCGAACTCGTTTACCGGCGAGGATGTGCTTGAGCTTCAGGGCCACGGCGGTACCGTGATCCTGGATGTCCTGTTGCGGGAAGTCTGCAGCCTGGGTGCCCGGCTGGCCCGGCCCGGAGAGTTCTCCGAACGGGCCTTTCTCAACGACAAGCTGGATCTGGCCCAGGCCGAGGCCATTGCCGATCTGATTGAAAGCAGCTCGGAACAGGCGGCCCGCTGTGCCGTGCGTTCCATGCAAGGGGTGTTCTCTAAACGTGTGGATAACCTGGTGGAGGCCATTACCCATCTGCGCATTTACGTGGAAGCAGCCATCGACTTTCCGGAAGAAGAGATCGATTTCCTGGCCGACGGCAAGGTAGCTTCTGACTTGCAGGGCTTGCTGGAGCAGGTGCAGCAGATTCTCGGAGAGGCTCAGCAAGGCACCATTTTGCGGGATGGCATGAAAGTGGTGATCGCCGGGCGGCCCAATGCCGGCAAATCCAGCCTGCTCAATGCCCTTGCGGGCAGGGAAGCGGCGATTGTGACCGCTATCGAAGGCACTACCCGGGATGTCTTGAGGGAACATATCCACATCGATGGCATGCCGCTGCATATCATCGACACGGCCGGCCTGCGGGACAGCCCGGATGAAGTGGAACGCATCGGCATTGCCCGGGCCTGGGAAGAAATCCGCCAGGCCGACCGAATCCTGCTGATGGTGGATGCCACCACCACCGACAAAACCGAACCCCATGAAATCTGGCCGGACTTTATCGACCAGCTGCCCGCCAGCGCACCGGTCACCGTCATTCGCAACAAGGTGGATTTGTCCGGTGAAGCTGTGGGTATCACCGCAGAGCCGCATCAAACCGCCCCGGTTATCCGGCTTGCCGCCAAGGCCGCGGAAGGCCTGGAAGTACTTCGGGACCACCTGAAACAGTGCATCGGCTTTGCCAGCACCACCGAAGGCGGCTTCCTGGCCCGGCGCCGGCACCTGGATGCGCTCGAACGGGCACGGGATTCCTTGCTCCAGGGCCAGTCCCAGCTTGAAGGCTATGGTGCGGGGGAACTACTGGCGGAAGACCTGCGGGCAGCCCAGGATGCCCTGGGGGAAATCACCGGGCATCTGACGCCGGATGAGCTTTTGGGCAAGATCTTCTCGTCGTTTTGTATCGGAAAATAGGAACAACCATGAACAACAACTCCCTGAACACCCTCGGCATATTCACCCTGTTCGCGGCGCTGGTGCTGACCGGCTGCAGCACCGTGTACTACAACACCATGGAAAAGCTCGGGTTCGAGAAGCGCGATATCCTGGTCGACCGGGTCGAGAATGCACGGGATGCCCAGACAGATGCCCAGGAAACCTTCCGCTCGTCACTGGAACGGTTCCAGAGTGTGGTGGCCATTCCCGATACCGAACTGAAGGCCAAGTACGAAGAAATCCGCGATGCCTATCAAGACAGCGAAGATGCTGCCGAGAAAGTCCGGGACCGGATCGACAGCGTCGAGGATGTGGCGGGTGCCCTGTTTGCGGAGTGGGAAGACGAGCTGGACCTGTACGAAAGCGCATCCCTGCGCCGCAGCAGCGAGCAGCAACTTCAGGAAACCCGCAATCAGTACGGGCAGCTGATTAACCGGATGCACCAGGCGGAATCCCGCATGGATCCGGTGCTTCAGGCGTTTGAAGACCAGGTGTTGTACCTCAAGCACAACCTGAATGCCCAGGCCATCGGTGCGCTGGAAACGGAGCTGGGTAAAATCCGCAGTGATGTCGACAGCCTGATCCGCAACATGGAAGCCTCCATTGCCGAATCCGAAGCCTTTATCCGCCGCTTCCGGGATCAGTAACCCCGGCGGAAAAGTGGCGACGGCGCAATTGTTCCAGTTTTTGGCACAAATTGTTCCAGTTAATTTGCTGTAATTCTCAATTGATAACAAATATCATTCGCTCCTGAAATTCATTGCTTAATTTTTGGGAGCGACACATGGTGTTCAGGTCTTCATTGCTGGCGACCTCGGTTGCGGTAATCTCTGCCGGTTATTCACTGCAGGCCACTGCGCAGCCGGTGCAAATGGACGAGCTGGTGGTCTCCGCCGCCGGTTTTGAGCAGAAGGTTACCGATGCGCCGGCGAGCATCAGTGTGATCAATCAGCAAAGCCTGCAGCAGAGTCAGTTTTCCAACCTGGGGGAAGCACTCGAAACGGTAGAGGGTGTGGACGTCCGCCAGAGCACCGGCAAAACCGGCGGCCTGAACGTCAGCATTCGGGGCCTGCCCAGTGAATACACCCTGATCCTTATTGATGGCCGTCGCCAGAACCCACCGGGTGACGTTACCCCGAACGGATTCGGCGACACCTCCACCAGTTTCATTCCGCCCCTTTCCGCCATTGAGCGTATCGAAATCATACGTGGCCCCATGTCTACTCTGTATGGTTCCGATGCCATTGGCGGTGTGGTCAACATCATCACCAAGAAAGTCTCGGATGAGTGGACCGGCTCGGTCACCCTGGAGCATACCTTCCAGGAAAACCGGGACTATGGTGATACCGGCAAGACCAGTTTCTACACCAGCGGTCCGTTGATCGAGAACGTATTGGGGCTGGCCGTACGAGGCAGCGTGCTTGACCGGGAAGCGGCCGACCTGGACTTTGAAGACGGTAGCGAGGCACCCAAGCGCGGCGTTGCACCGGTGGATGGCCGCAATCACACCCTGGGTGCCCGCCTGACCCTGGTGCCGGCCGCCGGCCACGAGTTCTATCTGGATGCGGAGCAGGGCCGTCAGGTTTACAACAACGAGTCCTGTCAGCTTGGTACGCTGGATGGCCGGGACCGCAGTTGTGGAGACGACCCTGGTGTGGCGAACGGCTATTCCGATGAACTGCGTTTCAACCGGGACCAGGTGGCGTTGGGTCACTCAAGCCAGCTTGGCTTTGGCACCTGGAGCAATGACCTGACCTACAACGTGACCGAAACTGAAGGCCGGACCCTGCCGGGGACTATCGGTGCTGCTTACGACGCCCCTTACCAGAACCTGGTGGGTGGTGCCGAGCGGGAACTGGAATCCAAAGACACCGTCTTTGATACCAAGCTGGTTGCTCCGCTAACCGACAACCATATCGCCACCTTCGGGGCCCAGTACCGGGACACCGAACTGACCGACGGCATTGCCGACACGACCTTTGAGCAGAATTCCTGGGCGGTTTTTGCCGAAGACGAGTGGTATCTGAGAGACGACCTGGCGCTGACGCTGGGCGGTCGCTATGAAGACCACGATGCCTTCTCCGGCCACTTTACGCCACGAGCCTACCTGGTGTGGAACAGCGCACCGTCCTGGACCTTCAAGGGCGGGGTCAGTCAGGGGTATCGTACGCCGGACATCAACGATCTCCACGATGGCATCAACGGTGTGACAGGACAGGGTGAAGATATCACCATCGGTACTCCGGACCTGGAGCCGGAGAAGAGCACCAACTACGAAGCCGGCGCCTACTTTGACAACCTTGACGGCTTCAAGGCCAATGCCACCGTGTTCTTCACACGCTTTGAGGACAAGATTGATGATGGCTCAGAGGTGACCATCAGCGGTGATCCCCGGATTCCCGATGGCACCTACGATCAGCTGGATAACATCGGCAAGGCGGAAACCCGGGGTATCGAGCTGGCCTCCAGCTGGCAGTTTGCCCCGGACTGGAGCCTTCGCGGCAACTACACGTATACCGATTCTGAGCAGAAAAGCGGTGACAACAAGGGTGAAAAGCTGACCAACACACCCGAACATGTGCTGCACGCCCGGCTTAACTGGCAGGCAACAGCCAAACTGGGGTTGTGGCTGTCTGGCGAATACCGGGGCGAGCGTACCCGCTACCTGAAGACCCGGGAAAACCTGAGTACGGAAGAGCTGGCCATTGACCAACAGGTCGGAGAGCTGAGCGATTATGCGCTGTTCCATCTGGGTGGCTCTTACCAGGCCAGCGACAAGGTTCGACTGACGGCGACTATCTACAACCTGTTTGACAAGGACTTCCTCGAGGGCAGCAATTACAGCTATATCAACGCGGACGGTGACCAGGTAACCGACTGGGCATCTGATTACATCTACGTGTTCCGCGGCATGGCCAGCGGCGGTACGGTGGAAGAGGGCCGCCGCCTGTGGCTTTCCGCCACTGTGGATTTCTAAGTTATCCACAGCTTCTGTTAATAAAATCCGACAACGTAAAAAGGGGAAGCCAGGTGCTTCCCCTTTTTGTGGAACCGGGATTCCAAGGCCCCGGATCCGGAAGAAAAAAGTCCCGGGAAAACCCGGGACCGGAAGTTACCGGCGTTACCCGGTAAAGGCCATGTTCTCGGCTTCAATCTGCATCAGGCTGCGGGTCGGGCTGAGCATGCTGGTGGCATGGGTCTGGGCCCGGGGCAGCAAGCGCTCGTAGTAGAACTCGGCGGTGTTGAGCTTGGTCTGGTAGAAGGATTCAGACTCATCACCGCCATTATCCAGTTTATCCACAGCCACGGCGGACTGGCGCAGCCACATGTAGGCCATGCTTACGTAGCCGCTGTACATCAGGAAGTCGTAGGCTGCGGCGCTGACCACATCCCGGTCTTTGCGGGCTGCCAGCATCACCCGTACTGTCAGCACGTTCCACTGGGCTGTGAGTTTCAGCAGCTCCACCGCCATCGGGCGCAGGCGCTTGTCGGTCAGGTGCTTGCGGGCAAAGTTGGCTACCTTGAAGGTGAACTCGCGCACCGCGCCGCCCTGGGTCATCAGCAACACCTTACGGCCCAGCAGGTCCAGGGCCTGGATACCGGTGGTGCCTTCGTACAGGGTGGCAATACGGGTATCGCGAGCGATCTGTTCCATACCGTGTTCGCGGATGTAACCGTGGCCGCCGAACACCTGCATACCCAGGTTGGCGGCTTCACAACCCAGTTCGGTCAGGAAGCCTTTCAGGATCGGGGTCAGGAAGCCCAGTTTGTCGTCGTACTTCTCGGCTTTTTCAGTATCACCTGCGGTATGGGCTTCCACCATGTGGTCGGCTACCCGGGCCGCGTAATAGAGCATGGCCCGGCCACCTTCGGCGATGGCTTTCTGGGTCAGCAGCATGCGCCGAACATCGGCGTGGTGAATCAGGCTGTCGGCCACCTGGTCCGGCTCTTTCTTGCCAGACAGCGCGCGCATGGAGCGGCGTTCTTTGGCATAGTCCAGCGCCCACTGGTAAGACAGCTCGGCCGGCCCCACACCCTGAATGGCGGTACCAATCCGGGCGGTGTTCATAAAGGTGAACATGCACTCCAGGCCCTGGTTTTCCGGGCCGATCAGGTAGCCGGTGGCACCGTCAAAGTTCATTACGCAAGTAGCGGACGCCTTGATGCCCATTTTCTTTTCCAGGCTGCCGCAGCTTACGCCGTTGCGCTCGCCCACACCGCCATCGGCGGCCGGCATGAACTTGGGCACAATGAACAGGCTGATGCCCTTGGTGCCTTTCGGGGCATCCGGCAGTCGGGCCAGGACAATGTGGACAATGTTCTCGGTCAGGTCATGCTCGCCGGAGGAGATAAAGATCTTGGTGCCGGTCAGTTTGTAGCTGCCATCGGCCTGGGGTTCAGCCCTGGTTTTCACCTGGCCCAGGTCGGTACCGCACTGGGGCTCGGTCAGGCACATGGTGCCGCCCCAGCGGCCTTCGGTGAGGGGCACCAGGTAGGTTTGTTTCTGCTCGTGCGTGCCGTGCAGGAAAATGGTGTTCATGGCACCCAGGGACAACCCCGGGTACATGGAGAACGACCAGTTGGCCGTGCCCATCATTTCCTGTTTGAACAGGCCCATGGAAGCCGGCAGGCCCTGGCCGCCAAACTCTTCGGGGGCAGATAAGCCTTGCCAGCCACCCATCACATACTGCTGGTAGGCTTCTTTGTAGCCCTTGGGGGTGATTACTTCGCCATTTTCCAGCTTGCAGCCTTCTTCGTCGCCGCTCTGGTACAGGGGGCTCAGCACTTCTTCACAGAAGCGGCCACACTCGGTAAGGATTGCATCTACAATGTCCGGAGTGGCGTTTTCGCCGGAGGCCAGGCCCTGGTAATGGGTCGGGTAGTCGAATACATCATTCAGCAGGAATTTCATGTCCCGCAGGGGCGCTTTATACACAGGCATAGCCGGTCCTCGTTTAATCTCAGTCCGATTCGTGCGGGCCCGAAAGCCCGGATGAGTGCAGTTTTACGGCATTCCCGTGGGGCTGCCATTGACGGAAAGCGCCTGAATGGCTGTCAGAATGGACAATTGGCTGAAATGACGCAGTGGCGATTTTCTGATCGGAAACGGCAAGCAGGCCGTAGATCTCTGCACTGTCAGGCTGTTCTGGCGTTAACCCGGAGTGTAAAAGTCATGCAAAATTCCCGGATGCGACCCAAGGCCAGTGGTCTGGGGCCGTTGAGTCTTATATTGTTGATGTCTCTGGTGCTGGCAGGCTGTGCCGGGCCCGCACTGGATGATTACCAGAGCACCGGGCCAGACCTGGTGCCAAGTCAGTTCTTTACCGGCGAACTTTCTGCCCGGGGTGTGGTCAAGGACTTCTCCGGCGAGGTTATCCGCACCTTCGATGCGGATATCGTGGCCAGCTGGGACGACAACGGGGTGGGCACCCTGGATGAAGTGTTCCGTTTCGATGATGGCGAAGAGCAGACCCGGGTCTGGACCCTGACGCCATCGGAGCAGGGCTACCACGCCGAGGCTGGCGATGTCGTTGAACCGGGCACCATGCGCTGGCAGGGCAATGCCATCCACATGAACTATGTTCTGCGGGTGTCATACGGCGATGGCACGATTGATGTCAGAATGGACGACTGGATGTATCTGGTTACCCCCGATACCCTGATCAACCAGACCACCATGAGCAAGTGGGGTGTGGACGTCGGGGAAGTGGTACTGGTGATCCAGAAAAAAGGCGCGGGGCCGGCTCCGCAATCCTGATAACAGAATACGGACAGGTAACTGATACCCATGTGGAAGCAATGGCTGGTGGCGCTTGTGTTGGTTGGAGTTGTGGTGGCAGGTGCCGGCGTGTATCTGAGCCTGGAAGACCCGGCTGATGCGGAAGCCGAAGACGAACCCACGGCATCCACGGTAAATATCTCGGCACCGGAAATGCGCAGGGTGCGGGATGAGGTATCGGCCGTTGCCAACCTGAATGCCATGGATGCGGTGGCCCTGACCACCGAAGTCAGCGGTCGGGTAGTGGAACTCAACCTGCAAACCGGGCGCAAGGTGCAGCAAGGCGATGTACTGGTGCGGCTGGATGATCGCCAGGCGACTGCCGACCTGGCCGTAATTGAAGCCCAGCTGGCAGACGCCCGCCGGCAATATGACCGGGCCCGCAGCCTGCGGGCCAATAACAGCGTATCCCAGTCCCAGGTGGACGAGCTGAGAACTGCGGTGGATGTTGCCATTGCCCAGCGCGAAGCAGCCCGGGTCCGGCTTCAGAATCACCGGATTGAAGCGCCGTTCTCCGGTGTGGTCGGGCTGTCGGACATCAGTGTGGGCGCCTACCTGCAAGCCGGCACTGTGATTACCACCCTGGATTCCACGGATCAGCTGGAACTGAACTTTGCAGTGCCCGAGCGGTTTGTTGGCCAGGTTCAGCTGGGCCAGCCGGTGCGGGCCACCTCTCCGGCATTCCCCGATGAAATCTTTGAAGGCGAGCTGGTGGAGCTGGCTACCCGCATCAGCGAGCTGAGCCGCACCCTGGCGGTGCGGGCCCTGATTGATAACCCCGATGGTCGCTTGCGGCCGGGCCAGTTTATGTCCGCCTCTTTGACCCTGCAGGAACGGGAAGGCTTGGTGGTACCGGAGCAGGCGGTGATGCTGCGGGGCGACCAGAAATACGTATTCGTGGCTGAAGATGGCCAGGCCCGCCGGGTTTCGGTAAAAACCGGCAGCCGCCTGCCCGGATGGGTGGAAGTCACCGATGGCCTGACCATGGAGGATGCGGTGATTATTACCGGCCAGGACCGGCTGAGTTCCGGCAACCGGGTTCGGGTGATCGAGTCAGATCGTGCCATTCCGGAGAACCGGTTCGACTCTGTGCAGGGGTCCTGAGCCATGGTGCTGTCAGACGTCTCCATCAAGCGCCCGGTCTTCGCCACGGTTCTGAGCCTGCTGATTGTTGTGTTCGGGCTGGCCGCCCTGATGGGCCTGCCGGTTCGGGAATATCCGGACATTGATCCGCCGGTGGTCTCCGTAGCTACCGACTATACCGGTGCCGCTGCCGAAGTGGTGGATACCCAGATTACCCAGGTGATCGAAGGTGCCATCAGTGGCATTGAAGGCATTCGTTCTATTGAGTCCTCCACCGAGCAGGGTGAATCCCGCACCACCATCGAGTTCAACACCTCCCGCGATATCGACATTGCTGCCAACGACGTGCGTGATGCGGTCTCCCGGGTGCTGAACCAGATGCCGGACGAAGCCGATCCGCCGGTGGTTCGCAAGGCCGATTCCGATGCCCGGCCGATGATGTGGATAACTCTGACCAGCGAAGTTTGGGATGCCGCCGAACTGAGTGATTTTGCCGACCGGGTGCTGAGCGACCGGTTGTCGGTGCTGGACGGCGTGGCTGATGTGCGCATCGGTGGCGAACGCCGCTATGCCATCCGGGTCTGGCTTGACCGGGAACGGCTGGCGGCCCGCAATATCACCGTGGCGGAAGTCGAGCAGGCCCTGCGGGCCAACAACGTGGAACTACCCGCCGGTTCGGTGGATTCCTCCACCCGCAACTTTACCGTGCGGGCCGAGGGCCGGTTATCCACAGTGGAAGAATTCCGCAACCTGGTCGTACGCCGGGATGGCAACGACCTGCTGCGACTGGGTGAAGTAGCCAACGTGCAGATGGGTGTGGAATCGGATATCGGCCGCCTGCGGGCTGCCGGCCGCACGGCCATTGGCATGGGGGTTATCCGCCAGTCCAAGGCCAATACCGTTGCGGTGTCTGACGGCGTGCGGGCCGAGCTGGACAAGATCCGTGAAACCCTGCCACCGGAAGTGTCGATCAGCGAAAGCTACGACGAATCCATCTTTATCCGTGCCTCCATCAAGGAAGTGCTGGTGACTCTGGCGATCTCGGTATCGCTGGTCATCCTGGTGATTTTCCTGTTCCTGCGGTCCTGGCGCGCCACGTTGATTCCGGCGGTCACCATTCCGGTGGCGGTGATCGGTGCCTTTATCGGCCTGGGCTTTCTGGGATTTTCCATCAACGTGCTGACCCTGCTGGCGGTAATCCTGGCCATCGGCCTGGTGGTGGATGACGCCATCGTGATGCTGGAGAACATCCAGCGCCGGATTGATGAAGGCGAGCCACCGTTGCTGGCGGCCTATCGTGGTGCCAAGCAGGTTGCCTTTGCGGTCATTGCCACCACCCTGACGCTGGTGGCGGTGTTTGTGCCCATCTCGTTTATGGGCGGTAACGTGGGCCGGTTGTTTGCCGAGTTCGGGTTTACCCTGGCGGCGGCGGTGATCTTCTCCAGCCTGGTGGCGCTCACCCTGGCCCCGATGCTGTGTTCCAAGTGGCTGCGCCACAGTCCGGAATCGGCGGAAGGCCACCGGCTCTGGGCCTTCAGCGAGAAGGTGCTCAATGGCCTGACCAATGGCTACAAGCGCCTACTGGAGTTTTCCCTGAACCAGCCAGGCCTGTTGCTGGGCCTGGGGATTGCCGGGCTGATCGTCGCCGCGGTGATTTATCCCCGCTTGCCGCAGGAACTCGCGCCCATTGAAGACCGTGGCGTAATCATCATGCCCACCAGTGCACCCCGGGGCTCCACCGTCGAATATACCGACCACTTCGTGCAGCAGGCCGAGCAGCGGTTGCTGACCTACTTGGAGGAGGGCACCGCCGAGCGGTTACTTTCCATTGTCGGTTTCCGGGATGAAGAAGACAGCGCCTTCATGATCATGGGGTTGGTGCCCTGGGAGCAGCGGAATATCAAGCAACAGCAGGTGACTACGGATATCCGTGACAAGCTGTCGGATATATCCGGTGCCCGCATCAACGTCATCAACCCGCCAGGCCTTGGCCAGCGGGGCTTCAGCCAGCCGGTGGAATTTGTGATTGCCGGCCCGGACTACGAATCGGTCCAGGCCTGGAGTGAAGAGATCATGGAGCGGGCCAGGGAAAACCCGAACCTGCTGAATGTGGATACCGATTTCGAGCTTACCCGCCCGGAACTCCGGGTGAACATCGACCGCGACAGGGCGGCCGACCTGGATATCACCGTGCAGGATGTCGGGCTCACCCTGCAGACCATGCTGGCGTCCCGACAGGTGACCACCTACCTGGACCGGGGCCAGGAGTACGATGTGATTATCCAGGCCGAGGATGCCAACCGCGCCACCCCGGATGACCTGGAGCAGATTTTTCTGCGGCCGAGGGCAGGGGGTGAGCTGATCCCGCTGAAAGCCCTGGTGTCGGTGGAGGAAATCGGCGCTAACCCGGATCTGCGCCGGATCGACCGCCTGCCGGCGGTGGTGATCAGCGCTTCCCTGGCCGATGGCTACGATCTGGGCACAGCCCTGAATTACCTGAACAACCTGGCTGTGGATAACTTACCGCCGGAAGCGCGGCTGAGTTACAAGGGGTTGTCCCGGGAATTCGAGGATTCCTCGGCGGCCATCTTTATCACCTTTGCCCTGGCCTTTGTGATTGTGTTCCTGGTGCTGGCGGCCCAGTTTGAAAGCTGGATTCACCCGATGATCATCATGCTGTCGGTGCCCCTGGCGGTTACTGGTGCGTTGATTGCCCTGGCCTGGTCCGGCATCAGCCTGAATATCTACAGCCAGATCGGGATCATCATGTTGCTGGGGTTGATGGCCAAGAACGGTATCCTGATCGTGGAATTCGCCAACCAGCTGCGGGACAAAGGTTACAGTGTGCGGGATGCCATTCTGGAAGGCGCCACGCTGCGTTTCCGCCCGGTACTGATGACCACCATCTCCACCGTGTTCGGTGCGGTTCCCCTGGTGATTGCCACCGGGGCCGGTGCGGAAAGCCGGGCGGCGATCGGTATGGTGATTCTGGGCGGGCTGATCTTCGCCACCACCCTGACCCTGTTTATTATCCCGGTGTTGTATAACCTGCTGGCCCGGTTCGCCAAGTCTGCCAACGCGGTGGAAAAAGAGCTGGACAGGCTGGCGGCCGGCCCGTCCGGGGGCTCCGGCCTGGCAAGCAGCCCGGCAAAGAAGGCCGATGAGTTCTGATGCCTGTGCACAGCCAGTTCCGGTTGCTGGGCCAGCGGCGGTTTCTGCCGTTCTACCTGACCCAGTTCTCCGGCGCCTTTAACGACAACCTGTACAAGAATGCCCTGCTGTTGCTGATTACCTACCAGGCCGGTGGCCTGATGGGCTTGTCGGTCAATGTGGTGGTCAATATTGCCGCCTTCCTGTTTATCCTGCCGTTTTTCCTGTTCTCCGGCATTGCCGGCCAGATGGCCGACCGCTATGAAAAGGCCTGGATTATCCGCCGGGTCAAGGCGGCGGAAATCGGCATCATGTCCCTGGCCGCGCTGGCTTTGTGGTTTGGCTGGTACGAACTGCTGCTGGTGTTGTTGTTCCTGATGGGCGCGCAGTCCACGTTCTTCGGGCCGGTGAAATACTCCATCCTGCCCCGGGTGCTGGCAAACGACGAACTGGTGGGTGGCAACGGCCTGGTCAGCATGGGGACCTTCGTGGCCATTCTTCTGGGCACTATTGCCGCCGGTGTTATCGCCGGTGCGGAGCAGGCGGCCCGTATTACTGCTGTGGCCGTGCTGGTGATGGCGGTGCTGGGCTACCTGGCGGCGCGCAAGGTACCGGATACCCGGGATGAAGCACCGGAAGTGATGGTGCGTTTCCGGCCCTTGCTGGAAACCTGGCGGCTGATGGCCGTGGCCCGGGAACGCCCCAAAGTGTTGGGGGCGATCCTGGCTATTTCCTGGTTCTGGTTCCTGGGCGCGGCGTACCTGACCCAGTTTCCCAACTTTGCCAAAACCTGGCTGGCGGGTGACGAAACCGTGGTCACCTTGCTGCTGGCCATGTTCATTGTGGGTATCTCCGCAGGCTCCATGCTGTGCGAACGGCTGACCAAGCATCGAATAACCCTGGCGCCGGTACCCTGGGGCGCCCTGGGCCTGACCTTGCTGGGCATTGACCTGTTCTTTGCGGTACCGGCCAACCCGGAACCGTCCACCTGGCTCAGTCTGATGACGGAGCCTGTGTATATCCGGGTGTTGCTGGACCTGGTGGGAATCGGCATCTGCGGTGGCCTGTTCATTGTGCCGCTGTATGCGTTTATCCAGTATGAAACCCCGGATCACAAGCGGGCCCGCATTATTGCTGCCCTGAATGTGATCAATTCCCTGTTCATGGTGGCCAGTGCCATTGCCGGTATCCTGGTGCTCGGGGTCTTTGGCCTGGGAATCCCGACCTTTTTCCTGATCTTATCCTTGGTGAATGCGCTGGTGTGGGTAAGTGTGCTGGGGCTCCGGCGCCGTGCCGCCCAATCTGTGGATAATTAATGGGAAAAGCTACGGATAACCGTTGAATCGTTTTTTATAAATACAATAATAACAGTAGGTTATGGTCATAAAACCGGGTCTGAGAAGCCTTTGTAAATGTGGATAACTTTCTTGAAAACTTTTCTGAACTGCTGGCTACAAGCTTCTGAAAAGCGGAAAGTTTCGGTTTTTACCCAGTCTGAAACCCCTGGCCGGCCCCCGTTTATACACAGCTCCCGGATTAATCGCCTTTCGGATACCCGAAGTTCTGGTTAAAATTTGCACATTCTGACTGTAATTTCCCGGGCGAGGCGTTATACTCGCCGCCCTGTTTTTTCCTGATTTCCGAGGTGTAGTGTGGAGTTTCCGACCCGTTTCGATGTCATTGTCATTGGTGGTGGTCATGCCGGCACTGAAGCTGCGTTGGCGGCTGCGCGCATGGGCTCGCAAACCCTGCTGCTGACCCACAACATTGAGACCCTGGGGCAGATGTCCTGCAACCCGGCCATTGGTGGCATCGGCAAGAGCCACCTGGTGAAGGAAATCGACGCCCTCGGCGGTGCCATGGCCCGGGCTACAGACCAGGCCGGTATCCAGTTCCGGGTACTCAACAGCCGCAAGGGCCCGGCCGTACGCGCCACCCGCGCCCAGGCTGACCGGATTCTGTACAAGGCAGCCATTCGCCACATGCTGGAAAACCAGCCCAACCTGGCCCTGTTCCAGCAGGCCGCGGATGACCTGGTTGTGGAAAACGACCAGGTAGTGGGCGTAGTGACCCAGACCGGCATCCGCTTCAACGCCAAGACCGTTGTGCTGACCACCGGAACCTTCCTCGGCGGCGTTATCCACATCGGCATGCAGAACCACGCCGGTGGCCGTGCCGGTGATGCGCCGGCCAATGCCCTGGCCAGGCGCCTTCGGGAACTGCCGTTCAACGTGGGCCGCCTGAAAACCGGTACACCGCCGCGTATTGACGCCCGCACCGTGGATTTCTCCGCGATGCAGCAGCAGTGGGGTGACGACCCGACCCCGGTGATGTCGTTTATCGGCAGCCGTGACGAGCATCCGGAGCAGATCTGCTGCTACGTGACCCGCACCACCGAAGAAACCCACGACATCATCCGCAGCGGTTTTGACCGCTCGCCCATGTTCGCCGGTAACATCGAAGGCGTGGGCCCGCGCTATTGCCCGTCCATCGAGGACAAGGTCAACCGCTTTGCCGATAAAGACTCGCACCAGATTTTTGTGGAGCCGGAAGGCCTGACCACCAACGAGCTGTACCCGAACGGCATTTCCACCAGCCTGCCGTTTGATATCCAGCTCAAGGCCGTGCGTTCCATTCCCGGTTTCGAGAATGCCCACATCCTGCGCCCGGGCTACGCCATCGAGTATGACTACCTGAACCCGCAGGACCTGCGCCATACCCTGGAAACCAAGTTTATCCAGGGCCTGTATTTTGCCGGCCAGATCAACGGCACCACCGGTTATGAAGAAGCCGGCGCCCAGGGCTTGCTGGCGGGTATCAACGCTTCGCTGCGGGCTCAGGACAAAGACGAGTGGTACCCGCGCCGGGACGAAGCCTATCTGGGCGTATTGGTGGACGACCTGATCACCATGGGCACCCAGGAGCCGTATCGCATGTTCACCAGCCGCGCCGAATACCGGCTGATCCTGCGGGAAGACAACGCCGACCTGCGCCTGACCGAAACCGGCCGCAAGCTGGGCCTGGTGGATGACGAGCGCTGGCAGAAATTCAGCGACAAGTGCGAAGGCATAACCAAAGAGCGCAGCCGGCTGGAAAGCACCCGCATCCACCCGAACACCGAAGCGGGCGAGCGTGCCAACGGCTACCTGAAACAGCCGATGACCCGGGACCAGTCCCTGGCTGAGCTGCTGCGCCGGCCGGAAATTGTCTACGACCACATCGCCGAGATCAGTGCCGAGCGGGCAGAAGACCCGAACGTGGCCGACCAGGTGGAAATAGAGATCAAGTACGAAGGTTACATCTCCCGCCAGGCGGACGAGATCGAGCGCCTGCGCAAGAACGAGAACACCGCGCTGCCGCTGGATCTGGATTACGACGTCATCGGTGGCCTGTCCAACGAGATCAAACAGAAGCTCAAGGACGTGCGCCCGGAAACCGTGGCCCAGGCCTCCCGCATCCAGGGTGTGACCCCGGCGGCAGTCAGCCAGATCCTGGTACACCTGAAAAAGCGTGACCTGTTGAAAAAGCAGAGCGCCTGAGATGAGTTATCCACAGCTATGGCAAAGCCAGCTGCAGGATGGCCTGGCACAGATGGGTGTTGCCCTCAGTGACAGCCAGCAGGCCAAGTTGCTGGCGTTCCTGGCCCTGCTGAACAAGTGGAACAAGGCCTACAACCTGACCGCGGTCCGGGATGAACAGGTCATGGTGTCGCGCCAGTTGCTCGACAGCCTCAGCATCATGCCATGGGTAACCACCGACCACTTGCTGGATGTAGGCGCCGGCGGCGGCCTGCCCGGCATTCCCCTGGCCATCGTATTTCCGGACAAGTGCTTTACCCTGCTCGACAGCAATGGCAAGAAAACCCGGTTCCTCAACCAGTGTGTGCTGGAACTGGGCCTGGCCAACGTTGACGTCATCCACGGCCGGGCCGAAGATTGCCAGCCGGAAAAACCTTTCAGCCAGATCAGCAGCCGCGCCTTTACCGCGCTGGAGAACCTGGTTAGCTGGTGTGGCAGCTTGCTGGCGAATGACGGCCAGTTCCTTGCCATGAAAGGCCTGTATCCGGATGATGAAGTGGCTGCCCTTCCGGAAGGCTGGCAGGTAGAATCCAGCCATTCCCTGAAGGTACCCGGAGCAGACGGCGAACGGCATTTGCTGATCGTCACCCGGGCCGACCAATCCCGGTAACCCGAAACAGCAGGAGGCAAGGCATGGCGCGCGTGATTGCAGTGACCAATCAGAAAGGCGGTGTGGGCAAAACCACCACCTGCGTGAACCTTGCTGCCTCACTGGCCGCCACCAGGCGCCGGGTGCTTTTGGTAGATATGGACCCCCAGGGCAACGCCACCATGGGCAGCGGTGTGGATAAAAACGCCCTGGAACTGTCGGGTTACGATGTGCTGACCAAGCGTGCCAGCCCGGTAGAAGTCATCGTGAAAACCGACGCCTCGGGCTTTGACCTGCTGCCGGCCAATGGCGACCTGACGGCCGCCGAAGTGGAACTGATGAACGAAATCGGCCGGGAGCACCGGCTGCGGCTGGCGCTGAACAGCGTCCGGGAAAATTACGACTACATCCTGATCGACTGCCCGCCGTCGCTGAACCTGCTGACCGTAAACTCCCTGTCGGCGGCGGACTCCGTACTGATTCCGATGCAGTGTGAATACTACGCGCTGGAAGGCCTGGCGGCACTCATGAACACGGTCGAACAGATCAAGGAAACGGTCAATCCGAACCTGGAGATCGAAGGCATCCTGCGTACCATGTACGACCCCCGCAACAGCCTGACCCTGGATGTTTCCGGCCAGCTCAGTGAATACTTCGGCGAGAAGGTGTACCGGGCGGTGATTCCCCGCAACGTGCGCCTGGCCGAAGCCCCCAGCTACGGTATGCCGGCACTTGCCTACGACAAGACCTCGAAGGGTGCGGTGGCCTATCTGGCCCTGGCGGGCGAGATGGTGCGCCGGCACGGTTCAAAAAAGACATCCGCCGCCGTTGCGGTGTAACATAGTTTGCCGTCGGGCAACCATGCACCAACTTTTTCAACAGGAAGAATGACAAACACCATGGCGGCGAAAAAACGAGGCTTGGGCGAACGAGGTTTGGGAGCGCTGTTACAGGGCTCGAAGGTTAACCTGAACCAGCAAGTGGCCGAACACGATGGCGAACTGCGGGAGATCCCCGTAGACCTCATCCAGCGTGGCCGTTACCAGCCGCGCCGGGATATGGACCCCGCCGCCCTGCAGGAACTGGCAGATTCCATTCGCCAGCAGGGTGTGATGCAACCGGTGGTGGTGCGCCCGGTTTCCGAAGGCCGCTATGAACTGATTGCCGGTGAACGCCGCTGGCGCGCGACCCAGATGGCCGAGCTCGACAGCATTCCCGCCATCATCCGCGATGTGCCGGATGAAGCCGCCATCGCCATGGCGCTGATCGAGAACATCCAGCGCGAAAACCTGAACCCGATCGAAGAAGCCTTTGCCCTCCAGCGCCTGCAGGAAGAGTTCGGCCTGACCCAGGCCCAGGTGGCAGAGGCTGTGGGTAAATCCCGCACCACCATTACCAACCTGTTGCGGCTGATCGGCCTGACCGAAGACGTGCGCACCATGCTCGAGCATGGTGACCTCGAAATGGGCCATGGCCGCGCCATGCTGACCTTACCCCCGGAACAGCAGATGCAGGTGGCCCGCCAGGTGGTGGCCAAGTCGCTTTCCGTGCGCCAGACCGAAGCCCTGGTGCGCCGCATCCAGCAGGAAAAGCCTGCAACGGAAGATTCCGGCAGCAAGGCGCTGGACCCGAACATCCGTACCCTGCAGGACGACCTTTCCGACCGGCTCGGTGCCCGGGTGTCCATTGCCCATGGCAAGCGGGGCAAGGGTAAAGTGGTGATCGAATACAGTTCGCTGGATGAGCTGGACGGTATTCTGGGCCATATCCGCTGAGCACCCGGAAATTCCTGAAAATCATCCTAAAGTATCCATTCAGGCCAGAAACACCACATCTGGGTGCAGCCGAAGCCGGATAACACAACCTGTGTAAAAACAGGCCTTTTCATCTTGAAATCTGGTTAAATTTTCGCCATTTTTTCCGTCGGGTTATGTTGAACCGCTACCGGTTAACACATATAATTCCGCGCGCTTGGAATGACAGCTGGTGATATGAGCCGTTCAATGAAAGCCATCACGTACGTGCCGCTGAAACAGTGGCTGACCATAGAGATGGCCGCTCTCACCGTTCTGAGCCTTTTGTGGTTGCTGGAAAGTCGTTTGGCCGGTTATTCCGCGTTTATCGGCGGTCTTATTTTTGTCATACCAAACGCTTACTTTGCTCACCGGACGTACCGGTACCAGGGCGCAAGGCAGATGCACCTGGCAGTCAGCAACATTTTCAGGGCAGAGAGCATCAAACTCGCCCTTACCGCAGTGTTTTTTGCGGCCGTTTTCACTTTAATGGAGCCAGTACACGTACCGGCTCTGTTATTCACTTTTGCTGTGATGGTTGTGTTGGGTACGGCATTGCGCTGGCTCATCCGGCCGCGACCACAGCGATGACTGGACGAGAGCAGTATGGCAGCTGATACCCCAGTAGAGTATATAAAACACCACCTCACCAACCTTACCTATGGCAAGCTCCCGGAAGGCTATGAGCGCGCAGACGGCAGTGTTGTGCAGGAGGCCACCTGGACCTTCGCACGCACCGGCCAGGAAGCCGCAGACATGGGCTTCATGGCGCTCCACGTCGATACCCTCGGCTGGTCTATCGCTATGGGTATCCTGTTCCTGGGTCTGTTCCGCTTTGTGGCCAACCGGGTCACCGACGGCGCGCCGAGTGGATTGCAGAACCTGGTTGAAATGACTTTTGAATTCGTTCAGGGCATCGTGCGCGATGTTTTCCACGGCAAGAACCCGTTGATTGCCCCGCTGGCACTGACGATTTTTGTCTGGATCCTGCTGATGAACATCCTGAAGCTGATCCCGATCGACTATATTCCGTCTATCGCCCATGCGATGGGTCTTGAGTACTTCAAAATTGTGCCGACCACCGATCCCAATGGTACTTTCGGTATCTCCATCGGTGTGTTCCTGCTGATCCTGTTCTACAGTTTCAAGGTGAAAGGCGTAGGTGGCTTTACCAAAGAACTGGCCTTTAACCCGTTCAATCACTGGATCATGGTTCCGTTCAACCTGTTGCTGGAAATCCTGGCGCTGATCATCAAGCCGATCAGCCTGGCACTGCGTCTGTTCGGTAACATGTACGCTGGCGAAGTTGTCTTTATCCTGATTGCGTTGTTGCCGCTGTGGGTCCAGTGGACACTGAACGTTCCCTGGGCGATCTTCCACATCCTGGTGATCCCGCTTCAGGCCTTTATTTTTACTGTGCTTACTGTGGTTTACCTCAGCGCAGCACACGAAGATCACTGATAAACCCTTAAATACACAAACCCTTAACTATCTGAAAAACTGAGGAGTCTTCAATGGAAATGGTATTTATCGCAGCTGCGTTGATCATCGGTCTGGGTGCCCTGGGCGCTGGTATCGGTTTTGGTCTGCTGGGCGGCAAACTGCTCGAGTCCACTGCGCGTCAGCCGGAAATGGCTAACCAGCTGCAAACCAAGGCATTCATCATGGCTGGTCTGCTTGACGCGGTTCCCATGATCGGTGTTGGTATCGCGATGTACCTGATCTTCGTTGTTGCTGGTTAATCAGCCGAGAATTGAGGGTGGCAGTGCCCGGCACTGCCACCGCATTCCGGACACCAGGACGCAACGAATAGCAAGAGGTATATTGCCGTGAATATAAACCTTACGTTGATAGGGCAATCGATTGCCTTCGCTATTTTCGTCTGGTTCTGCGTCAAGTATGTATGGCCGCCGATTACGGCTGCCATGGAAGCGCGCCAGAAGAAAATTGCAGACGGCCTCTCTGCCGCAGATCGGGCTTCCCTCGATCTGGAACTTGCGCAGGAAAAAGCCGCTAAAGAACTGCAGAAGGCGAAAGAAGAAGCTGCAGCCCTTATTGACCAGGCCAACAAGCGTGCCGCCCAGATCGTCGAAGCCTCCAAGGACGACGCTCGCAAAGAAGGCGACAAGCTTATTGAGCAGGCAAGGGCGGAAATTCAACAGGAGCGTGTTCAGGCTCGCGACGCACTGCGTGCAGAAGTGGCCACTCTGGCCATTGCCGGTGCCGAGAAGATTCTGGAAACCTCTGTAGACGCCAAAGCTCACAGCGAGATGCTGGACAAGCTGGCCGCAGAACTCTAAAAGAGGGTCATCATGGCAGAACTTACAACGTTAGCCCGACCCTACGCGAAAGCCGTTTTTAAAGCCGCGCAGGACCAGAATGCCGTTGATCAGTGGGATCAGGCTCTGGCTTTCGCAGCTATGGTTGCGGCTGACCAAGAGGTAAAGAACATCCTGGCCAACCCCGGCCTGTCTGAGCAACGCAAGGCGGAACTCTTCGCTGACTGTTTTGAAGAGCCGCTGCCTGAAGCACTCAGAAACTTCCTGTTGATTCTTGCTGAAAACAAGCGTCTGGCCCTGTTGCCGGAGATTTCTGCTTTGTTCCGTTTGTACCGTGCAGACCTCGAGAAGTCTGTGCACCTGACAATCGATACCGCATTCGAATTGTCTGCAGACGAACAGCAGAAACTGATCGACGCATTGTCCAAAAAGCTGGAGCGCAAGGTTGAGCTTGAAACCGCGGTTGATCAGAATCTGATCGGCGGCGTGGTAGTACGTACAGGCGACCTGGTTATCGACGCTTCAGTTCGTGGCAAGCTGGCCAGAATGGCCAAGGCTCTGGGCTCCTGATTTCAGCACAAGGTTTGAGGACAAAGGCATGCAGCAACTGAATCCATCCGAGATCAGTGACATCATCAAGAAGAGAATCGAGAACCTCGATATCTCTTCCGAAGCTAAGAACGAAGGTACGATCCTGTCTGTTTCTGACGGTATCGTACTGATCCACGGTCTGGCCGACGTTATGTACGGCGAGATGATTGAATTTGCCAACGGCACATACGGCATGGCGCTGAACCTGGAGCGTGATTCTGTTGGTGCGGTTGTTCTGGGTGACTACGAAGGTCTGGCTGAAGGCCAGAAGGTACGTTGTACCGGTCGTATCCTGGAAGTACCGGTTGGTAACGAACTGCTGGGCCGTGTTGTAGACGGTCTGGGCAACCCGATCGACGGCAAGGGCGAGCTGGGCAACAGCCTGACTTCCCCGGTCGAGAAGGTTGCACCGGGCGTTATCGCTCGTCAGTCCGTTGATGAGCCGGTTCAGACTGGCCTGAAAGCCATCGACACCATGGTTCCCATCGGTCGTGGCCAGCGTGAGCTGATCATCGGTGACCGTCAGATCGGTAAGACTGCGGTTGCGATCGACGCGATCATCAACCAGAAGCACACCGGCATCAAGTGTATCTACGTTGCCGTTGGCCAGAAGCAGTCTTCCATTGCCGCCGTAGTGCGCAAGCTGGAAGAGCACGGCGCCATGGACCACACCATCGTGGTTGCTGCCGGTGCCGCGGATCCTGCAGCCATGCAGTTCCTGGCTCCGTACTCCGGTACCTCCATGGGTGAGTTCTTCCGCGACCGCGGTGAAGACGCACTGATCGTATACGATGACCTGTCCAAGCAGGCCGTTGCCTACCGTCAGATCTCCCTGCTGCTGCGTCGTCCGCCAGGACGTGAAGCATACCCGGGTGACGTTTTCTATCTGCACTCCCGTCTGCTGGAGCGCGCTTCCCGCGTAAACGCTGACTACGTTGAGCAGTTCACCAACGGTGAAGTGAAAGGCAAGACCGGTTCCCTGACCGCACTGCCGATCATCGAAACCCAGGCTGGTGACGTTTCTGCATTCGTACCGACCAACGTAATCTCCATTACCGATGGTCAGATCTTCCTGGAAACCAACCTGTTCAACTCCGGTATCCGTCCGGCCATGAACGCCGGTATCTCCGTATCCCGGGTAGGTGGTGCAGCCCAGACCAAGATCATGAAGAAGCTCGGCGGTAACATCCGTCTGGCCCTGGCCCAGTACCGGGAACTGGCGGCATTCGCCCAGTTCGCTTCCGACCTTGACGAAGCAACCCGTAAGCAGCTGGAGCATGGTCAGCGCGTAACCGAGCTGATGAAGCAGAACCAGTACAGCCCGATGACCGTTGCGGAAATGGGCACTTCACTGTTCGCAGCCAACGAAGGCTTCCTGGACGATGTTGAAGTAAACAAGGTTGTGAAGTTCGAAGCACAGCTGCTGGACTGGATGCGTTCCGAGCAGAAAGAGCTTCTGGACAAGATCGGCCCTGAAGGTAACTTCAATGACGACATCGCTGCCGGCCTGAAAGCTGCTCTGGAGAAATTCAAGACCACTCAGAGCTGGTAAATCCACCGGGCCCGCCATTGTGCGGGCTTGCTGGTCCCTTTGAGTGTCTAACTTGAAAAGGCAGTGACTTATGGCCGTCGGAAAAGAAATACGTAACCAGATCGGAAGCATCAAGAGCACGCAGAAGATCACTTCCGCCATGGAAATGGTGGCGGCGAGTAAGATGCGCAAGGCTCAGGATCGGATGCAGGCAACTCGCCCGTATGCCGAAAAGATGCGTCAGGTAATCGGACACATTGCTAAGTCCAACAAGGATTACCGTCATCCGTTCATGCAGGAGCGTGAGGTCAAGCGGGTAGGCTACATTGTAGTTTCCTCTGACCGCGGCCTGTGTGGTGGCCTGAACACCAATGCGTTCAAGCTGCTCGTGCGCGAAATGCGTGAATGGAAAGAGAAAGGTATTGAGACTGATATCTGTGCCATTGGCCAGAAAGGCGCATCCTTTTTCCGCAGCTATGGCGGAAACGTGGTTGCAGCCCTGACCCACATGGGCGACAGCCCGAGTGCGGAAAAGCTGATTGGCAGTGTCAAGGTGATGCTGGATTCGTTCGAGGCAGGCAAGATCGACCGTCTGTTCCTGATCAGTAACGAGTTCGTCAACACCATGACCCAGAGCCCGAAGTCAGAGCAGTTGTTGCCTCTGCCGGAAGGTTCCGATGAAGACATCGGTCGCCAGTGGGATTATATCTACGAGCCGGACTCACGTCCGATTCTTGACGGGTTGATGCCACGTTATATCGAATCCCAGGTGTATCAGGGTGTGGTAGAGAATCTGGCCTGTGAACAGGCCGCCCGGATGATCGCTATGAAGAGCGCCACCGACAACGCTGGCAGCATCATTGACGAGCTTCAGCTGGCCTATAACAAGGCCCGTCAGGCAGCGATCACACAAGAGATTTCGGAGATTGTGAGCGGCGCCGCATCTGTTTGATAGCGCTCACAAACCTACTGGTTTTATTGACTACTAGATAACGAGGAACCGAGCATGAGTAGCGGACACATCGTTCAGATCATTGGCGCGGTTATCGACGTGGAATTTCCACGTGACTCCGTGCCAAGCGTTTACGACGCACTGCTGCTTGAAGGTGGCGAAACAACTCTGGAAGTCCAGCAGCAGCTGGGTGACGGCATTGTTCGTACCATCGCCATGGGCAGCACCGAGGGCCTGAAGCGTGGCCTGAAAGCAGAAAACACCGGCAAGCCGATCTCTGTACCGGTTGGTACCAAGACTCTGGGCCGGATCATGGACGTTCTGGGTCGTCCCATCGACGAGCAGGGCGAAATCGGTGAAGAAGAGCGTTGGGGTATTCACCGCAAAGCTCCGGGTTACGCCGACCAGTCAGCGTCTGCCGACCTGCTGGAAACCGGTATCAAGGTTATCGACCTGATCTGCCCGTTCGCCAAGGGTGGTAAGGTTGGCCTGTTCGGTGGTGCCGGTGTAGGCAAAACCGTAAACATGATGGAACTGATCAACAACATCGCGAAAGAGCACTCCGGTCTCTCTGTATTCGCCGGTGTTGGTGAGCGTACCCGTGAGGGTAACGACTTCTACTACGAAATGAAGGAGTCTAACGTTCTCGATAAGGTTGCCATGGTATACGGCCAGATGAACGAGCCCCCTGGAAACCGTCTGCGTGTGGCCCTGACCGGTCTCACCATGGCCGAGAAGTTCCGTGACGAAGGCCGTGACGTACTGTTGTTCGTTGACAACATCTACCGTTACACCCTGGCCGGTACCGAAGTATCCGCACTGCTGGGCCGTATGCCTTCAGCGGTAGGTTACCAGCCGACCCTGGCCCAGGAAATGGGTGAGCTGCAGGAGCGTATTACCTCCACCAAGACTGGCTCTATCACCTCTATCCAGGCGGTATACGTACCGGCGGATGACTTGACTGACCCGTCTCCGGCCACCACCTTCTCGCACCTTGACGCGACCGTGGTACTGAGCCGTGACATCGCTTCCAAGGGTATTTACCCGGCGATCGATCCGCTCGACTCCACCTCCCGTCAGCTGGATCCGCTGGTGATTGGTGAGCAGCACTACAACGTTGCCCGTGGCGTTCAGAACGTTCTGCAGCGTTACAAGGAACTGAAAGACATCATCGCGATCCTGGGTATGGACGAGCTGTCAGAAGACGACAAGCTGACCGTTTCCCGTGCGCGTAAGATCGAACGCTTCCTGTCTCAGCCGTTCCACGTAGCAGAAGTATTTACCGGTTCCCCTGGTAAGTACGTGTCTCTGAAGGAAACCATCGCCAGCTTCGAAGGTATCCTGAACGGTGACTACGACGACATGCCGGAGCAGGCCTTCTACATGTGCGGTGGTATCGAAGAGGCAATCGAGAAGGCTAAGGCAATGAAAGAGAAAGAAGGCAAGTAAACCTCCTTCTTCCCTTTCTGACCCAAGAGGCGTAAGAAATGGCTATGACCGTACATTGTGACGTCGTAAGTGCCGAGGAAAAAATTTACTCCGGTCTGGTGGAGATGCTGATCGCCACCGGTACCGAGGGTGAGCTTGGTATCCAGTTTGGCCATGCTCCGCTGCTGTCTGCGCTCAAGCCGGGCGCAGTGCGGATCATCAAGCAGGGTGGCACCGAGGAGATTCTGTACGTTTCAGGTGGCTACCTGGAAGTGCAGCCTAACCTGGTTACCCTGATGGCTGATTCTGCAGTTCGTGCAAAAGATGTAGACGAAGCCGCAGCACTGGAAGCCCAGAAGGAAGCCGAGAAGGCACTGGCGAATAAGACAGGCGAGTTTGAGTACTCCCGGGCCGCCGCCGAGCTGGCAGAAGCCGCCGCTCAGCTGCGTACCATCCAGAAACTGCGCAAGAACCTGCGTTAAGCAGGCTTGCGTCAGTGCCCGGACTGGCCTGACAGTGAACCGCATCCTCAGGTGGAGGGCTCTGTGTTTCCTACCGGAAACAGAGGGGTTTCCGCCGGGACGCGGTTTTTTATTTTCTACCGGATAAAGAGTTTGGAGCTGTACGCCCCATGAACCCGCTACACGTTGTGATCCTGGCCGCCGGTCAGGGTTCAAGGATGAAATCCGCCCTGCCGAAGGTCTTGCACCCCGTAGCCGGCAAGCCCATGTTGCACCATGTGGTCGACACCGCAAAGCAACTGGGCGCGGAGAAAATTCACACAGTGATCGGCCATGGCGCGGACCAGGTACGGGCGTCACTGCATGACGACTCGGTGAACTGGGTGCTCCAGACCGAACAACTGGGTACCGGCCATGCCGTGGCCCAGGCCCTGCCGGACCTGCCGGATAACGCCCGGGTACTGATACTCTATGGCGATGTTCCGCTGACCCGTAAAGACACCCTGGAGGCCATGGTCAGTGACCTGGACGACCGCAACCTGGCCCTGCTGACCGTGGATATGGACAACCCCCACGGTTATGGCCGGATTGTCCGTAACGACCAGGGGCAGGTTCAGGCGATTGTAGAGCAGAAAGATGCCACCGCCGAGCAGCAGGATATCAACGAAGTAAACACCGGCATCCTGGCGGTATCGGCCAGCCACCTGAAAAGCTGGTTGCCGACGTTATCTAACAGTAATGCCCAGGGTGAATACTACCTGACCGACATCATTGCCATGGCTGTGGATAACGGCCTGTCGGTCACGGTTTCGCAGCCCCTGAACCCGTTTGAAGTGCAGGGTGTGAATAACCGCCTGCAGCTGGCCGAGCTGGAACGCTGGTATCAGCGCCAGCAGGCCGAGCGCCTGATGACCGAAGGTGCCACCCTGGCCGACCCGGCCCGCATTGATGTTCGCGGCGAGCTGACCATTGGTAACGACCTGTGGATTGACGTCAACGCCGTGTTCGAAGGCAAGGTAAGCCTCGGCAGCAACGTGGTGATCGGGCCCAACTGCGTGATCAAGGATGCCACCATTGCCGATGGCGCTGAGATAAAAGCCAACAGCGTCATCGAAGGTGCCGTGGTGGGTGCCAACGCCCAGATTGGCCCGTTTGCCCGCCTGCGCCCGGGCACCGAACTGGCTGCCAACACCAAGGTTGGCAACTTTGTGGAAACCAAGAAAGCCGTGGTGGGTGAGGGCAGCAAAATCAACCACCTGAGCTATGTGGGCGATGCCTCACTGGGCCGTAATGTGAATGTGGGTGCAGGCACCATCACGTGTAACTATGATGGCGTGAACAAGCACAAGACTGTGTTGGGCGATGGCGTGTTTGTGGGTTCCAACACCTCGCTGGTGGCCCCGGTGTCTGTTGCGGACCAGGCGACCATCGGTGCCGGCTCGACCATCACCCGGGACATCAGTGAAGGCGAACTGGCCGTGGCCCGCGGCAAGCAGCGAAACATCTCCGGCTGGGAACGGCCGAAAAAAGCGTAAAGACCGATTAACGAACAGGTGACAACAGCATGTGTGGGATTGTAGGAGCGGTATCTGAACGGGACGTCCAGGGTATTTTGCTGGAGGGCCTGCGCCGCCTTGAATACCGGGGTTACGACTCCGCCGGTATGGCCGTAATCAGCAGCGCCGACCAGGTACAGCGGGCCCGGGAGGTAGGCAAGGTAGCTGCCCTGGCAGACGCTATCGCCGCGAACCCGGTTGCAGGCCACGTGGGCATTGCCCACACCCGCTGGGCGACCCATGGCGAGCCGTCCAAGCTCAACGCCCATCCCCACATGTCTGGTGACCGCCTGGCCATCGTTCATAACGGCATCATCGAAAACTACCAGGAACTGCGGGACGAACTGAAAGCCGAGGGCTTCGAGTTCACGTCCCAGACCGACACCGAGGTAGTGGCGCACCTGATCGCTAAAAACTACCGGGCCGGTGGCGGCCTGTACCAGGCGGTGAAAACCGCCCTGGATCGCCTGCGCGGTGCCTATGCCCTGGCCGTTGTCCACGCTGATGAGCCGGATCACATGGTAGTCTGCCGTCAGGGCAGCCCGCTGGTAATTGGTGTGGGAATCGGTGAAAACTTCATCGCTTCCGATCAGCTGGCCCTGCTGCCGGTGACCGACCGTTTCATGTTCCTGGAAGAAGGCGATATTGCCGACATCCGCAAAGGCAGCATCGAGATCCATGACCGCGAAGGCATAGCCGTAGAGCGCGCCATTACCCGTTTCGAGCACGGTGCCGATTCCGCCGACAAGGGCGAATACCGCCACTACATGCTCAAGGAAATCTACGAGCAGCCGAAAGTGATCAAGGCCACCATGGAAGGCCGCATCACCGACAGCCGTGTGCTGGAACAGGCCCTGGGCACCGACGCCGCCAACCTGCTGGAAAACGTGCGCCATGTGCAGATCATCGCCTGTGGTACTTCCTACCACGCCGGCATGGTGGCCCGTTACTGGATTGAAGACCTGGCCGGCATCCCTTGCTCCGTGGAAGTTGCGTCCGAATTCCGCTACCGCAAGCACGTGATCCAGCCGGATACCCTGTTCCTGTGCATCTCCCAGTCCGGCGAAACCGCCGATACCCTGGCCGCCCTGCGCCAGGCCAAGAAAGCCGGTTTCCGGGCGGCCCTGGCCATCTGCAACGTACCGGGCAGCTCCCTGGTGCGGGAATCCGACCTGGTGATCATGACCCAGGCCGGCCCCGAGATCGGCGTAGCCTCTACCAAGGCGTTCACCACCCAGCTTACCGCACTGCTGATCTTCACCCTGGCCCTGGCCCGTCACAACGGCCTGAGCGAAGAGAAGGAAGCTGAGATCGTGGCTGCTATTCACCAGCTGCCGAAGCAGGTCAGCGATGTGCTGGCACTGGATGCAGACATCGAAGAAATGTCCAAGGCCTTTATGGACAAGCACCACAGCCTGTTCCTGGGCCGTGGCTCCCAGTTCCCGGTGGCCATGGAAGGGGCGCTCAAGCTTAAAGAGATCTCCTACATCCATGCCGAAGCCTATCCGGCCGGTGAGCTCAAGCACGGCCCGCTGGCGCTGGTGGACAGCGAGATGCCGGTGGTCACCGTGGCACCGAACAACGACCTGGTTGAGAAGCTGAAGTCCAACCTGGAAGAAGTCCGGGCCCGGGGTGGCGAGCTGTTTGTATTTGCCGACAAGGCCGCACAGGTGAAAGCGGAAGAGGGCATCCATGTGATGCAGATTCCGTCGGTACACGAGATTACCGCGCCGATTGTCTACACCGTGCCATTGCAGTTGCTGTCTTACCACGTTGCTGTTATCAAGGGCACCGACGTAGACCAGCCCCGTAACCTGGCCAAGAGTGTGACGGTGGAATAAGCACGGTCACCCGTGCCAAAAGCCTCCGTTATGCTCACCAGCATCCGGGGGCTTTTTTGTTTTCAGATGACCTGAAGCAAGTTTTTGGCCCCGCCGTACGTTTAAGTACGGAGCGTTGATCAACCCCCGGCTGGGTAACCTATGCATATATATCAAGGAAGGTAACAGTTGCCTGTTGCATACTTCCCCGGCCACTACTTCAAGAAGAATTTCAGCAATGCCCGATAGCGTCTTTTCCGGTTTCACCCAGAATTTCCTAGGTAAGGCTCCAGTCTGGTACAAACAGGTCATTATCCTGTTCCTGGTTGCCAACCCGATTGTGATGGCGGTATTCGGGCCCACGGTGGCGGGCTGGTTACTGATCGGCGAATTCATCTTCACCCTGGCCATGGCCCTGAAGTGTTATCCCCTGCTGCCGGGTGGTTTGCTGGCCGTGGAGGCGTTGCTGATCGGGCTCACCAACACCGATGCGGTGTATCACGAAGTACTGATCAACTTCCCCGTTATCCTGCTGCTGATGTTCATGGTGGCAGGTATCTACTTCATGCAGGAACTGCTGCTGGTGACCTTCACCCAGATACTGGTGGGGGTACGCTCCAAGTCTGCGCTCTCGCTGCTGTTCTGTGGTGCCGCAGCCGTGTTGTCAGCGTTTCTGGATGCCCTTACGGTAACCGCGGTCATCATCAGTGTGGCGGTGGGTTTTTACTCGGTGTATCACAAGGTGGCGTCTGGTAAGGGCTATCAGCAGAAAGACCACAATGCCAACAGCGATGCCGAAGTGGTGGAACTGCACCGGGAAGACCTGGAAAACTTCCGGGCATTCTTGCGCAGCCTGTTGATGCACGGTGCCATTGGTACCGCGCTGGGTGGCGTGGCCACCATGGTTGGCGAACCCCAGAACCTGCTGATCGCCAAGGTGGTTGGCTGGGATTTCGTGGGCTTCTTCCTGCACATGGCACCGGTGAGTATTCCGGTACTGATTGCCGGCCTGTTTACCTGCTGGGCGCTGGAGAAGCTGCGCTGGTTCGGCTACGGCGGTCGCCTGCCCAAGCCGGTACGCCAGGTGTTGCAGGAATATGCCGATAACGAAAGAGCCAGCCGCACCAAGTCCGATAAGGCCGCCCTGTGGGTACAGGCAGCCGCCGCGGTGATCCTGGTGCTGGGCCTGGCGTTCCACGTAGCGGAAGTGGGGCTGATCGGCCTGCTGGTGATCATCCTGGTCACTTCCTTCACCGGTGTGATCGACGAGCACCAGATCGGCAAAGCCTTCCAGGAATCCCTGCCGTTCACCTCACTGCTGGTGGTGTTCTTTGCCATCGTGGCGGTGATCCACGAACAGCACCTGTTCAAGCCCATCATCGAATACGTACTGAGCCTGCCGGAAGGCCAGCAACCGGGCATGTTCTTCATTGCCAACGGCCTGCTGTCCATGATCAGCGACAACGTGTTCGTGGCCACCGTATACATCAGCGAAGTAAAACAGGCCCTGGATGCCGGCGCCATCAGCTTTGACCACTTCCAGACCCTGGCCGTAGCCATAAACACCGGCACCAACCTGCCCAGCGTGGCCACCCCCAACGGCCAGGCCGCGTTCCTGTTCCTGCTCACCTCCGCCATCGCCCCGCTGGTACGGTTGTCCTACGGCAAGATGGTGATTATGGCCCTGCCGTACACCGTGGTGATGGGTGGCGTAGGCCTGTACATGGTGACCCACGCCTTCTGATTCTCGACCCCGATAACAGCCTCATCTGACGCCCGTGCCGCTTTCACCGAGCTCCACGGGCGTTCTTGTATCTGCTCCTTAGTCTGTATATAGTGATCAAGTCCTTGGTTGACTACCATATATTGTGATCAAAGCGTGATCACTCAGGTAGTCGGGAATCCGGTGAGAGTCCGGAACTGACGCGCAGCGGTATTGGGGAACGAGCGTGGCATAAAGACACTGGCAAGCGCCGGGAAGTCGCCACGCAAGGCCGAACCACACGGTTTACGCCCCTGAGTCCGAAGACCTGCCAGGGATAGACACTGCACCTTCGCGTTTATAAAGGCGAGCAGGTGGGTTTTGTTTTTTTTGCTACGAAATCCACGGAAGAATACGGAAAGAAAAGACTTACTGATTTTTTTGCCACGAAATCCACGAAAAAACACGAACAAAGATTTACTACGAAAAGAAAAAAGCTTTTTATCTTTTCCTTTCGTGTTTTTTCGTGGATTTCGTGGCAAAACAGTCCCTTTCTTTTCATTTTTCCGTGTCCTTCCGTGGATTCCGTGGCAAAAACCTCCCCCTTCTCCCAAACGCAAAGGCTGCACCACCACGCGTACACAAGGAGAAGTTCCATGTCTGCCATCCTGTCCCCCGAGCCCCCGGCGGTTGCCGCTACAGAATCCCTTCAGGTCATCAAACGCAACGGCACCCTCGTTGGCTTTAACCCTTCCAAGATCACCGTCGCCGTTACCAAGGCCTTCCTTGCGGTAGAAGGCGACCAGGCTGCCGGTTCTGCCCGTATCAACGACGCCGTGCACCGGGTCACCGAACAAGTGGTGCAGGCCATCAGCCGGCGCCTGAAGGCCGGGGGCAAGGTGCATATTGAAGACATCCAGGACCAGGTAGAACTGGCCCTGATGCGGGCGGAGGAACAGAAAGTGGCCCGGGCCTACGTGCTGTACCGGGAAGAACACGCCCGCAAGCGCGCCATTGAAGAACCCATGGAAGCGCACCCGCACCTGACCGTGAAAAAAGCCGACGGCAGCGTGGCGCCGCTGGACCTGGGTTTGATGAAACTGCAGGTGGAGCAGGCCGCTACCGGGCTGGACGGCATTGAGGGCGAATCCCTGGTGGAGGAAGCCCTGCGCAACCTGTACGACGGCATTGCCGAAACCGAAGTGTTGTCTGCCCTGATCATGACTGCCCGGGGCCGGATTGAACGGGAGCCGGACTACAGTGCCGTCACTGCCCGCCTGTTGCTGGAACAGCTGAGGCTGGAAGCGGCCGAGGCGCTGGACTTGCCCCGCAACCAATCCCTGACAGAGAGTTATCCACAGGCCCTGAGCGCCTTCATCCATACCGGTATCCGCTACGAATTGCTGGACGAAGCCCTGGCCGCCTTTGACCTGGAACGCCTCGGCGCAGCCCTGAAACCCGAGCGCGACCACCAGTTCGGATTCCTCGGCCTGCAAACCCTGTACGACCGTTACTTCCTGCACTGGAACGGCGCCCGCCTGGAACTGCCCCAGGTATTCTTCATGCGCGTGGCCATGGGCCTGGCCCTGCGGGAAGACGACGCCAACGCCCGCGCAATCGAGTTCTACAACCTGCTGTCCAGCTTCGATTACATGGCCAGCACGCCGACATTGTTCAACAGCGGCACCCGCCACTCCCAGTTGTCTTCCTGCTACCTGACCACCGTGCAGGACGACCTGGAAGGCATTTACGGCGCCATCAAAGACAACGCGTTGCTGTCCAAATGGGCCGGCGGCCTGGGCAACGACTGGACCCCGGTGCGGGCGCTGGGTTCCCACATCAAAGGCACCAACGGCCAGAGCCAGGGCGTGGTGCCGTTTTTGAAAGTGGTGAACGATACCGCCGTGGCGGTGAATCAGGGCGGTAAGCGCAAAGGCGCGGTCTGTGCCTACCTGGAAAGCTGGCACCTGGACATCGAAGAGTTCCTGGAACTGCGCAAGAACACCGGCGACGAACGCCGCCGCACCCACGACATGAACACCGCCAACTGGGTGCCGGATTTGCTGATCGAACGCATGCGTGAAGACCGGGACTGGACCCTGTTCTCCCCCAGCGATACGCCGGATCTGCACGATCTCTACGGTAACGAATTCCGGGAACGCTACCAGCACTACGAAGCGCTGGCAGAGCAGGGCAAGATCAAGCTGTTCAAGAAAATTCCGGCCAAGCAGCTGTGGCGCAAAATGCTGACTGTGCTGTTCGAAACCGGCCATCCCTGGATCACCTTCAAAGACCCCTGCAACCTGCGCTCCCCGCAGCAGCATCAGGGCGTGGTGCACAGCTCCAACCTGTGTACCGAAATCACCCTGAACACCAGCGCGGACGAAATCGCCGTGTGCAACCTGGGTTCGGTGAACCTGGCGGCCCACATCAAGGACGGCGAGCTGGATGTACAACGCCTGGAACGCACCGTAAACACCGCCGTGCGCATGCTCGACAACGTTATCGACATTAACTTCTACGCCGTGCCCCAGGCCCGCAACTCCAACCTCAAACACCGCCCGGTGGGCCTGGGCCTGATGGGTTTCCAGGATGCTCTGTATCAACTGGGCCTGCCTTACACCAGCCCGGAAGCGGTAGAGTTTGCCGACGTGGCCATGGAGCAGCTCAGCTACTTCGCCATTCGCGCCTCCGCCACCCTGGCCGGCGAACGCGGTGCCTACGAAACCTACGAAGGCTCCCTGTGGCAGCAGGGCATCCTGCCCATCGACTCCATCGCTCTTTTAAAAGAGGCGAGGAAAGACGGTGACCTGTCCCTGAACACCGACAGCCGCCTTGACTGGACCCCGGTGCGGGAGCTGATCGCCAAATACGGCATGCGCAACAGCAACGTCATGGCCATCGCGCCCACGGCCACCATCTCCAACATTGTCGGCGTGTCCCAGTCCATTGAACCGGCGTACCAGAACCTGTTTGTGAAATCGAACCTGTCCGGCGAGTTCACCGTGGTGAACCCTTCACTGGTGCGGGATCTCAAGGCGGAAGGCCTGTGGGACAACGTGATGGTGAACGACCTGAAATACTTCGACGGCAGCGTGCAGCAGATCGACCGCATACCGGCGGAACTCAAAGCCCGCTACGCCACCGCCTTCGAAATCGACGCCCGCTGGCTGGTAGAAGCCGCCGCCCGCCGCCAGAAATGGCTGGACCAGGCCCAGAGCCTGAACCTGTACATGGCCGAACCCAGCGGCAAAAAGCTCGATGCCCTGTACCAGCTGGCCTGGGAACGCGGCCTGAAAACCACCTACTACCTGCGCTCCCTGGGCGCCACCGGCGCCGAAAAAACCGCCCCGGTGTCTGCGCCACAGCCGCAGGTTTGCAGCATCGATGACCCGGACTGCGAGGCCTGTCAGTAACAGACTTTTTAGCCACGGAATCCATATATGGTTTCCGTGGCCAACACAATCTTTAAGAGGATGCCCCCATGCTGAACTGGGACGACGAATCAAAACCCGCACCGCAAGCCGCAAACCCCGAAGGCCCGGCGCCGGTGAACGTAGACGACAAACGCGTCATCAACGGCGAAACCGACATCAACCAGTTGGCACCCTTCAAGTACCCCTGGGCCTGGGAATACTTCATGAATGCCAACAAAAACCACTGGACCCCGCTGGACGTCAACATGGCCCAGGACGTTCACGACTACCACCACCGCCTGACCCCGGCAGAAAAGCACGTGTACGAAAACGTACTGGCCTACCTCACCACCTCCGACATCCTCGCCATGCGCAACATCGGCCTGGCGGTGATGGAGAAAATGAGCGCACCGGAACTGCAGATCTACCAGGCCCGACAGGTTTACGAAGAAGCCCTGCACACCTGGACCTACCAGCACTGCATCGAAACCCTCAACCTGGACCAGAGCGAGATCTACAACCGCTACCGCGTGGTGCCGGAGATCAACGGCAAAATCCAGCTGGCCAACCGCCGGCTGGACGCTGCCATGCGCTCCGACATGAACCTGCGCAACCCGGACGACCTGCAGGAATTCATCATGTCTTACCTGTTCTTCGCAGCGGTGTTTGAAGGCTGCTGGTTCTATAACGGCTTCAGCCCCATCTTCGCCCTTCAGCGCCGGGGCCTGATGCGCGGTACCGGTGAACAGCTGCAGTACATCCTGCGGGACGAAGCCATGCACTTCTCCTTCGGCCTGAAAGTGGTGAACCAGATCCTGGAGGAGGAAAACATCAGTTTCGACCCCAAAGCCGTGCGCGATATGTGGGACGAATCCGAAGCGGCTGAGATGGCTTACGCCAACTACATTCTGCGCGACCCGATTATGGGTTACTCGGCGGAATACCACACCGAGCAGTTCCGGTTTGTGGCCAACCGGAGGGCGCGCACCGTAGGGCTGGAAGAGCCGTTCCCGGGGGCGAAAAACGTCTCGCCCTGGCTGGACGAGCAAGCCACCATGCGCAAGGAGAAGAACTTCTTTGAGACCCGGGTGATTGAATACCAGACCGGCGCTCAGTTGGAGTGGTAAGCAGGTAGGGGGGGCAGAGCTGTCCGATATGTCGGGCAGCTCCGGTAGGGTTATTTCCGCGCCATGGCTTCCAGCATCCGGTTCACTGCGTCCAGGTGCTCTGGCTCGTTGTGGCTCATGCCCTGGAAACAGGCGCAGATATCCAGGAAATCCCTCAGCTCGGTGCGCTGGGCCATCATCATCAGCCGCTTGGTCAGCCGCGTTGCCTTGGGCGGCTGGCTGGCCATTTTGCTGGCCATCTTCAGGGTTGCCGGCATCAGCTCATCGGCTGGTACCACATCCATCACAATGCCCAGTTCCTTCGCTTCTGCGGCGTCCACGATGCGGCCGGTCAGCGTCAGCTCGAAGGCACGCTGGTAACCAATCAGCCGTTGCATAAACCAGGCGCCACCGTCGCCGGGAATGATGCCCAGATTCAGAAACGTCTCGCCGAATTTAGCCGAGTCCGCAGCAATTCGGATATCCGCCATATTGGCCAGGTCAAACCCGGCGCCAATGGCTGGCCCGTTCACCGCGGCAATCACCGGCACCTCCACCGCCTGCATCGCCAGGGGAATACGCTGGATACCCTTGCGATAGCGTTCTGCACATTCGGCTGGATTGCCAGCGAAATCGCCGCTGCGATTAGCCATATCGCGGATATTGCCGCCGGCACTGAACGCCGACCCCGCCCCGGTGATCACCAGCACGGATACGTCCTGGCAGTGGTTGACCCACTCTGCTGTGGTGACGATGTCATCAATCAGGTGGGAGCCGGTGAGGGCATTGCGCAGGTCGTGCCGGTTCAGGGTCAGCACGGCCACCCCGTTTTCCAGGGTGAGCAGGGCATCCGTAAGTTGGGGCAAGCTGGCCATAGTGGAGTCCTTGTTCTGTAAACTCAGGGCGATTGTCTCCCTATGATTGGCCCATGCCAAGAACCTTCGACCGCCTTGGCCAAGGGCCCGTGCTGCATGGATTAACAAACAGTGGAGTTATACGAACCCGTTCGCAAAACTCCGGGGAAATGCATGGGAAATGTTAGTAACCTTCTGATATGTTTAAAATGTGGGGTTTTCAGGGGCGGAGTTATACGCCCCTAAGTAGGAGCAGGGGTGGCTCGAATCAGGGCGTATAACTCCGGCGGTAGCCGTGGTTCGTTTTCTTAGGTTGTTGTTTTTGTTTAGAAAAATTAAAAATTTCGGGCGCGTTTTGGTTGGAATTATACGAATGCGGGATATACGAACTCGTTCGTAGAATTCACTGTTATAGCGGTGGGTGAGGGTGCAAGGGGTTTTCTTGCCCTTTCACCGAAGGCTACCCGAATATACTGTATATATAAACAGTATTTTTCTGGTTTTGAAAACGGCTGCAAGAAAACAAATAGAGCGGATCGCCGTTGAGCGCTCTCCCTGCTACCCTCAAGAGCCAAGCCAGACGGATAAGTCGCGGCTTGATCCGTCTGGCTTGGCTCTTGAGGGAAGGCGGATCAACCGGCAATCGTGGTCGCCTTTGTTCCGTGCCTTCGCATCTTCGGTGCCCGCGCTGCCCCTTTGCCTGATAGCTTTCCAGGGATGTCTGCTGGATGCGGAGTGGTCTGGGAATAAGGTGGAGTATGAGAGCCTTTCAGGACGGTCCGTATAACAACACATTCATCCGACCCTCGCTTCGCTCGGGCAGATGAACGTACATCGTTAACCACACGGGTAATCTGGAGAGCCGTGCATTGTGGAAGTTTGATCCAGTCATCAGGGATGCTAGCTATTATCGTCGGCGCTTGTCATTCATTAATGGTTTGTTCAGTTTCGTGTTCCTGGTTGCCGGTACGGTGGCATTCTATTTCGACAATGTGACGCTACCTGGGCGCACGGGACTCGCTGAGTTTTCGGGTAAGTGGGCCCATGGGGTAGGGGTGGCTTCCTTTTTTGTTGCTGCCTATTGGAGTTATCAGTCACTAAAGGAGTATCGAGTCTCTTTGCTCATACTCATGGCCCCGTTTTTAGCTGCGGCGGCAGTGTCGGCAATTTTGCTAGCCATCAAGTATGGTTAACAAGTCGTTGTAGTACGTTCCGGGCCTGCCGGCCCTACACCGGACGCCCATTTCGCTGCGCTACATGGGCGCCGCTAAACGTTGGCGTTATTGGCCCGGCATTCGTAAGTTTTTAGCAGGCGGGGTGCAAAGGCCTTGGCACCGGGATTGGTTGTAAGCCCGCTCACTCTGGTGATCGCCAAGGCCGGAAAGTTCGCTGTCTGGTTTGGTTGCCACAATGGCCAGCGGTGTTTGGTATTCATGGTGTGCCCCAGTCGTGGGGCCGTCCGTCTTAAACGGTAATCGGGCCGGTAGCCTTTGCGTTCTGGTTCCTTTCGTCATCCGTCGAGTTGGTGCAAGCTTTCCGGGAGAGGGCATGCGGTCTGGGTTTCCATGCTTAACCACGGTGGTGAACGGCCATTAACCAGGCGGTCAACCGGACGCCAAAAGCGTACCGCTTTTGGTTCCCTCCGCTGCGCTCCGGCGCCGGTTACCTCAGCGTTATGTTCTCCAAGGAGGGTAGGATTATTCGGTTCCAAAACATCCGCCAGTCACTGATGAATGACGATATTGCCAGTTGGAGAAAGCTGGCTGTCTTCATCGTCCTGATCGCAGCGATCATCCTTGGCATCGTTCACTTCTGCGTGTACTTCGATTTCGAAGCGGCATCTCGTCAACTCTACGCATCCATTAGTGCGATGGTCGGCATTACTGCTGTTGCCCAGCTCGTCGGCAGTTGGTTCGTTTACCAGTATAGAGTTCCGACTTACCTCTGGGTTGGTTGCGCGGTGTGGGTTATCGTTACATTGTTCTGGCAGGGCTTGGTCGTCGTTCTGTGGTCGGCAACATAACCATGCCAGGCACGGCGACGCCTTTTTCGTTGCGGCTTCGCCTCCACTACAACGGCGCGCGTGCTGAGCGGCGTTAGGCATAAAAAATAGAAAGGAGACACCATGAGTGCAGATGTTGTAGAGAAGGCTGAAAAAATACTTTCAAATAATGAGCACCTGAGGGAATTTGCAGCCCTTAACGAAATGACCACGGAGGCGGCTAAAGCTTTGCTAGAGAGGCTTATGCGGGAGCCCGTGGTGTCAGAAAAAGTAGAAGAATTTGTTTTTTCAGAAGACGCCTCCCCAGGTCTCAAGGGGTACTATTCAGGCGAGGAAAAAGGGTATTCCCGTGGCCACGAAGCCGGTTTTGCAAAAGGGGCTGCTGTAGGCGTGTTGGCTACGTTAGCTACTGTCGTGGTTGGTGGTGCAACGTTGTATCTAAAATTCAAGGATTGAGACAGGTGCCTAACACATATGAGCCTTCTCGGAATCAACAGACAATAGTGATTTTTTGGCCGCACCAGCGGCCAACCTAAACCCATGAGCGAGAACGCCTGCTTCGCTAGTCTCGTCGAGCTGTCAGGCACTTACA
>NZ_JAJSPB010000120.1:0-557 GCF_021282325.1 Marinobacter sp. G11
GGACCCCAGAGCGACTGACCGCCTGGGCAGCCAAGACTGGACCGGCAACTGAAAAGCTTATCCGTACCGCGCTGGGGGCAAGAAAGCATCCGCAACAGGCCTATCGGTCCTGTCTGGGCATTCTCCGGCTGGGCCAGAGCTACGGCGAGGCACGATTAGAACGTGCCTGCCAACGCGCCCTGATGCTGGGCAGCTGCCGATACAAGAGCATCGAATCCATCCTCAAGCATCGCCTGGATGAGCAGCCCCTGGAAGAGCAGCAAGAACTGGCCTTACCCGACACACACGACAACATCCGCGGCCCTGCCTACTACCACTGAAGGAATCTGACATGCTGAAACATCCCACGCTGGATAAGCTCCACGCCCTCAAACTGACCGGCATGGCCGCCGCCCTGGCGGATCAATCGGCCACCCCCGACATTACCGATCTGAGCTTCGAGGAGCGCCTTGGCCTGCTGGTCGACCGGGAAATGACGGAACGGGACAACCGACGCATGAGCAGCCGCCTGCGCCGGGCCAAGCTGCGACACGCCGCCATCCTCGAAGACATTGATT
>NZ_JAJSPB010000121.1:0-516 GCF_021282325.1 Marinobacter sp. G11
TCTTCCCGATCCTTGCGCAGGCGCTCCATGGCGCCGGGATACTTCGACTCGAAGCGAACCAGAGTCCGGTCAAAGGCCTTGTGTGCGTCAGCCCGCGTCTCGGCCATCCAGATCTCATGCAGCGCCGCCTTCACCTTGGGCTGCACTGACTTGGGCACGGCGGTCAGGATGTTGGCTGTCTTATGCACCCAGCAGCGCTGATGGCGAGTATCGGGATAGCACTTGGACAGCGCTTTCCAGAACCCAAGGGCACCGTCTCCGGTCGCCAGCTTAGGACTCGTTGTCAGGCCTCGTTCACGCAGGCCCAGCAGCAGCTCTGACCAGCTGGCTTCTGACTCGCGATAGCCGTCTTCAACAGCGACCAGCTCCTTGCGGCCATGCTCGGTGACGCCGATGATCACCAGCAGGCAGAGGCGATCCTCCATGCGGACGTTGCTATAGACGCCATCCGCCCACCAGTACACATACCGCTTCTGGCTCAGATCACGCTGACACCAGCGCCGGTGATCGTCAATC
>NZ_JAJSPB010000122.1:0-505 GCF_021282325.1 Marinobacter sp. G11
CCGCTGCTGGAGACGGTCCACGTACTCCTCCTGGGCGAGTGTCTCGGGGACCATCGTCCGGATTCCCTCGTGTTCCGCCCGGTCCAGGGCCTCCAAAATGTACGCGATCTGCGACTCGATGATGTAGACGATCGAGTTGTGCCCCAGCGAGGTGTTCGGCCCGTTGATGGCGAACAGGTTCGGGAATCCCGCCACGGCCGTGGAATCGAACGCCGCCATGCCGCTGCGCCAGTGATCGGCCAGGGAACGGCCCTCACCGTCGTGGACGCGGTCGGCGAACGGCGGCTGGGCCGCCTCGAAGCCGGTGCAGAGGACGACGACGTCGACCTCGTACCCGTGACCGCTCACGCCGAACAGCCGGCTCCCCTCGACGCGGTCCAGCGCGCTGTCCTCCAGGGTGACGTTGTCCCGGGCCATGGCCGGGTAGTAGTCGTTGGAGACGAGCACACGCTTGCAGCCCGGCAGGTACCGCGGCGTGAGGCGCTCGCGGAGCTCGGGGTCAGAG
>NZ_JAJSPB010000123.1:0-504 GCF_021282325.1 Marinobacter sp. G11
TCGTAAGCTATTCTAAAAATAAAATGACTCAAAGTGGACAAGTATCTGCAGATAACACACTGATCGATGGTATCGGCATCGGGGATATCGGAAATATCGTCCTGCGTGACAGACGTCTGTTGTCTGAAGACGGGATCTTTGTTGCCGTAGTGACGATCGACCGTAAGAAACAGAAAATCGTCTCAAATCCGCATATTGTTACAAGAGGCTTCGTCTTTGTTAAGGAAAGTCAGGACTTGATAGACGAATCTTCTGACATTGTTAAAGACATCGTGAAGAAGAACCTCAAGCACAATGACTTCGACTGGGGTTCGATCAAACATGATATAAGAGAAGCAATGAATAGTCATTTATGGAAAAAAACAAAGAGACGTCCGATCATTCTTCCTGTTATCATGGAAGTCAATCAGAACAGACGCTTCAACAGATAAATTTAATGAAATAATCATACTGTACTAGGGGAGTCAATGATATTGACTGAGAGTGAACTGAAAGTTTAGACCC
>NZ_JAJSPB010000124.1:0-502 GCF_021282325.1 Marinobacter sp. G11
GTTCAGGTGTTCCTTCACCCACTGGCAGCTGGCCAGACTCTGGACAAGCCCTTTATCCAGGCCGCGTGAGTTCCGGTAATCAATGTCTTCGAGGATGGCGGCGTGTCGCAGTTTGGCCCGGCGTAGCCGGCTGCTCATGCGCCGGTTGTCCCGTTCCGTCATTTCCCGGTCGACCAGCAGCCCGAGGCGCTCCTCGAAGCTCAGATCGGTGATGTCGGGGGTGGCCGACTGATCCTCCAGGGCGGCGGCCATGCCGGTCAGTTTGAGGGCGTGGAGCTTATCCAGTGTGGGATGTTTCAACATGTCAGATTCCTTCAGTGGTAGTAGGCAGGGCCGCGGATGTTGTCGTGTGTGTCGGGTAAGGCCAGTTCTTGCTGCTCTTCCAGGGGCTGCTCATCCAGGCGATGCTTGAGGATGGATTCGATGCTCTTGTATCGGCAGCTGCCCAGCATCAGGGCGCGTTGGCAGGCACGTTCTAATCGTGCCTCGCCGTAGCTCTGGC
>NZ_JAJSPB010000125.1:0-502 GCF_021282325.1 Marinobacter sp. G11
AACAGCAGGCCAAACAACACGACCCGGCGTCACTCAACGTGCTGAAGACCATTCCTGGAGTAGGCCGCATTCTGGCCCTGACCATTCTCTACGAAGTCGGCGATATTCAGCGCTTCGAATCCGTTCAGAAATTCGCGTCCTACGCTCGCCTGGTGAAGTGCAAAGCTGAATCAGCCGGCAAGGTCTACGGCACGCAGGGCAACAAGATCGGCAATGCCCATCTAAAGTGGGCGTTTTCGGAAGCCGCCGTGCTGTTTATCCGTAACAACGACAAGGCCAAGCGCTACGTCGAAAAACTCCAGAGGCGAATGAATAAGCCCAAGGTCCTGTCTGCCTTGGCGCACAAGTTGGGCCGAGCGGTGTACTTCATGCTCAAAGTAAGCGTTCATTCCACGACGTAGTTGACCTACTTCACGTCACGCAGAGGCCTTAATAACTCCGGCGAGACCTTGTACTGTTTGGGGCCGTCCTCGGCCAGAACAATCACACTCTTGCGGTTGAT
>NZ_JAJSPB010000012.1:0-109800 GCF_021282325.1 Marinobacter sp. G11
CCCAACGAGCCCGGAACTGCGGCTCGCGAGAGACCACACTGGCGATGGTCTACAAGCTGCTGGAGTCAGCGCAGAGGAACTGGAAGCGGATCAAGGGATTTAATCTGCTGACCCTTGTGGTCAACAATGTGAAGTTCAAGGACGGCGAACAAGTACAGGATCAATCAGACAGGAACGCGGCCTGATGCCGTACACCAGATTTGACAATAACTCGCGCTGATTTATTACCAACTTTATTTCAAGCCCACAGCTTTAAGTCGAACAATAGCGCCGAACCAGAGCCTCCGTGGAGGCTCTTTTTTTTGCTCGGAAGATCTGCTGGCACCGAATCTTTCTTTATTGTTACTGTATTACCGTAACCGTAATTACCGTAATAACGGTAATTCTCTACTTATTAAAATGTATCTTTGAAAAAGTAGAGCTGCTGGAATACGATAAGAAGCGGTAATTACCCCCGGCAGCGGCAGACCTGTCGGTAAGACGCGCAGCCCACAGGAAGCCTCATTCATGAGTCCAAAGGATCTCTACCCTGATTTGAACAGCAGCTCACAGGCTCTGCCGGAGAGAAGCGTTAACATGGCCGAAGTGATGCCAGCCTCAGAGCTTATCGAGCAAAACCCGGCCATGGCTTATTTGGTCAGCCTGGGCTCGAAGAAAAGCCGCCAGACCATGAAATCCTTCCTGAATATCGTGGCTCGAATTAACGGGTATGCGTCCATTGAAACCTGCCCCTGGGCTCAGCTTCGGCGGCACCACGTACAAGCGGTGCTGCAAATGCTGGAAGATCTTGGCCGGGCTCCAGCGACCAGGAACACCTATCTGGCGGCCATCAAAGGCGTAATGACTGAGGCGTGGATCAAGAAGCAGATCGACCATGACACCTACCAGCAGATCAAACTGATCCGGACAGCAAAAGGCACGAGGTTGGCTAAGGGCAAAGCCTTGGCGAAGGAAGAACTCCAGAAACTTTTTTTCACATGTGAAAGTGATTCCAGCCCAAAGGGATTACGAGACGCTGCGATTCTTGCCGTCCTTGTTGGCTGCGGACTTCGGCGGTCTGAGATCGTGGCCCTTGACCTGGAGAGCATTGATTTCAAAGAGCAGTGCTTAAAGGTGCTGGGTAAAGGGGACAAGGAACGCCTGGCATTCATGCCGCCCGGCCCGCAGCAGCGAGTTAAGCGGTGGATTGATGAGGTACGTGGTGACTACCCTGGCCCGCTGTTCCCGCGTATCCGCCGATATGGCGATGTCACGACTGAGCGGATGTCCGACCAAGCCATCTACTACATCCTGGATACTCGCCGCGTTGAGGCGGGACTGGACGAATTCGCTCCTCACGATCTTCGTAGAACCTTTGCCTCAGCGATGCTGGACAATAAAGAGGACATTATTACGGTAAGGGATGCCATGGGCCATGCCAGCGTCACAACGACTCAGCGATATGATCACCGGGGCAATGACCGGCTTCGAGAAGCCAGTCAGCGCCTCGATGTTGGTTGAGGGGTGGTGACAGGTGAAAGCTACGCTTCAGCACGGTAGCAGGGAGCCTTCAGGCGGCGGTGGACTCTTTTTCTCAGGAGCCAGCGCATCACTCGTCTCTGGAGCTGCTCCTCGCATGGCCACCGACCGTCCTCCATTAGATCCCCAATATCCGAGAGGGTGGCCTCTACCACCAGTCTCTCGTCTTGCGGAGTCAGCAGTCGTTCAGGATCAAAATCGTCAAGAGTATAAGCCAGACGTTTTCGGTAAAGATCGAAACGGGCTCGGGCCTCAAAACCACCGGGGGTTACCTCGTGTGGAAGGCGTTTGCGCAGGCGTTTCCTCAGCTCCTGAAGTGTTACCGAAGTTTGCGCCGACGCAACATAGTGCTCAGCAATCTCCAGGCCTGCTGCCAGAACATCCTGGTAATCACCGAGCTCGCGGATTTGGGGAGACTCATCCAGGAACTCGATTACAGCCTCATATACTTTGTGCTCATCGAACATATTTTGCCTCGTCGCTATGCCAGTGAATGCGCCCAGGGCGCAGAAACAGTTCTGGTTGGCTTACGGCAAACGAAAATTTAGGAGGGACGCTTTTTATGACTGAAGAGATTTACGGCGAGGCGATGAAATTCTTCTCGGATCGCCAGCAAGATCCGGGCAAACGGACAGGCCTTAATGTTCAATTTACGGCAACCCGCAAAAAGTATCCAACCCTGAGCGTTGAAGTGGCCCCGATCCTGGAGCCAGGTCAAAGCCCGTATTGGGCCAGAAAAATCACCATCCAGCTCACGCCAACCGAGTTGACCGCGTTTTGTGGGGTGATGTTTGGCCTGCGAAAATCTATGAAAGGTGCTTACCACGGCGAAGCGAAAAACAAAGGCATCGCCGCCTACAACAACGGGCCAAGCGGAGCTGTCATTGCTCTATCGGAACAGGGCCGACAGCTCCAGAACTTCCTGACTCCAGAGGATCGACTGGAGCTGGCGGTATTTTCTACCCGCCGTCTTGCGGAGGCCTGGAAAGTAACGCCCTCTGACGCGGTGGCCTTTTTGCGGCAAGCTGCGTGGTTGGATCGCCAGCCCTCTTAGCTACAGCGCATTCAATATGTAAATTTAGACCATCATGCAGAGTTGGCCCCGTAAGGGGCCAGCCTTCAACCTCACCGTTCGACTCAGCCCTTTATTGCCTTCCCGGCCTTTTCTTATTTCTCTCTTTTTCTCTCTCTTTCTCAATCTAATTTCACGCGGCGCAACGAACGAGAGGGATCCCGCCCAGCCTGAGCGCAGCGAAGGCTGCCAATCCGTTACACCCCTCGTTGCATGATGGTCTAAGACTGTCTACTCTTTGCTCAAAGTATCATCAAAACAATCTTGTTCAGGAGCCCGCTGCATGGCCACTGTCATTTCGGAACAATACACGGCCATGTGCCGACATCTGAATCAACTCGAACGAGCACTCCAAAAAACGCCTCACCGGGCCGCCAAGGTGACGACGATTCCCGGCGTTCCACGGGGCCGCGAACAAGAAGCCGTGACCACCATCGTCGTGTCCGAACATTCAGGCGCAGACGCGATCAGCAGTGCAGCCCGTTGCTACCAGGATCTCCACATTCATCCGAATTTTTCTCAGAAGTCCGCCAGGAGGACGCCCGGCGTCCTGTGGTTTTCCCCTTCCCTATCTGGGGGGACAGGAGAAATTGTCGAGCTGGTACAAAGCATCAACGAAGCAAAGTCCGGTATCGAGGAGCACATCATCTCGAACTACGACACAAGGCAGGCGCGGTTTGAGGCGTTACGAGCCGAATGCCCAGGGATTATGACTTTGCATTTGTACCGGCAGATTCGGTGTTACACCGAGGGCTCTGTTTCGTCAGTACGTTTTTTCTGGCAGCGCAAAGACGCTCTGGTAAAACCGAAAAAGGCAGAGCTTGAGCGCCGGATTCGAGAAGACCTAGAACATTACAGCGAGCGCAACAAATTACCGCTGGAACAATTGCTGACGAAAATCGTGGCGACCCCTGAGAGCCAGCTCCGGGTTAGGCGACCAGTGAAAGTGCAGCCCGCAGCAAACCTGATGCTTGATCGTTCTGTCAGAACAATCAACACCCCCATGCCGATCATCGTGATCCAGGAAGCTGAAGTGGAGATGAAGATGCTTCATGACTTTGACGCATCAGTACATCGCAAAGCCCGCTCCGACCGTCGAGTCTCAGAAGTGCTCGGTACGTTTGGTGGCAACACCATTGAGGCGTTTTCGGAGTAACTTCGCGCTATCTTCCAACCAGATTCTGTTGGATAGTCATGCTACGCGAGCACAAATAGTGTATAATTACCGTAATTACGATAATTACTATCAAACGAGCGAGGCCGACATTATGGCGCGTAAGCTGATTTCAGAAGCGGATGTCCACGCAACCGCCGACGCCCTTGTGGCAGAAGGTAAAGAGCCCACTATTCTTGCCATCTACTCTGTGCTGGGCTGCGGGAGCTATAGCACCATCAGCAAGTACAAGAAAACGTGGAAAAAACAAAACGGCGATGTTCCTGAGCACATCCAGCTCAAAGCTGATCTGCAAACGCCGGAGGAAATTCTCAAAGTTGCAGAAAGCTTCGCCCAAAAGCTCTGGGTGCAGGCCAAGGAAAGAGAGCAAGCCATTCTGGAAAGTGAGCATAATGCTCTGTCGCTGGAAAAAGCGGAGATGAACGAACGCGCCGAAGAAATCATTGAGCGTTCAGAACAAACCCGCGTACAACTCGAAGATCTCCAGGCGGAAATGGAACACCTCACCCTCCAGCATGAAAAAGCTCTTGCATCGAACAGGGAGCTGTCTCACGAGCTGGATTTAAAATCAGCGGCACTGGAAAGGGCTGAACAGCAAGTCGGTAAGCTGGAACATAAGCTTGAGACGCTGACCTCAAAGTATGAAGGCAAAATTGAAGAGGTCACCAGGCTCAATGGTAATGTCACGCATCTCAATAGCGAGGTTAGCCGATTAACCAAAGATCTGGACGAACGGAAAGACGAAAACGAGCGTTTGCGCCAAAAACAGGCAAATACAGAGGCCACCTTATCTGAGAAAGCGCGGCAAAATCAGAGTCTCCAGGAGGAGATTCAACGCCTCCAGAACACCGTGGATGATGCTGTTTCTGCTCAAGAGAAAGCAGAACAGGACATCCGAAATGTTTCGGAGCAAAATGCCGCGCTCTCGGCCCAAAACCAAGAAAAAGAGGCTCAAAATCAGAAGCTGGAAGCCAAGCTGGACAAGGCTATGACAGACCTCAAATCTCTTGAATCCGAGAACGCAGCTCTTCACCGCTCCCTCGAAGAACGGGACAAAGATGCGCGAGAGAAACCAACCGCTAAAGTACAGCAAGAAGTGGGTAAAAAGGGCTCAAAAACTAAGTGAGAGGATCCGGCTGGCTGAAGAGTTAGCCAGAAGACAGTGCCCCTCTGCCTTGGAGTGGCTGTTGCCAATGCGCAAATGGGTGCTTGAGATTGCGATGGTCGAGGCTCCCGGATGGTGGACAGACCGAGACTGTGAATCGGTCATACCCGTTGCTGAGCATCGTGTTGAAACGCTGATAGGCGCAGCAAAGCATTATCACCGCACAGTGACACGAATTTCACCGGACAATAAACAGTGTGCGGCATAAATGAGCTGGCAACTCCCGCCTGACACACCGGAACAGGCTTTGATCACTCAGTACAAAGGCCGTCGATTAGTGGTCAAAGCCTATGCCGGGACGGGCAAGACAACAACATTGGTCAAGTTCGCGCTGAACAACCCCGGCGAGCGAATTCTGTATCTGGCGTTTAACCGGGCAATACGTGATGAGGCGATCTCTAAGTTCCCACGCAACGTGGAATGCAAAACTTCTCATCAGCTCGCCTATGCCGCCATTGGGCGACAGTATGCACACAAGCTGACCAACAATCTCCGCTTAACCGATATTGCCAACGCATTACCGTCTCCGAACTGGACGATGGCGCGTGATGTCATGGCCGTCCTCAACGCCTTTATCACCAGTGCAGAACAGCGCATTCTGGATTGCCATTTCCCTCAGAAGCAGAATGAACCCCAGGGCAGGACGCGCAATCGCGTGATGTATCAAGCCCGAGTGCTCGACGCTGCCCAGATGATCTGGCAACGGATGACTGATCTTGATGACGATTTCCCTGCCACACACGACACCTATTTGAAGCTCTATCAACTGAGCCTCCCAGATTTGTCACGCCGGTACAGCATTATCCTCTTTGATGAAGCCCAAGATTCCAACCCGGTAACCAATCACATTGTTCTTCAGCAAAACTGCAAAGTAATTTTCGTGGGCGACGATCACCAGCAGATCTACCGGTTTCGGGGTGCCAGCAACGCCATGAAAACCTCCATGCTGGAGAAAGCAGACATGCTGTATTTGACGCACAGTTTTCGATTCGGCCCCCAAGTTGCCATGGTTGCGAACGCCTTGTTGATGCTCAAGCAGGAAACCCGCCCCGTGATCGGCAAGGGCGCGGAAGGCCAAGTCCTACGGAAGCTACCGCCAAACACCAAGCAATTCACCGCTTTGGCCAGAACGGTAATGGGCGTGATTGGTGTGGCCTTCTCTGCGGCCCTGTCAGGGAGGTCAATTTTCTGGGTCGGCGGCATCAAAGCCTACCAACTGAATGAGCTGGAGGATCTTTTCTGGTTCGCGTTACGACAACCGCAAAACGTCCGGAACAAGAAGCTCCTGAAGGACTATCAAAGCTTCGAGGAGTACGAGGAAATTGCGAAGGCAACCAAGGATCCGGAGATGCTTCGCGCCATTGCCTTGCTCGAAACCTACGATGACATCCCGCACATGATCGGAATGATCCGTCAGCACACAGTCAACCTTGAGGGAAACGCCGACATCGTTGTTTCGACCGCACATCGCTGCAAAGGGCTAGAGTGGCAATCGGTTGTCCTGGTTGACGACTACCCGGATATTTTTGATCCTGACATGGCACACGATGCACGAGAAGATGAAATCAACCTTCTATATGTGGCGGCCACCCGAGCCCTCCAGGTGCTGATCATCAACACCGCGTTAGAACTGGTTCTTCAGTACGCCAAAGGGCTCGCCTACAAACAGGCTCAGCAATAACCCTCAGCCAACCGGCTCTTTACGCCCTTTTTGGGCAATTTCAGACACCATGGTTTTGGTCGGCCTTCAGTAAGATTTCAGGTAATTCATACCAACTACCTGTAGATCTATGCTGAAACGACACCTTTCAATAGCCTTGGCGTTTACGTTGCTGTGCTCGCCTCTACTCTCTCATGCTCAAAATGCCGGGGGAGACTCAGGATTCTTTGACCGGAAGGCCGAAGGTTGGTTTTGGTACAAAGAAGAGATCCCGGAAGAACCGCCCGAGCCGGAAGAGCCGGAACCTGAGATCGTTGCCGCTCCCCCGCCAGAACCCGCTCCCATCGAAGAAGTGGAACCAGCCCGACCAAAAGGGCCGGAAGTATTCTCTGCGGCCTGGTTCCGAGAAAACCTCCCAAAGTACAAGGATGCAGCCTGGGATAACCCCACCATTGAGAACGTCCGCACCTACATGTACCTCCAGCGGTACGCCATGGACAGGAGTGAGCAGTTTGCCAACGCCTCGGAAATGGCGGTCGTGGGCGATCCGTTCCTTGATGAAGAAACCCGACGACCCAGCGCATCGTTCGCCTCACAGCCACTGGATCGTTGGGCAGGAAGGAATAAGGACAACATCGCTCACAAGATTGCTCAAAAGGCCGGTCTGTTTTTCTTTTTTGAGTCCGACTCCGATACGAGCCGGATTCAGGCACCGATCTTGAAAATGCTCGAAACCCGCGATGGGTTCACGATTTTGCCCATATCGCTCGACGGTAAGCCACTGCCAGACGGCTCCTTCCCGAATTTCCGAACCGACCAGGGACAAGCAGATGCCATGGGAGTCGATGCTTTGCCTGCACTGTTTCTCGTTTCTGAAGACCGGGAAGTGGAACCGATTGCGCAGGGTGTTCTGGCTCTCACTGAACTCAAAAGCCGGATCATTCTAGCCGCCAAACGCCGAGGCTGGATCAGTGATGAAGAGTTCAACAAAACTAAGCCCATCTTGAATCTGGACAACAACATTGCCGCCATCCTGGACGCGCATTCCTATGAGCTGGGCCAACAGTCTGGCCAAACCTCGACTGAAGACGATGGCACCAACTTCATTCCTCCAGAACAACTGAGTGACTTCATTAGAGAAAAACTTCGGACTTCATCAGGAGCGCAATAATGAAAAGTAAGGTCAAAAAACTCACCCTCAGTGTCGCATTGGCCGTAGCCACGATGACGGGATCCGGAGTTTCTCACGCGGCACTTCAAGACGAACTGGACAGTTTCTTTGGTGACATGACAAACGCCACTGCGCCAGGCGTATTTGAGACACAGCGGCGAGGTGTGCTCTCTGGTGGTCGGTTCACCACGAAATCCAAGATCTTCGATGAAAACCTGATCACATTCTCACCGCCCTCGTGGAAAGGCGGCTGTGGTGGCATTGACATGTTCAACGGCTCGATGAGTTTCATTAAAGCAGAGCAGATTGTTCAGTTGCTCCGGGCTGTTGCCGCCAACGCGAAAGGTTATGCATTCCAGCTTGCCCTGGATAACGTCTGCCCGGACTGCTCGAAGCACATTGAAGCTTTTCAGAAGAAGGTTCAGGCGCTAAACGAGCATTTGGGTAACTCCTGCCAGTTGGCTCAGGGCATTATTAATGACGGAACCTCCGCCTTTGACATCAAAGGCAGAACTGATGCGTCCATTACAGCTACGCTGACTGGTGTAGTTGATGATGTATTTTCTGCGCGTGAAGAAACAGAGAACGGTAAAACTCCGGAAGAGCAGCTTTCCGAGGCAGAGCTGCTTCAAAAAGAGCTGATCGGCAACATCGTCTGGCAGCAGCTCAAGAAACAAAACTCAGCATCCTGGTTTACCTACGGCGACAATAACTTACTCGAAGCCATGATGAGTTTGACCGGAACCATCATTCGAAAGCCACCGGAAACAGATCCCAACCATATTGGTGATCCTGCTGATGCATCTAAAACCATGCCGATTTCAACCCAACCGGCCAAGCCTGACATCCTCAATGCGTTGCTCGCCGGGGGCCAAGCCAGCATTTACGACTGTGACACCAACGACAAGTGCCTGAACCCAACGGATCAAACGGTCACCATAGAGGGCTTGGGTAGGCAGGTCGAAAAGCTCTTGATGGGATCTGGCTCAAACCCTGGCATCATCGCCAAATTCGCACGAAACCAAGGTTCTTTGAATAGCGCCGAACAAGCGTTCATGGCAAACCTGCCAGCCGGATCGGGGGCAATCATCCGAAATCTGTCGGTGCTTTCTGAGGACGCTGCACAGATATTCGCTTCTAAAGCTTCATACAGCATTGCTCTGACCATGGTTTACACCATGACTGAGGAACTGTTCCGAGCTGTCAGTCTGGTCGTCAGCCAGTCTAAAGCGCCCCACCAGAAGAAGGCGTTTGATCTGATTAGCGATTCCCAAACAAAACTCCGTCAGGACTTCCAGCAGCTCCGTTCAGAATATGGCGATGTGTCAGAGCTTATCCAGTATTACAACGCCATGCTGGATAACCTTCGCAAGCAGAGATACACCCTTAACTCTTTGACCTCGCCGCAACGTACCAAGGAGTAAGAGATGGAATTTACGATTTTTTCTGTTGGTGATGCGGCGTTTCTGGAGCAAATCCTCATCGCCGTAGCAATGGTCACCAGTCCGGGAACTGGCTTTACAGATATTGTGAAGATCGGCCTGTTGATCGGTGTCCTGCTCATCCTTGTCCAAAGCGTGTTTCAGGGTGCAAAAGAGGTCAACATTCAGCAAATATTTATTGGCTACCTGATTTACGCACTGTTCTTTGTTCCGACAACACTGGTAAAGATCGAAGATGCCTATACCGGCGATGTTCGTGTCGTGGACAACGTACCGCTGGGTATCGGCGCGGCTGGCGGAATCATCTCGACCATTGGTTACAATATCACCAACTTGTTCGAGCAAGGGTATGGTGTGATTGTCCCGTCCGCCACCGAAAACCGCTTTGCTGAGTCGCTGAAACTACTGAATGATGTACGGAAAAGGGTTGCCGCAACACCGGTCTATGCCGTTATGGATGCAACAATCGGCGGCGATGCCGACATTCGTAAGTCCTGGAACAACTACATCCGTGAATGCACCCTTACCGCCGTTGACCTGGGGCCAGATCTTGGCGGAAAGCGACTCACCGATATTATGTCCGGAGAGCTCCCGGACGCATTGCGATTCAACTCAAACCTCTATGGAACCCGCCTGTATTTGGGCGGTGGCGGAACAGACTATTCCTGCTCTGATGCGTACACCGTGCTGGTGAACAACACAAACTCTGCATTGGCATCGCCAATGACAGATAACGCGATCAGCAAAATTCTGGGAATAGACACAACGGGTGTTGGTGCCAGTTCTGCTATTAGCGAAATATCCAACAGCCTTGGGATGCTGGGACAAAGCTCTACAGCGGCGACTGACTACCTCACCGCTGCGGTACTTGAACCAATCTATTACGAGGCCGCTCAAGGTCGTTACACCGACTTTCAGGACATCGCTTCTGCGACAATGATCAACCAGGCCATTCAGCAGAGAAACACCCAATGGGCCGCCGAACAGTCAATGTTCATGACCATTGTTCGTCCGATGATGACGTTCTTTGAAGGGTTCGTTTATGCCATTACGCCCTTTATGGCCTTTCTTATCGTCCTGGGTAGTTTCGGCATCGGCCTTGCGGGCAAATATCTTCAGACCTTGCTATGGATCCAGCTTTGGACACCCGTCCTGGCTATTATCAACCTGTACCTTCACACAGCGGCGGCAGGTGATCTATCCAGCATTGAAGGTGAACTCAATTCTTTCTACGCCCTGAACGCGGCAAGCGACCAGCTCCAACATTGGATTGCTACTGGTGGCATGCTTGCCGCCGCCACACCAATGATTTCTCTGTTCATCGTCACCGGCTCAACGTATGCCTTCTCGAACCTTGCTGGACGCATCAACGGTCGGGATCACCTTGACGAAACGCTACAGAGCAAGGATCTGGCGACCAACGGCCCCGTCATGCAAAACGCTGCTTCTAATGAATACACCGATCTGACGGGCATGGCCTCAACAGGCGCGGCAGGGTTGATGGGCTCCATCTCGTTTGGCTCCGGTATGGGTAAGATGGTGGCATCCTCACAACAGCGAATGGAGCAATCGCAGCAAGGCTTTTCAGAAGCTTTGGGGTCAACATTCTCCTCCGGGAAAATGGATAGCCAGACCTACGAGAAAGCTGCCGCACTTGGACGCACTCACAGTGCGATGCACGGCACCAGTCAGGGTGTCGTGAATGAACGCGCCCAGCAGATCATGGAAAACTCCTCCATTGGCCACCAGCATGCGGATGCAGTCAAAGGCATCGTCTCAGCGGTCGCCAGCGGCTCAATCTCCGGAGAACTTGGCACCAAGATGCTCAGCCAGCTTGCTGAGAGCGCAATGGTCTCGGACGGTGGGAGTCAGTCCTCACCTCTAAACCCGAGTCCAGGATCTACCCCAGGTAGTACCGCGAGCCAAAATACAAGTGCTACACGATCCGCTACCCGTACAGGGGGTAAAGCGAAAAGTATTGGTGTAGGAGTTGGAGCGGAGGCCTCTTTGAAAGCTGGCGCGGACAAGACCACCACTGATACTCGAACCACCCAACAGGATAACTCTGCCGCGTTTAGTGATGCTCTGAAGTTCTCGAAGGCCGAACAGTCGCAGGTCTCGAACAATCTGGCCCTGGCACTGTCCGAGGGGAACAAAGACGCCCTTAGCAAGACCTTCGGCGCTCAGGATTCGCAAACGCTAACTAAAAATGCCCAAGACGTTGTGAGCAGCAACGAAGCTTACAACAGGGCGGCCTCGTTAAATGAAAACGCCTCTGCCCTGAACAACCTGAGATTACGCGATGTAGGGAATCAAGTCGCCGGTAATTCAGATGCCATGGGGCAATTGAATGACTACTGGAACACTGGCGGAGTCAGTGCGGCAACCAAAGCAGAGGCTCAGCGTCTTTATGAAAGGTACTCTGCTCCATCCACCGAAGGCGGCTATGGTATGAGCAGCTCTGCGGCACTGGCGGCTGCTCGAATCAAGGCACTTCAAAACTCAAGCAACCATGAAGGAACAACTGACGACCAGTACCAGAGAAACTTCAATGCAGCGGTCGGCGCAGTCGGCACAGGACTTGGCCTTGCCACAGGCAACTACGGTGGATTTGACCAGAATTCCGGCCTCAGAGACGTTGATAATGGAAACCTGAAAAACCGAGCTAATGAAAACGCCCAGAACATCGAGAATGCAGTGGATCCAGCCAAAAATATTGGATCACCTGATGGGCTTGGCCCGAATTACCAAGATCCAACATCCGCTGGCGACACACCTGGCGTCATCGGTGCTGAAGCAGCCAGAAACAACCAGCGAGTTGGTGGAACCGGCTCCGCGTGGGAAGCAGGCCGAAACGCCCAGAACGAAATGCCTGCCAGACAACAACTTCTTAACAACGGGCCTGAGTATGACCGCATGAGCGCAGCCGATCTCTACGGAAGCGTCGAGAATGCAAATGATTGGGTCAGCCGAAGAATGCAGGAAGCCGAAAAAGCTGGTCAGAACCTGTTTAATGCAGCGGGTGAAGGGATGACTGCTGCTTCTGCAAACTTCGATGAGCGACTTGCAGCACTGAAAAACGACCCCGCACTTCGGCAACAAGTCATTGATGCGACACGCGGCACCCAAAATGACCTGGAAGAGTCCGGCCTTGCTGGCAAGATAATGTCCGGGCTCTCCACTGTAGGACAAAACATCATTGGCATGGCGGCAACAGGTATGGAGCTGGCCCGTGGTGAAATCAGCTTCAGCGACCTGAAAGACATGTCGTTTGAAGAAAAGGGCATGGTGTACTCTGCCGCGCTCAGCCACGCGATGGCAACCGGTGGAGAGGCCGCAGCCAGAGCCTTCCAAGAGTCTGAAGGTGTGCAATTCCGTCAGGAGTTCTACCAAGAGGCCATGTCCAGGGGGCTAACCCATGAACAGGCTCAGGTGTATGCCCATTCCTTCGATATGGAGGTGTTTGGTCAAAGCCCCGAGCGAGCCGCAGCCATACAGGGGCTTGCCGCTACTTACGCTGAACGTGATGAACACGGAAACATCATGCGAGATGGTAACGGAGCCCCTGTTCTGTCCGAACAAAATCAGGAATTCGTTGATCACATGGTTCATACCATCACTGAATCAGCTAGAGCTGGCTCTACTATGTCGGGCTCTTATCTGTCGGGAGTCGCGCACTACAACAACATGACTGGTCGAGGGGCCAGCGTCATGAATTAACCTGCAACCAAAAAAGGGGCCGAAAATCGGCCCCTTTCTTTTACCCTTGCTCTCTTCCTCTTATCTTTAGAAAAACTTACCAGTCAGGTTCTCATCTGAGACAAAAGGATTAGGCCCATCAAAATGATGATACTTCTTGTAGATAGACGCGCCATCATTGTGAGCCTGCCCATTCTCTCTTCCAGCGTTCGCTGAAAAACCATGGCCTCGATAGGTGTGTGTGAAGTTGGCATTGCTGCCCTTCAGCTCCGGGAATGGGATCTCGCCGTTCGGGCCTCGCTTGAAATCAGCCATAAACCACGCAGCCATAGCCCCAATCACTTTATAAACCAGCCAAATAACGCCTCCGGCACATCCCACCACCCAGCTCACAGGCATTGTTTTGGCAATCCCGTAATGGATTTCGAGAAGCCCGAGCCCAAAAAGCACAACACCAATAGCCAGACCACTTTTCACAATCATCTTTCCCATTCTCATCACCATCAGTATCCCTGGCACAGCAATCAGCACCAAACCGAAACGGACACCCTCGCTAAATAATAGCAATCCAGAGAGAACCAGTAACAAAAGTGCAACGTAAGACAGTCCGTTCAAAATTCGCAGGGTGGATGTCATGTCTACGCCCTCCAAAGGTCATTTGTTACCAGTATATCGAAGGATCAAAAAATGCAACCCTGAAAAAGCTGGCACCGCTCAACTTTCACATGTGAAAGTTCCCATAGACCATTCTCCCTCCACTTGCCTACATGGCATGTGATCACTTTCTTTTTACAAATTTTTGCACTTTCTGTATCAGCAAAAATTCATTTCTTTGTTTTCACAGTAAGCCAGTTTTAAAAAATTGACAGACATCAATTGACCAAGTTGACGGTGACAACCTCGTAACATAAAATTTGTGTCAGTTTGGTGACGTAGACCACATCTATGCACCATTCCCCGCTTCTTCGAGGCGAATCTCTTCAAAACACGCATGCTGGTTTTTTTTATCCAGTGAGCCCATAAGGCAAACCTGCGTGAACTCCTATAGCCTTTCTGTGCCTGTCTGTTTTACACCCCGAAAAACACAAAAACTCTTTACCTAATCGCGTTAACGCCCGCACGGCCACTGCGGACACTGCTTTAAGTCATTTGGTTATATACTTATGTCTTATTCAGTTTTGGCCATTTTTTCACACAGTTTCTACCTATTGCTATACACTATTTATGCTATAGTGTGACGCGATTTTATGTGGTGTGATAAAAAAGTTGGTAACAAGATAATAAAGTTGGTAACTAATGCCGTAAGTGTTTGATACAGCGTTGCGAGCGCCATTTTAACTCCACAAAAGTTACCAACTTTATTTATGTTTTGGTTGCAAGCGGTTCGATGAATTGGGGCCTGGAGAGTCATTTTGTTACCAACTTTTTTATACTCTTACATTTTAACGCTTGTGCTGGATTGATAGGAGGATGACCAGTGGCAAATGCAGTCGCTGACATTGATCAAATCCCGGAAACTCCTGAGCTTCGCCGTGAGTGGATCAAGTTTCAGTTGAACATCCGTGGGCTGAGCATCGCCAAACTCGCACGGGAGCATGGAGCCTCCCGGCAAGCCGTATCAATGGCATTAGTTCGTAGCAAACCTCGCTGGGAACATGTCATTGCCGAGGCGCTAGGGCTGTCGCCAGAGCTTCTATGGCCAGAGCGATACGACCCGGCAACGCTCATGCCACGACACTTCCTGGAACGTGTTGAAGCGAGGGCATCGGCGTGAAAAAGATTGTTTCTGCAATTGCCATCGCCAGTTCGCTTGCACTCAGCTCTCCAGTAACTCAGGCAATTGAGCTCAGTGGCACCGTTTTTGAGGAGACGGCAATCCAGCATGGGATAGATCCTCTCTTGCTTTATTCAGTGGCACTCGCTGAGTCAGCCTCTGGCCGTGGTGACAACAATATATCGCCGTGGGCATGGACGTTGAGAACTGTTGATGGGCCGTTCTACGCGCTGACTAAAGAGCAAGCTGTCAAACAACTGGAAGCCTTTATTGCCGAAAATGGAGTCAAGGGTTCCGTGGACATTGGGTTCATGCAAGTCAACCTCTATTGGCACGGCCATAGGGTTTCATCTCCTCTCGACCTGCTTGATCCAGCAAAGAACCTAGCTACTGGAGCCGAGATCCTGAAAGAAGCTCTTAAATCAGCGCCAAATGATTTAGAGCTAGGTATCGGCCGTTACCATCACTGGGAAGATCCCGAACGCTCTCGTCAATATGGCAGGCGCGTTCTCTCCATCTACCAGCAGCTTTCTCAAATGCAGTCTCAGGAAACATCAGGGAGGGAGCGTTATGCCGCGAATGTCTCTAACTGACCTAGATCACCACGCGCTAACTGTGACTGATGAGCGCCCGGATCGAAACCTATACGAATTCGACCTCACTCTCTGGGGATTGTTGGGGGGGCTCGTCGTTAACTCGCCAGAACAGGCGAAGCGCCAGTTCGACCTGACAGATGAACAAATAGAGGCAATTGCCGGAGCCAAACAAAGTCAGCTCCAGCACCTCGCTTCGGGTGTTGTGATTAGCTTCAGGCTGCAAACAAGTGAAGCCACAATTTTGGACATTTTGGAGCGGGATTACTCCTCAGTTTTGAGCCTGGCTATGAGGCCGGATAACGAATTTGATTCCGCCTACTGGCTGCTGATGAAATCGTTGGCAAATAATCACGACCATGTAATTGCCGCTGCCGCATTCGGCGCTTCCAAAAAACTCGCCCTTCGAGTCAGTGCAGCTACCGACAATCAGCTTAGGAACCTGGCAAATAGCACGGTGACAGCGTTCACTCTGAGGTTTGCGCCGAGTCTCATACCTGACCTGATTTCAGCAAAACTTTGCCCAGAACGAACGCGATCCTTTTTCCAAAAGTACCAGCAGTCCTTGTCGGCTAACGAGTCGATGCGGCAATAGCAAGACCAGGGTGGGAGGTCATAATGCATAATGGAAAGCAATTGCGCCGATGGGTTCAGGCCCGGCAGATGGCGTTAATGGGTTATGTGACGCGAATCATTATTCTGGAAACCGGCTTAACCGACAAGCAAGTACGGCGGCTATACCGGGATTTGGAAGATGATGGCTATAAGCTTGCCACCAATCGTACTACCCGCACCATCCGCAGTGGGGCCACACTGCTCAACAGCCAACTAAATCGCATCCATGCCTCACTAATGATGCAGCTTTACATTAATACTGGCGGTGAACAGGTTTATACCTCTGTTAATATTGAAGCCCTTGATCGTGCATTTAGGATGTATCAGGCGCTCATATACGAGGTCAGCAGAATCGACCCCCATATCAACAGGGCCAAGTTCACCATCTCGGACGCATGGTGCCTGGCTTCAGAGCTGCGCTCAGAAGAAGCCATGTTCGAGTCTTGTTCGACTTGTCACTGTTCGTACTTCACTTCTCTCAACCAAAGCTCCAGTGGCTCATGTCCGTTTTGCTCTGAAACGGCGCTCATGCATCGTGGCATGACAGAAAGCGCAAAATTAGAGCTTGAAGCAAAAACTGAGTCGCCTCAGCCTCAACAGGCATCCGGTGAAAAAAACATTGCGAGAGTGCGTCTCTCAGAGAATATGGAGAGGTCAAAAGCCAAGGAAACGGGCACACGCACAATGAAGGATGAACATCCTAAAATCCTAGTTAACTAAATCGGGATAGGGGGGAACCAATAGGTTCCGCCCCTCCCACACCACCCGGCATGCGGGTCCGCACCGGGCGGTTCGAGAAGTTGAGGTTTCACGAGAGTCTCGGCACTCCCAACCGATCGAAGTAGGCAATGGTCAGCACATTATGGATGGCAGAGCGACTGTTATGCCACCAGCGACGACTCAGCGCCGCCACGGATTCAGCAACCCAGGAACTCGCGCCTAAGCGGATCAGCTCCCGGTAGATCGTCTTGCCCCGTCGCCAGTGCCGGAGGTGGAGCATTCTCAGGCGGCGACGTATCCACTCATCCAGTGATCGCCAGATGCGAGGCGTTTGTGCCAGCCTGAAGTACCCTTTCCAGCCGAGCAGATAACTGCGGAGCTTCTCCACCACCTGTGCCATGCTGCGACCACCTGATCCCCGGGTCAGTTGCCTGATCCTGAGCTTGAACGCCTGTAACGCTTTGGTCGATACCGCGCGTCGAACGTCTCCACCCCTCCCTTGCCACAGAGCGTAGCCGAGGAACTTGCGACCGAACACGCTGGCGACTGCACTTTTGGATTCGTTAATCACTAAGCGCAGTTTGTCGTAACACCGGCGTAGCAGGTGCATCACCCGCTCTCCCGCCTTGTGACTGCGAACGTAAACGTTGCAGTCATCGGCGTAACGAGCGAAGCAGTGCCCCCGGCGTTCCAGCTCTTTATCCACCTCGTCCAGCAGAACGTTGGCCAGTAACGGCGACAACGGCCCGCCTTGCGGCGTGCCCTTATGCCGATCCATGACCACACCGCCATCCATGATGCCCGCGTTCAGATACGCACGCACCAGCCGGATGATTCCGGGGTCGTTTATGCGTTTCTTCAGGCGGTCGATCAGGATGTCGTGGTTAACCCGGTCGAAGAACTTCGACAGGTCAACGTCCACCACGATGTGGCGACCCTGTTGGGCGTAGCGTTGCGCAGCCAGCACCGCATCGTGGGCCCGGCGGCCCGGGCGGAAGCCGTAGCTGTGCTCGCTGAAGGTGGGATCAATCAGAGGTTGCAGCACTTGCAACAATGCCTGTTGAATCAGACGGTCGGTGACGGTGGGGATTCCCAGTTCCCGCTCACTGCCGTCCGGTTTCGGGATGCCTACCCGACGAACGGGTTGTGGTTGGTAGGAGCCGCTCAGCAGTTGCTGGCGAAGCTCCGGCCACACCCATCGCAGGTGTTCAGCGGTCTGGGCAATATCCAGCCCGTCCACACCTGCCGATCCTTTGTTGGACTTCACGCGCTTCCATGCCCGCTGCATATTCTCTCGTGCGAACGCCTGCTCAAGCAGGCTTCGCCCTGCGCCCTCCGGTTCTCGCCGCGGGAGCCCTGTTTCATCGCTGATCGCATTCGGTAAGGCTTCACCTTCCCGTTCCGCGACCCGCCCCGCTGGCGCGGGCATCTGATGCGTTACAGTGCTCATCGACAAGGCGTTTGACGCTCCTTCTCGTTCAGCCCTTCGCCCTGACCAAGCGGCTACTATGGCTTCTGCTGACTTCTCGCTCCGTGTTGCCACGTCGCCCTTTCAGACATGAGGCGAGATCTCCCCGGGTAAGGACACACTCCTTCACCGCACAACCGCCGGATATACACCGCCTCGCCTTGGCCACAAGAGCTTCGCGACTTTTGGCCCGCTCGCCCTGCTTGGCAGTGCCTCGTATCCGATTCTTGTTCATCGGCTCACGGTTTACGCTCCACGCTTCCTCCCCACGGTCGGTCGCCCTTCCGCAGTTGCGCTTCACTTCGTTCGCTGTGGCCAGCTCACGGGAGGACTTGCACCTCCAGGAGTGCGCCCATGCCGGGCGCACCAAAAAAGCCCCGCAAATTGCGGGGCTTTTTTATGAAACGCGATGCTTTTCCAGCTCAAAATCCGATAACCCTTTAAAGGGTGCCGGGCGGCGGCCATGGCCTGTCCAGGAAACTCCATCTTTAACGTACTTTGTCTTTGAACTTCCACCAGACTGTTGCTGGTTTTGTTGATCGCGGACTTCCTGTAAAACCTGAAAATCAATTCCCTGGCTTTCCATATCCTGCAAGATCGAGCGTGCCCGAGCTTGCTTCTCGGCCTCCTTTGCTTTGCGCTCCTCCTCTTCCTTGACTCTCTCATCAAGAACGCCTTTCAACCGGTCAACAATCTCGGATAACTCGTCTACAGGGAAATCTCTAAAGATCGCTCGAACTTTATGCTTCCTCTTGAACTCGGCAACGATTAATTCCCGTTTGTGATTCAAAGCAAGATTCTCGACGCAACCTTCACAAGCATCGTTTTCATTTTGTTCGTGGCTTGAACTTTCATTCGTCATGGAACTCAAATCTCACACCATTTTCTCAAGTCGTCGCAACAGACCCAAGAAGACGCCCCTTTAACTCCATCTTCGCACTGTCTAGTCTAGGCGAAACTTCAGCTTCGGTAGTTTCGTCTTCAGGCATGGCCCCGTCTGGTGTTGGTACGGAGCCCGTCACCTCGTTATTTTGGCCCAATCTGTGCAAAGAATAAAGCCCGAGAAGCGCAAGAGAGCGCAGCCGGTCGCTGCGCTCTTTATGATGTAGATGTGCAAGTTCCCGATAAAGCTCTGGATAACCTTGTTCTGAGATTTTTAAATTCGAGAATTGCCCGTCCCATTTGGAGTTTTTTTTGCGTGTCATATCCCCTCCTGGACTTACCCCAATTGGCATTATCCGCAGTGCCAGAAACCGCGAGCGTTGGCCAATACCGGAGATTTAGGCTCAATGATCCGGCTGCGTGGGAAAAGCTCTTTCGCTGCTTCAGCGTAATCAGAGGCACCGCCACCTGCCAGAATCACTATGTCGGCATTCATGCCGTCTTCCCGCATTGCTTTGCGCATGGATGTTACTGCTTCCCTCGTAACAGTTTTCCCGGCTTTGGCAAGATACTCATCCAGTTCAATGCGCCGTGCGAAGACCATCGGCGGCTTACCCGTGCGAATGGCCCGCTCCAGTCCTTCTACACCTGGACTGCCACCGTAGTCATCCAAAATCAATTCATCGGCTACCTGAAGCAAACGGGACATCGCTTTAAGGCTCGTCCCTGAAGAGTGGTAATGGATCTCGCCTTCAACCAGCTTCGTGAAATCATAAGAAAAGAATCCGGGGTCACAGACAACAGACGTTCCGAACTGAATGGCCTCCAACAAGCTGTCATCATCCGTGCTATTCACAACGTCCATATATGCGCCTGCTGGCTGCGGCACGACCAACACATCTTTGACCGTGACCTCAAGCTTTGGAGTGATCTGGTGAGCGCCCTTCAGCAACTCAATAAGCTCGTTTCTCTGTTGCTCATCTTTCGCCTGGTCAACAGGAAGACCGGTTACCAGCATGTCGATCTCTGTCTGCTCAGACACCAGCAAGGCCGCATAAAAGAGAGCTTTGTAGACATCCGTGGACTTGTAGTCTCGGTGCAGCTCCCGTTCCCATCCTTGCAAACGGGAAGGCTCCACGCCTGCTGCCCACTTCTCTCCATTAATGACGACCTGGAGAAAGTCGTTGCCCATACCTGCACTCATATTCCGGGGCATAAGCTCCACGCGGCCAGCACCAGCAGGTAGAACCTTCGTGGTCATGCCTTCATCTTTGTGGCCCATAGCGATTTTCAGATTCGAGTATCCAATGTCCAAACCTAATACGAACACACCAATTCTCCTTCGATAGAAACAGTCTGGTAACAGCCTCAAAAAAGACTCCGAGAGAGGATAAAACCTTTCCCATCGAACCGTGGCCTCTGGAATTGCCCAAAAAGGGCGCAAAGGGACTCTAAAAAGGCGAATTGGAGGATTTTGGTGCTGTGCGCCACCTTTGGCATGGCTCGGTCAGCCCATTAGGCGCTGGTGAGCCTCCGCTCGGCCTACAGGTCGAAGCTCGAAATTTTCCATCAACTAATGAAAAAAATATGTCCTAATAAACACAATTTGTGAAAAACTACTGCCTAAAATGAGGAAGTAGATGACGACAAAATGAACGGGTAAATTTGCACAAATTGTGAAAACTAGCCGATTGACAAAGATGCAGCGTGGGGTAGCATTTGGGTGCCCGTTCTCTCTTTGTGAAAAAAGTGCGGGGATTTTTCACATAGATAGTTATGTGGAAAGGGACTGGAAAGTTTTTCTGGAGAGAAAGCGATGCTTGGCACTCAAGATGAGCTTGAAGAATTATTAGAAGTCAGCGAAGAGATGGGAGCCCAGAGGTTCTACATCGCTGCGGACGATCTTAATCAAGAATCAAGAATGTTCGTACAGAGCCTCCGAGAGCAGATCCAGAGGGAGATACGGATCATTGCTCTACAAGGACAAAAGATAGCGGATGCGTATTGGGACGGCGTTAAAGCCGTCAGGGAAAGCGAAGGCTCGGACAAAGCAAAGACGTACCTGGGAACCAGGGTGTTTCTGCAAAAGGATTCGGTGAGTTTTCAGTGGTTTCGGCAGCGTCCGAACCCCAACCCGAAAAAAGAGGGCAAGAGGTCGAAGGCCAAGGTGTTCTCTCGCTATCTCAAGAAAGGCAGTCAGATGAGATACTCACGGCATCACTTCGTCCGAGATCCTGATTGGCTCAAAGAGCTGGTTGAAGAGGCCGAAAATGGCTACGAGCTACTGAGGAGGCGAGCGGCAGCACTTACTCAGATGAAATACCGGCTGCGGGAGTACGAAAGGCTGCTGAACCAGACCTACGGTGAGCCGGAAGTAGAGAGTGCGGCGGGAGCGGAGGATGAAACGGATGGTGAATAATATGGGCAAATCTGTATCAGCGACAGAGCTGGCGAAACTTGGCAAATGCGAGATGCTGATAACCCCAAATCGTGAGCGCGGTGCATGGTTCCGATTCCGCAAGCCAACGGACTCTGCTGACTCTGTAGCGACAGAACGAGGTGAGGCGGCCCATAAACGTTTCGAGCAGGAGGCCACTCGCTTTGCAAATACGGTACAGTGTACCCCTGAAACAAAGTGGGCAAACCGATTGCTGGCAGCATCCGTAGCGGCGGGAGTCCTGATTCTGATTCTAGCGGCGCTCAGTGCGTGACAGGAGGGCAATAAGCATGGGCAAAAGTGATTACCCGACCATCGAGGAGCTGCAAGCTGCTGAGGAATCGGATGAGCTTGAGACTGAGCACAATGAACAGATGGAGCTGTTCGCGCACTTTGATCTATCGAAACCGAAGCAAAAGGACTACTCGAACACGGTCGATATTTACGATGCGCTTCCGAAGTACGTTTGGTCGTCCAGGGAGCAACACGACCTGAAATCTGCGAGCAGAACCCGTGAGTGCATCATCAAAGGGGCGAAGTTTACAGTCAAAGTAAAGCCTGCATTGATCGAACGAAACAACGATGACTCGGTATTGATCTACCCAGGCCAACGGGAAGAGCTTGTCGAAGATGCCCTCAGAAAGCTCGCTGTAAGCGGTCAGGGTGTCTATGTAAACGGCAAGGCAGGTGTCAGCTTTTCACTGTATGAGCTTCGCACCGAGCTGGAACAAATGGGTCACACATACAGCTTCCAAGAGCTTCGAGAAGCTCTCTTTATTTGCCGGGGAGCTGTGTTGGAGTGTTATTCCAGCGACAACCGCTCAGTCATCACCTCGAACTTCTTTGGGTTACTCGCTCTGACAACGCAAAAGGATCTTGAGGAGCGAGGTCGAGACGCCAGATGTTATGTTCAGTTCAACCCTCTGGTGAACGAGTCGATCATGAATCTGACGTTCCGACAGTACAATTACAAACTCGGAATGGAGCTGCGATCCCCGTTGGCGCGATATATCTACAAACGGATGGCGCAATACTGGACGCAGGCGAGTGCTGAGAATCCTTACACGCCGAAGCTTGTCTCCTTCTTGGAGCAAAGTCCGAGAGGGCTTACGAAGCGAATGAGTGAAAATCTACGTGCTATGCGCAATGCTCTCGATATTTTGGAGAAGCACGAGGTCATTGCCAGGTATGACGAAGATAAGGAGATGAAAGGTAAGCAAAAAGTGATAGATGCGACCTACTGGATCTACCCTCACCCTAAGTTCATCAAGGACGTAATCAGCGCAAACCAGCGTAATAAGGCGTTGCGAATGAAAAAAACGAAGCAAATGCTGGACGCTCCGAGTGATGGGGAGGGCTGACCTCCCCTGTTTCAACCGCCCTACCCTGCTTTGCTCTCACATGACATACTGCGTTGAGTAAACCTCTCAACTCACGCAACAAACAGACCTTCATGGCTATCCAATCAAACACCGAATCCATATCAATCGCCCAGGGATCCGGCTTGCTCATGGCCTGGGATGAAGTAAACGACATCGACAAAAGGATGTACCGGCATTTTCTCCTGATCAATCTGGTTGGTCAGGACACCGCAGGTTCCCAGGGCTCCACCTATGTCACCGAAGATGACCCGGACAGCTTCATCATGAAGCGGATAACGTCCGTTGCTAATTCACTTAACCTGGATGTGCTGGAAGCTGACGTTTCAGAGCTTTGTGATCGTCTTGATCGACAAGGGCTTCTGGGATAACTCCTGCACGTAGGCCAGTCACTGCATCGGTAGGTTTGCTGCACCGGTTTCATAAGGCGTGATGAATCCAACAGCCTTCGACGCGGGTTTTCGGTAGGTTTACTGCACCGGTTTTGAAGCCTGGGGGATTTCCGGTAGGTTTGCTGCACCGGTTTTCGGTAGGTTTGTTGCACCGGTTTGCGGGGGTTGACAGAGATTGACACAGATAGACAAAGGTAAACGGCGCAAAAAGTGACCCTTTAAACACGCACTACGGAGAAAATTGGGTAAAAGTTAAGCAGAGATCCCGCAAGAAACTATCGGTAGGTTTGCTGCACCGGTTTCGGTAGGTTTGTTGCACCGGTTTTCACATCATGAAGAGAATTCGGTAGGTTTGCTGCACCGGTTTGAGGGTCTAAACTGGACTCGGTAGGTTTATTGCACCGGTTTACAGGTGTGGACAAAGGTTGACAAAAGTAGCGGGCGAGCAAAACTTGAGCAAAGAATCAAAAAATGACCCTGAAATGGATCCAGTAGGCAAAAGTTATCCCCAGAATTTGGGGATAAGCCTGTTGATAAGCCAAACCTGATCGGTAGGTTTGCTGCACCGGTTACGGTAGGTTTGCTGCACCGGTCAAAAAATGCGCAACATTTTCAGTAGGTTTGTTGCACCGGTTCAGTAAATAACGACCTATAACGCTCAAAAAACGAACATAGTGGACATCGAGCTGAATGCTCAATCAGTAGGTTTGTTGCACCGGTTTACCCGAAAATGGCCAAAATGGGCCAAAAATCGCCTAAAAATGTGGAAAACTTGTGGGTAAAAGCACTGGTTAAAGATACATGGGTAGGTCTGCTGCACCGGTTTCAGTAGGTATGGAGCACTGGTTTCGGTAGGTCTGTTGCACCGGTTATTAATGAAAAGGCTTTATAGAACAGGGGGATAGGCCACTTTCTAACATCACTAACCTCTATATAGCCCTTTTTTAATCAATAACTAAAAGAACTTATTATAACCCTGCACCGGTAGAGGGATGATCAAAAACTCGCCAACAAACCAGACCAGTGCAAGAAGAGCAGGATTACTAGGAGGACAACAAACACCAGTGCAAGCAATCTGACATAGTAACCCAGCTCCCAGGCAACGGATCGCGCCATCACAGCAATACTGACCGTCCGCCCCGATACTACTTGCACCAGTTTTCGATAAGTGAAAAATGATGCGATGGCACAAAGCACACCGACCGGTGCAAACAGAAAAACGTTCTCTTGCAACACCGAAAGCGAAAACCAGCCGTTCGATAAGGCTTCGCCAACAACTCGTCCAACCAGAAAACCTGTGCCAATACCGACAGCCGCTCTGACAGTCACCACCTTAACTGCCTGGAGCCACGAGAGTTCAATACCCATCGCTTTACGCGAAGATCGTCTTAGGAGCAGGGTCGAAATGAGGAGGCCGACGACAATCAGCGGTAACAGCTCAATCACTACAACTTCCTTAAAAACCGTTTCTTGAAGTCTAGTCAGAATATTCCCAAACCGGTGCAATCACTGACATAAGAGAATTGTATTGGCCAAACACTTCCAGGTAAGCCTAAAGACGACCACTTTTACGGGCAGCAAGATACTGAAGCACCGCTAAAACTGAGCGACAATCAGAGAGAGCTCTGTGTGCCCGATCAGGGGTGTATCCGCAGTAAGCCGCAGCTTCACCTAACGAAACCCACCTGAAGCCACCAGAGGCGCTCTCAGAGCCCATCCAGCGACTAAACAAGCGCATGGCGCAAATACCACTCACTGGAGCGGAAAGCGCTTCTCCATGAACCTGTGCGGTCTGAGAAAGCAGTCTCAAATCGAAGGGTGCGTTATAAGCGACGACTGTGCCCTCTGAGAACAACGCCTCCACTTTGGCATGAATCTCTGGCCACACAGGGGATTCAGCAACATCTGCAACCGTCAGCCCGTGTACTTCTAATGCCTCTTCAGAAATTGTCGTTACCGGACAAAGCGTTGTCTCAAGCAGGGTTGCTCCAGTTTCGTCAATTGCAGCAATCTCAATGATCTCATCCCGATCACCCAGCCCCGTGGTTTCTGTATCAATGATGATGCACCCCTCTTCCAGAAGAGTTCGCGCTTGAGCTGAACAATCCATTCGTCGTCGTTGCGAAGGGCCGGGTGTAGACTTCCAGGGAATGCAGTCTTCTGGTCGATAAACGGGATAGCTCCGATAGCCTTGCCATACAGAACCCGCTGGAAAGGTAGATGCGCCTGGCATCAGCTTTCTTGCCTTGAGCTGAGTTCTGGTCAGGAACCCAGAACGTTCGGCTTCGTCGGGCCTCAAATGTTTACGTTGTTTTCTCATAACAGAGTTATATCACCAGTGTCATTTGCATTGACATAACAAAGATGGATAACCCGACAGGCAATCTCTCAGATCTCTTTTTTGCAGATCAATCCTTGTCCTGGAGCTTGCGTTATTACAGTATCATAATATAATACTATGAAAGATTCGGAAAAAGAGAGTCTCACAAGCGCCTCGTAAAAGACTGATGCGATAGCGAGGGCAGGCAGAGATGGATGCACAGGGGCTTCAAACAGACTGTTTCGAGACTTTTTGAAGGTTCCGCGCATGAAGCCCAGCTAAAGACTCAAGCACACCAAACGCGAGAAAAGATCATGCATTCAAAACAGCTCCAGGCCATTACCCAATCGCCCCGTCTGGCGATGCGTTATCAGTTATGTGGCGAAGTACCAAAAATGATGACACCCCGTTCACCACTCATTGATTTGCTGGAAACCTACACCCCGCATCAGCGAATACGGATGATAGGAGTTCGGGTCTTGCCAGCGTTGGGTTATACCGGTGGTCTGACGTTTCGCAATGGTGAGCAGCTTTACCGCTGGCTGAAGCCTGAGCCTCAAATGCTGGAAACCGACACCTGGCCAGCAGAATCCCGACGCATCAAAACATTTCGGAAGAAGCTGACAGAGGCGGACTTGCGCAAGCATTGTCAGTCCTGGCCGGAATTCATTCAGACTCGAAAAGCAGGAGAGAAACGATAATGACGGCCAGCCAAGCAATGCCGCTTGCATCACCTTGGCACCAAGAGCTGGAAGCCATTCTTCAGTGTCTTGAAGATGCACCACTGGAATGTGATGGGATGACCTATGCGCTCAGCTTCGTTCTGAGTCGAGCGGGAATCAAACACCAGTGCAAGATGGGATACGTGCGGGACACGCAAACTGGATATTGTGTTACCCCTCACCTCTGGATTGAGCTTGCTGATGGATGGTTTGTCGATTTCCGGCTCCGCATGTGGCTTGGCGATGATGATCGCATTCCGCATGGCGTCTTCTCAGCTCAGGATGCAAAGGAGTTTGAATACCAGGGACAACCGAAAGGGCGAGCCAACACGATCAGCGAACAAGTTTTGGACATCATGACTGAAGGCAAACTTTCACATGTGAAAGTTCCAGCTCAATTCGTAAAGGAGAACCCCAATGTCTGCGTTTGATTTTGACAAAGAAGTTGCAACAGCACATTTCAAGAGCGCGGGTTGGGGTATTGATGCCTACCACCACTCAAATCCGTTTGAGTCGCACATGATCTACGTTCGTGATTACCGAACAGGCCATGTCCAGGTATTTTCCGTTCGCCAGGAGCATCTCGACACGCTGAAACCCAAGCTCCCAGCCGCTGAGTTAAGTGGAATGGTCGCAGAGCTGATGAGCCGGTTTCACCAGAAAACAGCGGATAACGATGATCAAATGATTGCCCTGGAAGTGTTCGGTGGGTACATCAAAGGCACACAGTCGTACGGCCATTGGCACAGCGTGAAACACAAGGGAGAGCGAGCTCACATCATTATTAACATCTACGGTGCCGTTGGCGTTGAGTCATGGATTCGTCCGTTTTTCATTCGGGACGAACAAACGGTATTGACCGTCGATGAGGTGTTTCATCACTCAAGCACCGTAAAGGATATGGATGCAGCCCGGCACCCGGAGTGGTTTTCCGGGAAGTAAGGAGGACACATCATGTTCGATGCCCTGACCAACCCCCTTCTCTGGTTTGTTGGGCTTGTGGTTGCCCCGTTTCTGATCGCCAAAGCGGATCGCTGGCGAAAGAGCGCGATGACTGCGCTAAAAGCAAGACAGCAAACCCAACAGCAATGGTGGGACAAAGAGCGCATGCCCGAAGAATTGCGCGGGGCCAGGCTGTTCATGAATGAGGAGGATATTCGGGCCTTCGAGCCCGTTCCTCTGCATGGTCGAGTGGATCAGGTTTTTGAAACGAGAAATGGGTTGCTTGTCCCTGTGGACACTAAGACCCGCAAGTATTTTCGAGTCTACGACTCCGACATCATCCAGCTCTCCGTTTATCGCCTGATCCTGGAGAAGATGTACGGGAACCGGCACACCGTCAGTCAACACGGTTACATTCGAGCCGTTGTCCTGTCGAAACACAACAAGGAAAACATCCGCTACCTCCGGGTTCGTCTGCTCTCTGAGGGCGAGATCGTTGAATTGTGGCAACGGTACAAAGCGTTAAAAACCGGAAAACGCAAACGGTCTTGCTCCTGTGCAGGCGCTTTGCACTGAACGAACAACTTCTGAAACCTGCTTTCCTCATCGCTCCCTCTGTAATAGCCCAAATTGGGCAAAACGGCATGGGTTGCATTTTTAGGGAGTTCGGTATTCTGGAATACAGGAGGTAAGCGATGTCCCAGAACCCGAAAGCATTGATCCCGGTCGCCACGATAACAGCGACGATGGCGGCCTTGATAACAGGCCAGAGTGCCGTGGCTCTTGGTCTGGGGCTCATCAGTTGGTGCTTGCTGATCCCGGAGAAAAGCCCCTACTCCATTAAACGTTTGGCGGGGGAATACCGGCGACAGGCGGCCAAAGAAGCCTTCAACAACATGGATGTGGTGGGGTTTGGCAAACGGTGGATCGGTCATCATTCCGAGGTGGCCATGATCCAGGAGCTGACCAACATCCACGACACCAAACCCTGGCTGGTAGAGGTGCTTGCCAAAACGGATGGAGGAGCCTGGTTCATTGCCGAAATTACCGTGACGGGATTGAAGCAGGCACAAGTTACCAAGCTTCACCAGATTACCGCCGAGATGGCCAAAGAACTGACCGGTCGGAAGCCGGATGTTTATGAGCGGTTCTTCGGTAAGCCCGAAATCGCATGAGGAGCATGACAATGACTAACGCAACCAACATCACCACCAATGATCAGGCAATGGATAAACTGCTTATGCAAGCCGGTCTTGCTCAGCCAGTCTTCATTTTCCTGCAAAGCCTGTTCTTCCCGGAGCTGGGCATCCTGGGTGCCATGATCGCCGCTCAGTGTGCGCTGATGCCCTGGCTGGTTCCCATGACAAAAAAGGCTCCGAGCATGGCCGCCGCCATGTCGATGAGTTCCGCCATCCTGACTCCGGTGTTCAGCCTGATGTGCCTTTACGCGCTGGACTTCGTTCGAGGCTTTGGGGGCGCATAAGCAATGACATGGCTTCGCGCTCCCCACGCATACTCAAGGCTTCTCGATGCCGGGTATTCCCGGAATGACTTGTCGAACCTGTTTGGCTTTCGCTACGGGTACTGGATTCACGAGCAATCACTGGAGAAAGCGGCGGAACATCTCGGAGTGTCTCTGGGCCAGCTTTACGTTGACCCGGAAGAAACCGCTAACCGGCGATTCCAGAAAAAGCTCCGGGGCAACCTGGCCAGTTATCTGTTTGAGGAGGCCGGTGCTTTTAAGTTCGATGCCTCTCCTTCGCACATGAAGGTGCTTGGGGTTGAGCCCTACAAAACCTACGCATTGCCAGTTCGGGTGACTGACGCACTGCTTCTTGAGAAACGTCTGAAAGAAGTGTTGGGAAGGGCTCAGGCTCTTCTTTTGACCCTGGAAGAAAAATTTCTGGCCTCGGAGGACGAAGCCGTGTTCTCCGATCAGATAACAGCCGGGCAGTTCAAACCACGAGGCAAGTACCGCCAGGGTACGACCAACGAGTTCACAGTTTTCGGCACGAAGTATCGAAATATCAGCGAAGTCGCCAGAGCCCATCACCTGAGTTACGAGCGACTGCAACGATTTGTGCGGGAAAAAGGGGTGCCACCGTCAGAGATGAACGACGAAGACTGGAAGGAATGCATAGAACTGTGCGTAGCCGCCACACAACCCACATCACCTTACAACAGGAGCAGAAATGTCACCAACAGACAAAGATGAGATCCCGTGGGAAAGGGACTTGTTGAGGGAATACATCTTCAAACTTTACAAAGAGCAGGTTCGTGACCGGCGTTACCGGATGTTCCTCAAGATGTTACGGGCGATTGGCCTGATCATGGTGCTCGTGCTGGTCTTCCAGCTCGGATCGAACGCTCAGCAGTCCCCGTGGCAGCAAAGCGCAGCCACATCCCATGTTGCTTATATCAACATCCATGGAGAGATTGGTGGGGGCCAGGAAGCCGATGCAGACCGGCTGATACCGGCCATCAAAACAGCGTTCGAGTCGGAAAACTCCAAAGCCATCGTCCTGCGGATCGACAGTCCAGGAGGAAGTCCTGTGCATTCTGGTCGGGTGTATCAGGAGATCATGGCTCAGAAAGAGCTCCACCCTGAGAAAGTCGTTTATGCCGTTATCGGGGATATTGGAGCGTCCGGTGGCTATTACATTGCCGCTGCCGCCGATGAAATCTACGCCGATCAATCCAGCCTGGTGGGTTCCATCGGTGTGATCTCCTCTGGGTTTGGTTTCACTGAACTGATGGACAAGCTGGGCATTGAGCGCCGGGCGATTACCGCTGGTGACAACAAGGCGCTTCTCGACCCCTTCTCTCCTCTGGATCAGGAAACCCGGAAATTCTGGGAGTCTGTATTGGACAAGACACATCAGCAGTTCATTGCCCGCGTTAAGCAGGGTCGGGGAGATCGGCTGAGCGATGACCCAAGAATTTTTTCCGGCCTGATCTGGAACGGTGAACAGGCGCTTGAGATTGGACTGATTGACGGGCTCGGCAGCATGAATTCACTGGCGCGAGACGTTATCAATGAAACCAATCTGGTGGATTACACCCCAAACCGGGACTTCATTAGCCAGTTGACCAACCGGGCGAAAGTAGGCGTGACCTCGCTTCTGAGCGAGCCAGCGATTCGAGTGTACTGAGGAAACAACCATGAGCGAAAACCCGAAAAACGAAAATACGCAGCAGAAGAATGCATCCAACAGCAACGGGCCGATGATACTGATGGGTATTGCCCTCGTCGGTATCCTGGGGATCGGCGGATTCGGGATGTATAAAATGACTGACTCTGTTGCCTCAATACAATCCGAGGTGTCTTCCCTCCGCTCGGAAGTCAATCAGGTGGCGGCCAACCAGCCTTCACCGAAGGAGTTTCAGAAATCCGTTGCTGAGACGCTGGAAGCCTTGGCCTCCAAAAAGCAGCAGGAAATGGTCGATGCCAAGTACGCCAAGTACGATGCTGCCGTTGACCCGGTGCCCGAAGACAAGAGCATTTACGGTAACGTGAATGCCCGCTTCACGCTGGTTGAGTTCTCTGACCTCGAATGCCCCTACTGCAAGAAGTTCCACGATACCGCCAAGGACATCGTGGATAGCAGTGGCGGAAACATTAACTGGCAGTGGAAACACCTGCCTCTGGGTTTCCACAACCCGGCTGCACGAGAAGAAGCTCTGGCTGCGGAATGTGTACGTGAACAACAGGGGAACCGAGGCTTTTGGGTGTTCCTGGATGATGTGTTTGCGAACAGCCGTGGTAACGGCCAGGGTGTCCCCAATCTGGATGATTTGATTGCCGGTGTCGGTGCTGACGTTCAGAAAGTACGGCAGTGCATGGATGAAGGTCGTTACGACGACAAGATTGATGCTGACCTGCAAATGGCGGCTGAAAACGGTGTGAATGGCACTCCGGCTACCTTCGTGGTCGATAACAAAACCGGTCGCTCTCACCTGATGGGTGGTGCGCAACCTGCTCCTGCGATTATGGCGGTCATCAAACGGTTGATCGCGGAGGAAAAGGAATCTCAGGAAGAGTCCGAACAGTCGTAACCATCACGCCCCCGTTCACCGGGGGCTTTGTTTTGGAGCGGTGCCATGAAACTGACCTCCCATCAGGAAAAAGCCCTGGAGATACTCCGAGGTGCCGGTGGCACCCTGGATTATCAGTCCGAACAGTATGCGTTTGCGGCAGCCGGTGCGCCCAGAAGCGAGCGTATTAAGATGGCCACGGCTAAGGCGCTCATTGATCGGGACTTGGTTGCGGCAACCCGTACCAAAGAAATCCGTGGTCGTCAGGTGGTTGATCAGATCACCCTACGGCCCGCAGCAACAGACATGGAGTAATGGAGGGAAGCGGGGATGCGATGCCACGCAGTCGATTACGAAATCATTGGTCACGGTGCGCAAGTGCTAGAGGTGGAGCTGGATCCAGCGGAAACCGTAGTCGGTGAAGCCGGGGCTATGTGTTACATGGAGCCGGATATTCACCTGGAAACACGATTGGGTGACGGTTCCGAGGCCGAAGAAGGTTTGTTCGGAAAGATCTTTTCTGCCGGGAAGCGCCTGATGTCAGGTGAATCACTCTTTATGACTCACTTTACGAACCAGGGAAGCTCTCCACAAAAGATGGGGTTTAGCGCCCCCTTCCCCGGAACCATTGTGCCAATCAATTTGGCGAAATTTGGCGAGAAGGTGATCTGTCAGCGCGAAGCGTTTCTTGCCGCCGCTCTGGGCACCAAACTGGACGTTGAGTTCACGAAGCGTCTAGGCGCTGGCTTTTTCGGTGAAGAGGGATTTGTGCTCCAGCGGGTGGAAGGCGATGGAATGGTGTTTCTGCATGCTGGCGGGGCGCTCGTTGAGAAAACATTGCACAACGAAACCCTGAGAGTGGATAGCGGTTCATTGGTCGGGTTCACCAACGGCATTGATTACAACGTGGAGTGGGCCGGTAGTGTGAAGTCGGCATTGTTCAGTGGCGAGGGGGTGTTCCTCACCACCCTGTCTGGTACAGGCACCGTCTGGATTCAGAGCTTGCCCTTCCCTCGATTGATTGACCGTATCCACGAAGGACTCCCGAAGCCCAAACAATCCACTTGATCTTACGCGGAATAGCCCTTCTCTGGGTAACCGGGAGGGGCAAACTTTCACATGTGAAAGTCCCAACGAGGATAGAGGTGAATCGTTCACAGGAAAAACGCTGGCGGGAAGTTTCACATGTGAAAGTTTAAGCAGTCGATAATCTGTCATGTGTATCGAAGGAAAAGGCTGTGGGTGTTCAAGATCGGGATTACATGAAAGAGCGGACTCTACGACGATTAGAAAAGTCGGACATCTATTATGACCCGAAGCTTTTCAGGTTGAGAAAGGATGATCCCGTACAGGGCGACTGCCCTCCAGACATTAATTACAAACTGCTTGGAGGATTGGTAACGGGATTTATTGCAGGCTTTTTATTCGCGTGTCTGGCGGCCTTGCAGGATTGGGGTGTCTTCCAAAAGGGCGTGGCCGTGGTTTTCAAGTTCATGACATTGTTCTAAACAAACAATGTCGTTAGTCGTAGTAGTGAGTGTGAGATAGGAAAGAGTGATGAATGTTAAGGCATTTTCTGGAAAGAAAAACGAAAAAGATGTCGCATTTCACTTGAAGCGAGCATTTCTGGATCGCAGCGATGTCGAGGTGTTCAATGATTTGCAGATCGTGGTGGACGGTGAATCCGCCCAGATTGATCACCTGATCCTGCACAAATACGGCTTCATCATTGTTGAAAGCAAGAGCGTTAAGGGCGAGGTTAATGTAAACGCCCACGGCGAGTGGAGTCGAAGTTACCAGGGGAAATGGTTTGGCATCCCGTCCCCCATTCAGCAAGCTGAAAACCAGCAGAAAATCTTGGGTATCCGGATTAAGTGGTTGATGGGCCTTCCAGCCCCATCCAACCCTTAGTCCTTCCAGAAGGTTGATAGATCGACACCGAAGTTCTTCTCAGGCTCGGGGAGTCCCATGTTGTAGGTCATGGTGGCTCTGCCCAGAAACGGGGATTCCTTGACTTGTGGCGCCTTCTTCTTGTGCTTGGTGGTATAGAGCATCCGGGCTCGCATTACCTCGAACGAATAGCCCCGGCCATCACGGTTTTTGTCCTTGGCTAGGCGGTTTATCGACTACGTGAAAGCGTTGGTGATCGGGATGTCGGTCTCAAAGTAGGTCAGCATCTCTTCACGCCAGCCACTGACGGCGCTGACGAGATCCTTCCAAACCTCCTTCGTAAGCGTCCGGCCATCACACCTTGTCAGGTGTAGCCGGCTTCCAGTTGTGGGGCAACATCTCGTCGATGGCGTTGTTCTTCTGCGTCGGCAAGCGGGTCAGCACGTCCTTCAGATAGGCATAGGGATCATGGCCGTTTAGCTTCGCCGACTGGATCAGCGTCATCACCGCAGCCGCACGCTGGCCACTGCGCAGTGAACCCGCGAACAGCCAATTGCTGCGACCCAATGCCCAGGGCCGGATCTGGTTTTCTACCCAGTTGTTATCGATGGGCACGGCACCATCGTTCAGGTAGCGCGTCAGCGCTGCCCACCGCTTGAGGCTGTAATCGAGGGCTTTGGCCGTGCCGGAGCCATCCGGCACTTTCTGACGATGCGCCAGCATCCACTGATGCAGCGCATCAGCGATTGGCTTGGCCCTGGTTTGCCGGATTTCTCGCCGCTTATCCGCCGGCAGCTCTTTGGTGTCTCGCTCGACCTCGTACAGCCCGCCGATGTATTCCAGTGCCTTGGCCGCCAGTTCGCTCTTATTGGCTTCGTGCAGGTCGTAGAACTTGCGCCGGGCGTGGGCCATGCAGCCGATTTCGGTAATGCCGTTACCGAACCCGGCCTTGTAGCCGGCGTAATCATCACAGACCAGCTTGCCCTGCCAGTCACCCAGGAAGGTGCGAGCGTGTTCACCCGCCCGGCTGGGTGCGAAGTCGTAAACGGTGGCTTTGAGGTCCGAGAACGGTGTGGTGCAGTACGCCCAGACGTAGGCCTTGTGAGTCTTTTTCTTGCCCGGGGCCAGCATGCTCACCGGGGTTTCGTCGGCGTGCAGAACGTTGTGTTCCAGCAAGGTGTTTCTCAGTGCGTCCACCAGGGGCTGCAACTGCACACCACAGGCCCCCACCCACTCGGCCAGAGTGGAGCGCGGGATTTCCAGGCCAGCACGGCCGAAGATACGTTCCTGACGGTACAGGGGCAGATGGTCCGCGTATTTGGCCACCAGCACTTGAGCCAGCAGACCCGCCGTCGGGATGCCTTTGTCGATCACCTGTGGTGGCACCGGTGCCTGGACCAAGGTCTCGCATTTGTCGCAGGCCCACTTGCCCCGGATGTGGCGCTCCACCGTGAACTCGCCTGGGACGTAATCCAGCTTCTCGCTGACGTCTTCACCAATACGCTTGAGCTGGCAGCCACACTGGCACTGAGTATTTTCCGGTTCGTGGTGGATCAGGGTGCGGGGCAGTTCTGGTGGCAGCGGGGCGCGCTTGGGCTTTTGCTTGGGCCGAGCCGCCTTCTGTTCCTCGGTCATCGCCTGGTCCAGCTCGGCTTCGATAGCGGCCAGGTCGCTGTCGATCAGTTCGTCCAGCAGCTTGCCCTGAACCGCATCGAGTTGCTCACTGCGACGGGCGTACTTGTGACGCTTGAGGATGGCGACTTCGTGAGTCAGCTTCTCAATGACCGCATCACGGTACACCAGGGCGCGCTCCTTGCTCTCGACTCGATCGAACAGTTCCGTGGCAAGAGCACGGAGCTGTTCGGCAGAGAGTTGGTCGAGATCGGGGCGCTGAGTCATGCCCGCTAGTATGCCAAGCCCATGAGCCGCAAGCGATTCGCGGTTCTGATTATGGCGATACCGCAGGGCTTGTGGTTACAGGATAGAGATCACGCCTTCAGCGCCAATGCGCTGCCAGGGCAGGCCCTGAACGAGGGCGGACAGCTGTTCCTCAGTCAGGCGAAGTTGGTCACCGCGCCAGGATTCGCCCCAGTGGAACTTGCCCCGGTGCAACCGACGAGCGCAGAGCCAGATGCCAAAGCCGTCGTGGATCAGCACCTTCATCCGATTGCCTCGCTTGTTGGCGAACAGGTAGGCGCAATGGGGTTTAGCCGAACCGAATACCTGAATAACCCGCGCCAGGGCCTTGTCGGGCCCGGCCCGCATATCCAGCGGTTCGGTGGCCAGCCAGATCTCGTCAATGCGGATCATCCCAACAGATCCCGAAGCAAGGCCGCACACTGATGGGCTTGCTCCGCCGGCCATTCGACCACGACCGGGCCACCGGCGCGGGGAATCTCGATGCGGATGGTGCTACATTGACTCGAGACTGACGGGGTGTCCGGCACAGGCGCTACGGCTGGCAGACGGATCGGAACGAATCCTGGCGCTTCCGGTGTTTTAGCCGCCCGTCGCGCCTCGCTTATCCAGCGCCGGACCATGTTGGCATTGAGGCCGTTATCCAGCGAAATTCGGGAAACAGACGCCCCGGGCTTCAGACATTCGGCGACTATACGAGCCTTAAGCTCTTTGGAGTAACGACGACGTTTTTGGTAGGGCTTGGTTACGCTTATGCTGGTCATGTTAAGTGTCCACTTATTTTTTAGTGGACACTATCCTGACGGCAGCGGCGACGGGCTCAAGATGGGTTTACCGGACGGTTACCCTCCTTCTGCCCCTGAGGGATGTTGTCAATCCAGGTGGCGAGAGCCTGTTCGGCACCACGCCGATTGGTACTGTCCCAGATATGGTAGAAGCGCTCCTTGTGCTCGTAAGCCGCCAAGAGCTGGGGGGAATGCTCCTGTCCAGGTCTCCATGATGAGCCGTTCGCGGTCTGAAACGTCGTGAGCGCGCTTCAGCAGGATTTTCCGGTCACCTTTGAGGGTCCGGCGCTGATTGGGCTTCAACTCCTTCCTTAGGCCTTTGCGGATCTTCTCTAAGGCCTCGTTGGCCATGCGCACGACGTGGAACTTATCGACCACGATACGGGCCTGTGGCAGCACCGTCTGGAAGGCGCGGCGGTAGGGCTTCCACATGTCCATGCTGACGATCTCGACCTGGTGGCGGTTGGCCATGCTCATGAGGCGTCTTGTCACCCTCTCTTGCTGACGACCGGGTAGCAGGTCCAGCAGGGTGCGCTCTTCCAGATTGGTTAGGATGCAGCAGAGCCCTTGGCAGCAGTCGTGCATCAGGAACGTACAGCTGGCTCATGAAGGCGTGCCGCCTTATCAAGGCCCAGGACGCGCCTATTCCGGAAGTCAAGCATGCGATAGCGAAGACGCTAGGCGATTCAGCGGCGGCGGCTGCCTGGTTGATGTCGTATTTCCGCCCAAATAAAGAGGGCGACACCGAGGAAGATCCATACGTCCGCTAGGTTGAACGATGGCCAGTGCCACTGGGCATAGTGAAAATCGAGAAAATCCTCTACGTAGCCTAACCGCAAGCGATCTGCGACATTGCCCAACGCGCCGCCGAGGATCGCACTGAGGGCGAGCCGATAACTCAGTACGCGTGGTGAACGCCAAAGCCAGTACACCAGTAATATCGAGATAACCAGGGCCAGTCCGATGAAAAGCGGCTGCTGCCAACCGCCGACATCCGCGAGAAAGCTGAAGGCCGCCCCCGTATTGTGGCGGTGGACCCAATTGAAGAAGGGTGCGGCAGGCACGCTTTCACCATGCGCTAGCATGGTGCTGGCAAGGTACTTGCTCGCCTGATCGACAAACAGTAACAGGAGCGAGAGCCACAGCCAGCGCATCGCCTTTCCCGGCTCGTGGGCTTTCTCTGCGAGCCGACTGCCATAAGTAGACATATCCCCTTCCTCCTGACCCAATCTAGAATTTGCTCGCTGCTAAATAACAAGCGTCATGTACCCAACCGATGATGCCGACGAATTCGACGGAGCAGGAGCAGGCCGAGTCCGAGTGCGGTCAGGCCAAGGACAGGCCAATCCCGCCAGCGCACATAAGGGGGCGCGCCAGTTCGCGGTGTCACTTCGGCGCTGAGGGTGGCCACTTCGAACTGCGGAGCACGCTTGAGCACTTTGCCCTCATGATTGATGGCTGCTGTGATACCGGTGTTCGTGGCTCGAAGAAGGTCACGTCCGGTTTCGATGGCACGCATGCGTGCCATCTGGAAATGCTGGAGGGGGCCGAGCGAGCTGCCGAACCAGGCATCGTTGCTGACATTCACCAGTAACTGCGCTTCGGGCAGAAGCTCAGTGACTTCGGCACCAAAGACCGCCTCGTAGCAGATGAGTGCCCCTACGGGCACCCCTGCTGCATTCAGGACGTGCGCTTCCCGTCCCGGTGTGAAGTCGGACATGGGCGCCCCGAGCACGTCGAGGGCCGACCCCAAAAGATCCCGAAACGGAACATATTCACCGAAGGGCACCAGGTGGCGTTTGTAGTAGAAGCCTGAGGGATCGGAGAGGCTTACCACGGCGTTGTAGGTACGGCCCTCCGCCTCGCGTACCGGGACGCCAATCATTAACGATGTGCCTGCCTGATCGGCTAACGCCTCAAGCTCAGCAAGATATGCTTTGGCCTGGTCATGCCACATCGGGATTGCCGCTTCTGGCCAGATCACGATATCGGCTCCGAGATGCTGCGCGGTAAGCGCCTGATAGCGCTCAAGTGTGATGTCCCGGTATCTCGGGTCCCATTTCTTGTCTTGCGCGATGTTTCCTTGCAAGAGGACGACATCGATCGGGTCAGCGGCTGGCTGCGTCCATTCACGATCCAGCAGTTGCAAGCCGGCGAGGGTAGCGACTAACACGGCACCGACTACCGCAGCACGGCGCAGGCTTGGCCCCTGGACAACCCAGGCAAGCCCGCCAGCGAGAAGTGCCACCAGTAAACTCACGCCAAGCACGCCAAAGACGGGAGCGATAGTGGCAAGTGTGGTGTCGGTCTGGCTGTAGCCAATGAAGAGCCAGGGAAAGCCGGTCAAGAACCAGGTGCGCATCCATTCACTCAGCACCCATGCCGCAGGTAGCCCTAGCCAGAGTGCCATTGCATCCATCTCAGGGCGCAGGCAGCGCACGAGGTACGCGACGCCCCATGGAAAGAGGGCGAGCAGCGAGACAAAGGCCGCCGTGACTAACACCGCCACCACGGGGCCATTGCCGTACTGGCTAATGCTGATAAAGACCCAGGAGACACCCACGCCGAAGTAGCCAAGGCCAAAGAGGTAGGCCGACCACAGCGCCTGACGCCTTGAAGACTGCGCGGTCAGGACAAAAAATGTTGCCAGAGCGATCACCGCAAGCCATGCCCAGCCCACAGGGGCAAAGGCAAGCGGCATGGCGCCTCCAGCAAGTAGAGCCATCCCCCCTGTCAGAAGCGGCTTATAGCGCACGCCCGTGTATAGGCTAGAGGGTAGCGCGCACTTATCACCCAATGCTCTCTCGCCTCCGAATCCAGGATCAACCCTGTGGCTCATGCTTTCTTGCTCCGCTTAATCAAGCTGCGTCAATTCATTCGGCCGGCTGGCCAGGGTGGCAAAGTGAATGTTTCTGGACTCGACTAGGTGCGCCGTAAGCTGGGAGCTGCTTCGTATTCGGCCAGCACGACAGTGGCTGTGTTGGGGAGCAGTACGTTAGCTTTGCGATACCACCCCTTCCAAGCCCGCTGATACCAGAACGAACAGGACGAAGCCGCCTATGAAAGCCAGCGGTGAGATGTGCGTATCGTCACCGCTCTCGTGAGCCTCGGAGACCATATCTTCGATGGCAGCGACCGTGAGAAGGCCTGCCGTGAACGTCAGTGCCGCTAGCTTAAATGCCTCCGGCTGGTTCCTGAGTACGAAGTAAGCAAAGACGGCTGCCGAGAGCACAGGAATCGCGAAGGAAGCAGAGAGCAGTATCCGCTTGCTACGAGGGATTCCTTTATCTTTCATGGTGGCGATCGTCGCAAAGCCCTCAGGAACATCGGCGAGAACCTGACCCGCCGCCAGGATTATCGCGACCGACGGTGAGACCGCCGACCCCGCCCCGATCAGGAGGCCATCGCTGAACAGGTCGATGGATACGGCGATATAGATCATCCAGACACTCGTCTGACCGCCTTCTCCCTGCTGGCCTTGTCGCTTCTGGAGACTCTCAACGAGCTTCTCGATACCTACGTAAGCAATGCCGCCCAGCGCGAAAGCGAGGGCGATTACCCAGGCTGAGAGGTTCTCTAGCACGCGCGGCATGATTTCAACCGCCACCACCGCAATGACGAGGCCGGCAGCGCCGTGAAGGGCGTAATTGAGACGGCGCCCGGTAGTTCGGGAGGCCTCCGCAGCGAGCCCACCACTAAAATTGCCTAAGGCGGGCAACAGCGCCAGGCCGAGTACCAGCCAGATACTATCCATCATCTTCCTTCCTTAGTTGATTCCTAGCAGCCTGTCGGACTTGCACCTGACAGGCGTTATTTAAAGTTGTCTTGTTCGCTTGGCTTCCCGAGTTTGACCGTTAGTGGTCATCAGAGAGTCCAGGTTAGCCTCTATGGTACCTTGAGGTGCACCAGATCGGCCTTTGGGCGGGTGAAAAGGCCCTCACTGCGCCATTTTCAACACGCTCATCCGCTTCACATTCCACGCCAGCGTGGCTAACGTCCACTCGCCCGCAACCTTCTCCAGTCCCCTCATCGAGAACTGTCTCAAGCCCATCACCTGTTTGATAATTCCGAACACGGGCTCCACCGTTTGTTTTCGCAGTGCATACAGTGCTCGTCCGGACTGGGTTGTTAACTGGTGTTTCATCTGTGTCACTGGGTCGTCCGTGACAGGCGCCGGATCATCGGGTGCGAACCGATCAAACACGGATAAGTGGTGTTGATCACGCGCCACCGCCAGTGACGGCCGGATGTTTTTCTCCCTGCATGCCTGGACGTTGGCTTTACTGAAGTACCCTGTATCGGCCAGCAGATCCGTAACGGTGCCGAGAGCCTTCGGCAACGCTCCTATCCGGGTGATGGCTGGAACGATCTGTTGTTTGTCGTTTGTCGCCTGGGTCATGTGCGTACTGATAACCAGCATCGTCTCGGTATCCACCCCGGCCTGAGCGTTGTAACACTGCTCAAAGCCGCCGCCGGAGACGGGCATGATGCGCGATTCTTCATCGGTCAGGTTCACCTGATCGGTATCCCGAGGGCCGGGCTGCGGTGGTTTAGGCGCCCGGCCCCGAGGCTTTTTTCCGGCGTCCCTCTGGGCCTGCCGTTTGGCCTGTTTTTGCTGGTAGTCAGCCTGCTCCTGTTCAAAGCGCTCTTGTGCTCGTGCCTCAATCGCCCGCTTCGCTTCAGCCAGTGCTTCCAGCCGGGATTCACGCCGAGCGATCTCAGCGGGGATATCCATACCCTCAACCACCGGCGCCTGATCTGCCGCCTCAGCTTGGGCGGCAAGTGCGCTCACTTCCGCTTTGAGTTGTGCCTCGATCTTTTTTGCATGTGCATAGGACAACGCTTTGTGCTTACTGGCGTTTGCTTTCACCTTGGTGCCATCCAGAGCGATCCGGCCCAGCTTCACCAGATTCATTTCCCGAGCCAGCAGCAGAACCTGGACAAACAGAGCCTCAATCTGAGGAAGGAAGCGCCGGCGGAAGGTGGCAATCGTGTCATGGTCAGGATGCGTGTTGGCCGCCAGATAACGGAATGCAATCGAGTCGTGGGTGGCTCGTTCAATTTTGCGGCTGGAGAAAACGCCGGTCGCGTATCCATAAATCAACAAGCTGAGCAATACGGCAGGATGATGGGCCCGCGAACCGCGCCCCGTGTATTGTCGGGTGAGCGCAGACAGATCGAGTTGATCAACCACTTCAACGACAAACCGAGCCAGGTGATCCTCCGGCAACCAATCCTGAATGGAAGGGGGAAGCAGAAAGTCAGTGTCCCGATCGGCAAGTACAAAGTGTCCCATCATTGAAGTCCGGTTGTGGCCCGTGTCGTATTGATTATCTCACTTCGATACTGCTTGGTTAAGTCCGACAGGCTGCTAGATACGCTACCTTGCTGGCTCCGAGCCTTCGCGCTATATGCTGTCGTTCAGGCCTAGCGCGCTTGTACAGCCACTTCGATCAAGTGTCCCAGGCATCGATAGCTGCGTACCGTGCAGCCTCACCCCTTGAGCGCCAGGATGCGCCGAGCGCCGTTGAGGACGATCAGGCCCACGATGGTACCGATAATCAGGTCAGGGTAGCTGGACCCCGTCCAGGCGACCAAGGCACCGGCGGCGATGACGCCCATGTTGATCACCACATCATTGGCCGAGAATATCCAGCTTGCCTTCATATGCGCGCCGCCTTCGCGGTGCTTGGATATCAACAGCAGGCAACCGGTATTGGCGATCAACGCGACGAAGGCGATCGCCATCATCATCAGCGATTCAGGCTCACTACCGAAAACAAAGCGTCGCACCACCTCGACGAGTACGCCGATAGCCAAAATCAGTTGCAGTACCCCTGCCAGATGCGCGGCACGTACCTGCATTTTCGCACTGCGCCCTACGGCATAGAGAGCCAGGCCATAGACGGCTGCATCGGCAAACATATCCAGGGAATCAGCGATCAGGCCGGTAGACTGGGCGATCAGGCCAGCAGTCATTTCCACCACGAACATGATCGCATTGATACCGAGCAACACGCGCAGAGTGCCTGACTCCTGCGTAGCAGAGACTGCCGAGCTCTCAGCGGCCTTGATCGTCTCTGGGTCGGCAATGACGGTTTCCTGAAGAGAGGCGCCTAGCCCCAAGGTCGCCAGTTTCGCGGTAATGGGCTCAGCCTCGCCGTCATGCACGACCTCCAATCGGCGGTTCGACAAGTCGAAGGACAGCGTTCGAATCTCATCAAAGCCGTTCAGCGCCAAGCGGATCATCCGTTCTTCTGAGGGACAATCCATCTTCGGCACAGCATACACGCTGACCCATTCCCCTGACGCTTCGGAGGAGACCGGCATATCGGTATCCGCTGCAGGCGTTGCATCGCAGCTACATGGGCCACCACAGGCTTTACTCACGATACGGCTCCAGTTAACCAACATAGATTGCTAGTATTAAAAACTATATAGCTACTATAAGGTCAATGGGACAGATGATCCGTTGAGGAGTAAGCCTGATGCGCATTGGTCAGTTAGCCCAGATAGCGGGTATCGACACGCAGACGATCCGCTTCTATGAGCAGCAGGGCCTGTTGCCGCCGCCAGAACGGCAGGAGAATGGTTACCGTGTCTATACCGAGAAGCATGGCGAGTGGCTTGCCTTTATCCGCCGCTGCCGAATTCTGGACCTGTCACTGACAGAGATTCGCGAGCTACAGAGCTATCAGGACGACCCTCGCCAGCCTTGTACCGCCGTCAACGCCATGCTCGATGACCACATCTCTCATGTGCGGTCGCAGATAACTGCTCTGCAAGCGCTTGAGCAACAACTCGTTTCACTGAGGGCGAGTTGCAACGAGGGTCGGGAGATCAATGCCTGCGGCATCCTGACGGGGATCAGCGAGGAGAGCAAACAACAGCTGTATAGGGCTAGCTCAGGCCGTAAGGACTGAGCAGAGACATGCCGGACCTTGCAGTGACATTGTGAATGCATGGTGTGTTGATCGCGAAGCCTCACTGCGTATCTCGGCATGCGAACCTGGGCGTTGCTGCAAACTTGCAGGGGCCGTGAAGAAGAGTCGTCATCAACCAGGTAATCCGCTGAGCTGATGGTTGGTTCCGTCATCATGATATGAGCCAATCAACCAAAAAATCCGGATACCCAAAATCTTGAAGATGTACCTCAAGAGCCGAGATAAGGATCTTCTTGGGAAACTATTGGGATTGCAGAAGGGTTTTGGTGGTCGAACCTACGATGTTCTGGTGGCGCTTTCCAGCTCAGCTCTGATCCGAAGGGATGAAATCCCCGAAGACATCAACAACCTCATTGCAAAAGCCGACCAGATCCCAGCCAAAGTTGAGGATCTGATTAAGAAATACAAGTTCAGTGTGCTCAAACTTGATACCCGCCCAGCCTTTACCGATAAGGAAATGCAGGCTATCTCGAATGAGTTGAAGGGGTTGGAATCCGCAGGAAGTTCAAAAGTCGAAGCAGTTGAGGCGCTTGAGCCTAAAGCCCCGGAAAAGAAGGAGGCCAAGGAAAAGCATAAATCCGAGGAAAAACGGCGTGAAACGTCTTCGGTAGATGCTCGATGGGCACTGGCTTGCAAGAAGTGCAACGAAACAAAGGGTTTGGTCGCTAAGTATGGGAAGTTCGGTTATTACACTGAATGCCCCAAATGCCATACAAACACAGCCATGAAAAGCGACTGCTCAGCCTGCGGCTCCAAGAAAACAAAGGTGCGTAAGAGCAAGCACACCTACGCCCTGGAGTGCCAGGACTGTCAAGGCGTTAGCAAAATCACCGTCGATTCAGAAATGCGTGTAATGAGTCAGTAGCCGATAGGTGAAAAGCGACTTTCACATGTGAAAGAAAAGGACGCACGATGACGATCATTATTGATGAAGCGTACAGCCAATCCGAGAATAGTGGCCAGGTTAGGCAGTGGTTGAAAAGGTATCCTGAATCAGTGACTTCGCTCGCCAATATACCCGTCAAGCCCACCTCTGCGCCAACAAGAGGCGATAACTGGGTGAGATTCTGACTTTGAGGTCAGGAAGCAAAGAGCGGGAGCAACCGACGGCCCGAGATTGGTTGATAAATAACCAGCATACAGTGTTTAGGCAATAGCGGGCTGTCCCGGCAGAGGATTCCGGGAGGATTGCTTTTTGCCAGTGGTTGAGTTGGCCTATCCGGCGGAAGCAAGGCCCCGATAAAGATCGCGGTAAACCGCAAAGCCTGGGCAGTGCCGGCCAAATCGCAGGATCCACTGCCGGCCACTGTGCACCAGGCGGCAGGCCATGGTCATGATTTCCTGCATCACGGTTCTCAGGCGGCGACGCCTGGCCGGGTGGCGAACCGGTGCATCCGGGCCGGTCAGTCGCAGACCCATCCAGCGCAACACGTTGTAACCCATCGTCGCGAAGGCCATGACCAGGTTGTTGGTGTCGAATTTCCCGGACGGAAGTCGTTCCAGGTCCAGGTCGGTCTTGAACTCGCTGTGGAACTGCTCACTGGTGGCGTGATCGCTGTACAGCGCCATGATGTGTTGCTCGTCGGCTACTTCGGCCGGCAACGAGGTCACCCAGCCTTCGAGGCTGACTTCCGGTTCGAGATACAGCTGGCCTTCGGCATCGCTGGTACGAACGGTGACCTTCACGATGCGACGCAGACCGGGCTCGTCCGGAATCGCTTCCGACAGAACCGCTTCCATCTTGCCATCGCGCTCCAGTGACCAGGCTTTCCGGGCCTGGACCTTGTCCGCCCAGACGAGCGGATCCTCTTTACGAGGGTTCCACTTGATCAGGAAGTCGACCTGGTCCTGCTCGCGCAGGAAATCGCGATTGGCACGGGCATCGTGTGCGCTGTCCAGGCGCAACAAAATGGGCTTATCCGTCAGTGATCGAGCCCGGGGTAACACCCGTTTGAGGGTATCGAGAAATCCCTTGTTGGCGTGCTGGCTGCCAGGGCGCAGCTCGCAACCCAGGCACCAGCCTTCCTGCCCAAGGTAGGCGGCCATCGGCGCATAGCCGTCATAACCCTTGTAGGTGTAGCTGACACCCTCTTTGCGGGTCTGGCTGTTGTCCATGGGAAAGACATCCATATCCAGCGCAACGTGGCCCATCGCCAGAGGTGACACCGGAGCTTCGACGGACTGAAGAAACTCGACGCTGGCATCGTCCAGCAGGGGTGTCAGGCCTTGAGCGTCTTCATCAAATCGCTGGCGCAACCGGGCCGACGATGGCGATTGCTTGATGCCCAGGGCAGACTTGAAAAATGGGTCCGTTCGAACCGGCTCGACCGCCTCGAAGTCACTCTTGCCCAGCGTGATCAGGCCAAGATAGGTCCGGATCAGTTCAATGTTCGGAATACCGTGCCGCTTGACGACGGTGCGGGCGGTTTTGGTGAGCGATGTATGCCGGTTCAGGCAATGACCGACCAGGGCCAGCCCGCCATTGGGTGTATAGACTTCGGTTCGGGATTGCTGGAGAGTGAAGGTACGCATGAGCCGAAAGCACTAACTGGGTGAATGGGTGTCAGATGCTATTATATCGCTCTAAGCCTTGTTATTGCAGGCTTTGGGCGTGAGTTCAGCTCGTTGAAGTCACGGATTCAGGGGTATGTCCAGGGACTGCCCCGAGCGGGCCTGAGCTATGTTGACCTTGCCAGGCCCAAGAAGATGCGATTAACTCCGCTGGTGCAATTCATCCGGCAAGGCCACATTAACTCAACTCAGTAACGATATGTCAGAACAACGCACCTCCCAGCTAATAGCGGATAAGGAAATGCCCGACTTCTCAGTGCCAAGGCCGGGATGTCGGAAAACGGAAGTGCAGGGAGAGACGTTGTACCTTCCCAGAGGGCTGAGTTTCAATTCTTGCGGACTCTGGAGATCGACCCATGCCAACAAGCAGCGTTACTTCAAAACGCTTGAAGAGGCCTGGAGAGATCTTTCGCAGCGAGAAGAGGTGGACTCACGCCCCTGGTATCCCGCACCCACCGGGCCTAGAAAACGCCTGGACACCGGCATTATTGGTGTTGTGATCTCTATCTGCTGGAAAAACGGTAAGTTGCGTGTTGTTGTGACAACTGCTCAAAGCCTGACGACAGGCTATCGAGCGGTTGAAGGTGAAATCATTGAAGCGTCCGACCTGACCCAGCAGTGGCTTGATGCCCGGCTCTGCGAAGCGGCTGCTATCCGGTGGCACTACGTCCGCTTGCGTAAGGAAAAGAAGCCCTCCAAACCGGTAAGGCTGGAAGATGTTCCCCCCGGAAGCATCCCGAGGACACCCGTCAAGCGAGTCGATGTCTCAGAAGTATTTGAGGCGATTGATCAGCACAGGGCCAAGACCAAAAAGGGATAGGCCTGATTTCGTGAAATGTTGCAACGTGACAACAAATGGTGAGGCGCTTTCCGGGTTAAGGCCAAATCTGATCCTTCAAGACACTCATCACCTGTTCAACCAGCCGAGTTTCCTCGGGAGTCAGTATGGCGAGCCCGTAGTCATGGGCCTTCAGAACTGCCGCAACCTGGCTTTGGTTGAGATTGGCTTGATAGCTCCCTGAGACAGCCATTGCCCGGTAGTGATCAAGGCTTTTGGGAGTGAATAGTCCGTCCAGTGGCATAGTTTGCTCCAGGTTGTGAGATGGGATCTGTGTAAGCCTTCAGGACTTTCACATGTGAAACTTTTCTGGCGACCCGCGCCAGTTTCAAGGATTGTCATGTCAGACCACTGGAAGATCAAACTCATTGCTGTAGCCATCATCTGCTTTGGAGCTTTTCTTGCGCTAGGGGGAGAGCTGCCGGGCACCACGGGCGCTGGGGGCCATTCATTGAAAGGATGGGAACGGATCCTGGGCGGCCTGCCTATCCTGCTAGGGCTCTTGCTATGGATAGGTTCTGAACCGCCCAAGTCCGAATAAATGAGGGTTTTCTGGCTAGAAAATCGGGTCGTTTGCGGCTTCTGGTCGTTCTGATTCGGGTAAAGGCTCAAGAAAAAAGCCCGTTGGGATATGCACTTTTTTAGCGTAAGGCCATAAGCTCCACATCGCTCTCTCCTAGTGAATGACAGTTTCATTCATAGCTTAGCACCTCCAAGAAACTGACCTGGAAAATTCAATGAAATTTTCGGAAGTCGGTTTCTTTCGTTTCTAAAATTGATGTAATCATTAAATCGAAACTCCGTCACAAAAACAGTTGAGCAAAGCCGCTTTTTTTATTATCGTATCAAAAAATGAACCTGTGAGAGTTGGGAAATGACGCTGGCTGGTATTGATTTTTTGGCAACAACACTAGGGAAGCCGCTTGTAGAGAAAGCCATGAAGTCGGCTCTGCCTGTGGAGCATAGGGTTACCTGTGCGTACTGCGAGCGGCCCTCAGATGAGTGGTATTACAAGGATGTTTACGTAAACGAAAAATCCTACGACTACACGGAAATTCGGTGTTTGAGCTGCCATAGCGCAGTGATGCCGGACACGGAATACTTCGGCACAGGCAAAATAAAGAGTCTGGCCGGAATCTCCTCCTTGGGCATGCTGGTCACTGAGACGAAGAGCATCGGTTATGCCACGAAAACACACTTCGAGAAGCTCACATCGCTGGAGCCCCTGTTCGACGAAGTAATTCCTCTTTCTGGCGATGATTGCATTGCTGATGCGCTTCAAAAGGTGCCAGAAGACAAACCGTTCCTGCTGGTTTCGGCGGTAGGGCAAAGCCGCGAGAAATTTATCTCCAGCCTCCAGGTGTCGGAGCCGGGGCGGATGTTTTGGTTTTGTGATGGCGGGAAAGGGGCTATTTCGGTCAGGCCGCACGAATTGGTGCAACCAGACGATTTGCAAGGGATACCCAAAAAGCTACTGACGAACAAGGGGCTCGGCTGGATAGACCTCATGAGAGCGAAAACCACGAGGTACATCTCATCCGAACGAGAAGAAGCGCTGCTCAAACTGGTCGATGAGAACCCTGCCATAGCCGCTTTACACAAGAAAATGCCAGCGGATCCACACGCGAGAAACTACGTCCTGAAGCTGGCCGGCACAATGCTGAAAAATGCGGAGCAAAAGAAATGAACCCGATGACGGTCAGCTACCAGGAAGCAGGGTTGATGCTTCCTGATTCAGCAAATCGGCAGGATATTCATGCCCAGGTCTACAGTGCGGTAAGCCAGTTGCGAGGCTCCAAGCTCGAAAGGGACTACATCTACTCGGTGCTGCAACACCCCGGCCTGAAGGGTCAGGTTATGGTTACGCTCCGGGGTCAGTCCCTACCGAAAGACATACCAACACAACAGCACAGTCAAACATTCGAGCCTGGCCGCATCCTTCGGAGTAGGGCGGAGATTGTCACGATGGCACAAATTCCCGGTGAACGGTATCGCTACCGGGATCGCAGACCAGACGAATTGCATCAGTGGCTTACAGATCTGGTTGGTCGTCACGGCTTCGCCCTCAAGGATGCTGTTTGGGGCAACCCTAAGCGCAGTCGGATCAAGCGGGCCGGGACACAATTTTCCGTGCCCAGTCTGAGCTTCACCATGACACTGGAAGTGGTCAATCCCGTGGATGCGGCGTCAGCCTGGCTTAACGGTATCGGACGAAAAAAAGGTTATGGCTTTGGGATGATGGAGGACATCTCTGATGAGTAACAAATGCACCCCCACTCAACTGATCGAAGCGGTAGATCAGTGCTTTAACTCCGAAGGCTGGCTAGTCAGGCAGGGGCTGACCTTTGAGCCGGAACAACATCGTTACGCGATTGATGTCGCCCGCTGGCTCCAGGGCGATACCAAGCAAATAGCGTTGATGGAAGCTGAAACAGGAATCGGGAAAACCCTGGGGTACATGATTCCGCTCATGCTGCACCTGTCCTTCACTGGAAAGCGTGGTCTGGTGGCAACTCACACGGTTCACCTTCAGAACCAGATCATGCAGGAAGGCGATTTGGCCCTGGCCAAAGATTATCTCGATGACTGTGGCTACCGGATTGCAAGCATTGCACAGGTCATTGGTGCGAATCATTACCTGAATCCGAACCGCCTGAAGCTGCTCCTGAATAACTATCTGACGGAAGAAAAGCAGCAGCCGTACCTCCAGGCCATGGAAAGCTGTTTGGCGCAAGACGGGCTTCTGGAGACGTTTTTGAGTGAAATTGAGGCTCTGCCCGAGGGTATTACCGAAGATGGCATTGCGATTAAGACTAAGGACAGCTCAGAGCACGGTAACGATCAATTCCAAAAAGACCGGCTGAGTGCGCAAGATGCCGACCTTATTATTACGTCCCATACGGTCGCTATCATCGACGCCAAATACAACACAATGCTCGGGCGCAAAGACGGGCGAGACATTGAGTTTATGGTGCTGGATGAAGCCGATGGCTTTGAGCGGGCGGCAGAGAGTTTCATGGGCAAAAAGTTCTGGCCAAGTCGTATCAGGCGCTTGCTCAGCGTCCTGGAGCCTCACCTTACTCCCAAGAGACGATCACAAGCCTATGAAGCGATTAATGCCGCCAAGGCCATTGAAGGCCTGATTTGTAAGGCCTGCCCGGAATATCACGATGATAAAAAACGCTCTCTTTTATTGGAGGATGGTGCTGACCTGACAGAGCGGGTTCACGGCCAGCGGGAAATCATCGTCTCCCATGCGTCAGGAATTCTCGGCTTGCTTAAAAAGCGAGCCAAGAACCTTGATAACGACACACAGATGCTTGTGGAGGAATTGGAGCACTCTTTCGCTTTTCTGAAAGAGTTTAACAACGAAGATCACAAGTACGGGTATCTGGGCATTAGCCGCTCGCCCATCAAAGGCATTTCGGCACTGGAAGTCACATATCCCAAGCCTGCCGCCGTGATTAACCAGATGGTTAATCGGGAAAAAGGTGTTAATGCCCGGCTAATGCTGACCAGTGCCACGTTGTCTGATGGCAACAAAGGCTCTTTCAAGTCCATTCAGGGCGGGCTTGGAGTGAGGGCAGAACTGTTTGAAGAGGGTGATTTCTACAGGCCGGAGAAGTTTGGGGATATGCGTTTCATACTGACGTTTCCCCAGATCCCGGCCCCGTTTGCCAAAACCCTCGATGAACAGGAGCAGATCGTCGTGGCGCTTTCGCCAAGCTGGTTGGCCTACACCGCCAGTCTCATCACCGTTGCGTCCGAAAGAGGGCCGTTGTTGGTGCTGACTTCTTCGTATGAGGAAACCATGCGTCTGGGTGAATTGCTGACCCACGTGCCGGTCATTGTCCATCGGCCTGGGGAAGCGTTGAAAGAGAAGCTGGCGCAGTTCCAGGAGCACAAAGGAGTGCTACTGACACCGGCAGCCTGGGAAGGTGTGTCTCTTCGGGACAACGATGGCGGCCAGCTTTTCCAGAACCTGATGATCACCCGTATCCCCACGCCGCCGCCCAACCCGTTCCGGGAAAAGGTGATGATCCGCCACTGGAAAGATTGGAACCCCAAATTAAGGGACGACAAGCTGGAAGGCTGGCTTCAGGCTGCCCGTCAGAACAGGGCCATACGGAAGTTCCGTCAAGGGGTAGGCCGTCTGATCCGAAAGCGTACTGACGTTGGCACAGTCTGGATTGCTGACCCGCGTTTCCCATGGCCCATATCCATCGCAACGAATAAAACATGGACGAATCTGAAACGCGCCATACCAGAACGCTTTCTGGAGAGCTACCAGAGACACTCCCAAACCTATTGGGCGGATGGGAGCTTTAAGGCGCTTGATGAAGTGGCAAGAGGTTTCAGGCAGGGCGTTACAAAAAGCGAGGTGGAATCTGTATGAAACCGTTCCGCTTGGAAGTCGAGCTTAAAACACCGGTTGTCCTGGGATCACGGCCACTGCGGCTCGAAGGTTTGCTCTGGCATTGCCTGTACCTCAATTACGGGTGTCCGGACACCGCAAGGGAGAAGCTGCATGACTATCTCCAGTTCAATGGGCGCTTTTTCCATGCCTCGTCATGCGCGTTTTTTGTTCGGAAAGAACTACATATTGCCGAGGACTTTCTTAAAGGCAACGCCTGGAACATTGATCCAAAAGAAGTGATCAAGAAACCCTCCAGGGCGGCCCCGATTAAGGAGGTGATTGCCAGGGATCGAAGCACGGTCGGAGCCATGAGACAAGAAGATTTGCACGAGGATCTCATTGCTCCGTTTGGCAAGCGAAAACCATACAAGAAACTCGAATTGCTGGGAGGTAAGTACCGGATACGCATGAACCAGTGGAAGGCGTATTGGGCCGAAAGCCTTGTGTTTCATGGCGTAGGCAACGGCGGCGCTATCGCCAGCCTGATGGAGTTCTATCTGGCGTCCATCGGTGTGAACGCCTCTATCGGCTTTGGCACCATCGGTCGGGTGAGAGCCATGCCCGAAAGAAAGGATTACAGCATCGTGGATCCTAACCGGGATCTCGCCAGACCCATACCACTGGATAGCGATTACCAACTAAGAAATCCTGAAAAACTTCTCATTGAAGACGCACTCTTGATGCCCCCGTTTCGGGGCGAGCAGGGAGAGCCCTGCTACTTGCCCGAACGGATCCGAACAATCTACGACGACACATCAGCACTGGATGGAGCTTGATCATGACAAACACACAGACTTTGGTTTTGAACGGTAAAGTTACTGCGGTTTCCCCGCTGGCAGTTGGCCGACCAAAAGACGACTTTGGGGAGAAGTTAGAACCAACCCGACTGCCACGGGCAGGTGCTAAAGCAGAAAAAACACCTGTCTATTTCCCTGGCTCCACGTTGAGCGGAACCTTGCGCCGTGCCTGTCGGGATCTGGTGCGAGAAGCAACAGTGTTGGCTACAGGCGACGAAAAACCGTTTTCTATTGATGTCCATTACATGCTGACTCAGGGGGTTGATACGTCCTCCAACGGAGGAACGAACCAAAATCCCTCTCTAGGCTTCATTTTTAGCGAACGCGATCTGCGCTCTGTTAACCCGATGTTGAGTTTATTCGGACGTTGGAAAATGCCCGGTCATCTCTCAATCAGTGATATGACTCCTAACGAGCCGAATGAAAAATGCGTTTTCATCCACGGTCAGGGAGTGCGGACAGAAGACTTTAGCCGGGATCCCTCGCAAACGGCTTTTATCAAACCGGATGAAATGGAACGACTGAAAAAGATCCTGGTTGATGATCACGCCAAACAGGGTGAGATCCGGGAAGAGAAAGCGAAACAGCAAGCGCTGAGGCGTCAATTGCGTGATGCAGCAGGTGATGGAGAGAAAGCATCCATAAAAAAACAACTGAATAAGATTGAGGAATCAATCGCACGGCTGGAGAACGACAAGGAAGGCTCCAAAACGTCCATTCAGCATTTGATGAGAGGCTATGAGGCCATCATACCGGGCACAGAAATGGATCATAAGTTTGTGCTCAGCAACGCAACAGACATCGAGATCGGACTCTTCATTGACACGTTGCTACGTTTCTCAGAAAAACCATTCCTTGGGGCACACTTCCGGAACGGTTGCGGTGAGGTTAGAGCAGAATGGGATGTTATGACCCGGACGCCTGGGGCATTGAGATCGGAAACAATCGGGCGCGTTGCCCTGTCCTTCGGAGAGTTTGAGCTGGAGGACTACACAGACGATAAGGTATTGGAAAAGAGCTTTGAGGTCTGGCAGAACGCTAAGCAGGACATCAAGGCGGCTGGTCTGGACTTCACGAAGTTTCTCTATTCCGATTAAGCCCAACATGTTGATGTATGCGGTAGGTGCCCATCTATATGTTGGAGTGTTTCCCGCGTAAGCGGGGGTGAACCGCCCAGGAGCTGGCCAACGAGTCTCTACACGCCGTGTTTCCCGCGTAAGCGGGGGTGAACCGCACAGTTCCGACTCGTCAGCGTCCCCGGCCACGTGTTTCCCGCGTAAGCGGGGGTGAACCGGAATACGCAACTCCTAGCACTCCCAGCTACAGGTGTTTCCCGCGTAAGCGGGGGTGAACCGTTCGTGGCTGGTGGTTAGTCAGTTTCCGGGAGGTGTTTCCCGCGTAAGCGGGGGTGAACCCCGGATACGATCACCGCTCCGGCGATTTTGCTGGTGTTTCCCGCGTGAGCGGGGGTGAACCGGTGACACCGGAAATGATTAACGATTTGGCTTAGTGTTTCCCGCGTGAGCGGGGGTGAACCGCACGACACCGGAGCCATTCTCTCGCGAACCACGTGTTTCCCGCGTGAGCGGGGGTGAACCGCCGATCGGGCATTGTGTCGGTATCTCGGTAACGTGTTTCCCGCGTGGTGAGCGGGGGTGAACCTCGCGTCACACCGGATGGTGAGATTACAGACCGGTGTTTCCCGCAAGTGAGCGGGGGTGAACCTAAGGTCACGCCAGACGGGGAAATCACAGACCGGTGTTTCCCGCGTATTAAGCGGGGGTGAACCGGACCCATGAATACTCATTGGCCAGTGAGCAAAGCGTTTCCCGCGTTGCGGGGGTGAACCGTTGGTTTGGGGGGATGTGGAGCAGTTCTACGAGCGTTTCCCGCGTTGCGGGGGTGAACCGCCGATCGGGCATTGTGTCGGTATCTCGGTAACGTGTTTCCCGCGTGGTGAGCGGGGGTGAACCTCGCGTCACACCGGATGGTGAGATTACAGACCGGTGTTTCCCGTAAGTGAGCGGGGGTGAACCTGGAGGGTTTTCTCATGACCGCACACATTGAGGTGTGTTTCCCGCGTGAGCGGGGGTGAACCGGATTGGATTTTACTCGAAAACCGACAGTATCAGCGTTTCCCGCGTAGCGGGGGTGAACCGTAGTCTCGAACCTCGCCAGACTCAGTAAAACAGTGTTTCCCGCGTGAGCGGGGGTGAACCGGGATCACTATCCAGTACCACCGATTCGATATAGTGTTTCCGGCGTGAGCGGGGGTGATCCCTGTATTCGTACCCACGCACGTCGAGCACGGAGGTGTTTCCCGCGTAAGCGGGGGTGAACCGGAGGGAAACGAATACCCCACTGGCAAACTCATGTTTTTCCCGCGTAAGCGGGGGTGATCCGTAGAATCCGGCGGCAGTGGGCCGACTGGTGCGGTGTTTCCCGCGTGAGCGGGGGTGATCCGCGACACGGTTACGGTAAGGGCAAGTGGTTTGAGTGTTTCCCGCAAGTGAGCGGGGGTGAACCGTTGCAGCACATTAAACGCCTGGTCGCCAATCAGTGTTTCCCGCGTAGCGGGGGTGAACCGGGCGCAAAGAGCGAGAGGCTCCAAAAAGTCCTGTGTTTCCCGCAAGCGGGGGTAAGCGGGGGTGAACCTGTGAATGTTACGGAAAGCGGGTTTTCCGCCGCGTGTTTCCCGCGTAAGCGGGGGTGAACCGAAAGGTGTTCTGTCCACACAATGCACCCAGTAGTGTTTCCCGCGTGAGCGGGGGAGTGTCTCGATAATGCCTGCCGTGCCGTGACTGTTATTGGGATAGCCGGTTAAATTGTAAATACGGTAATTATCGTAATTACAGTTAAGGGGAGGCGCGAGTAACAATGGGTGAGTGCTGTCATCGGTGCAATCTGAGCCGTGGCAACTTTCACATGTGAAAATTCGCGCATTTCGCACCTGCGGACGATTAACGGTAGGGAAGTCTGCACTGTTGGATCCCTGAGTCCTCAGAACTTTCACATGTGAAAGTTCATGGGGTGGCATTTTTATTACAGAATCATAAAATGACTCTATGAGATCTATGGTTCTGCGACCGGGATATGAAAATGCCAGAAACAAAAGAGTTGATTGCGTTACGCGATGCCTTGAATGAGGCAATTAAAACCTCCCGCACCCTGGATAGGTGTCATTCCAGTTTTCTTGAAAGGCGTAACGACGGGCTAACCAGGGCAAGGCAAACCACCTATGCCGCCCTGGCCACGGCATTGAAAGCAGACATCAAGGAAGCGAAACGCATTGCCATCGAAGTGTTTAATCTGAACAACGGAGAAAAAGCGGCATGAGAAAGACCTGGGTATTACTTGTCAGCTTGTTGTTGGTTGTCAGCACCGCGTCAGCGGACATCGACAACTTCAGAACAGCCAAGCAGAAGCTCAAAGAAGAGGTCTACTTTGATCAGGCCCGAGGCAGTGAGGGTACTTTCTATTGCGGCTGTGATTGGCGCTGGGTGGGCGAGTCTGGGGGAAGGGTGAACCGGGCAAGCTGCGGATATGAAACCCGCGCTCAGGAAAACCGTGCAGAAAGAACAGAGTGGGAGCATGTGGTTCCAGCGTGGGTGATGGGGCATCAGCGCCAGTGCTGGCAGGAGGGCGGTCGCCGCAATTGTCGCTCGTCAGATCCGGTGTTCCGCGTGATGGAAGCAGATCCCCACAACCTTGTCCCTACGGTTGGAGAAGCGAATGCCGACCGCTCGAACTACCAGTTTGGCATGATCCCTGGCGAGCCGCGTGTTTACGGGCAGTGTGACTTCGAGGTGGACTTCAAGGAGCGCGTAGTGGAGCCTCGCCCGGAGGTTCGTGGTCGGATCGCTCGCACGTATTTCTACATTCATGACCGGTACAACCTACGCATGAGTCGCCAGCAACAGCAGCTCATGATGGCCTGGCACAAGGAATACCCTGTTACCGCCTGGGAGCGGGAGCGTGACGCTCGCATTGCCCGAATGGTTGGGCACAACAATCCCTTTGTGACTGGAGAGAAGTCCTGGCGGCTGGGCCACAAGAACAGCGGTGCCGGATTGAAAGGAATCGCTGGCGGAATGCAGACCAAAGCTGGAGTTGAACCCGAAGGATCCATCATCATCCGGGGGAACCGGAACAGCAAGATCTATCATTTGCCGGTGGGCTGTCCAAGCTATGACCGGATCAGCTCTCACAACATTGTGAAGTTTGTTACCGAAGCGGAGGCCAGGGCAGCCGGTTACCGAAAGGCAGGTAATTGCCGATGAGTATCAAATGGATCTTGGGGGTATGTGCCAGCATTACCGCTGGACTTTTACTGGCGGTTTTCTCTATGTACCCAACAGGTGAGAACTGGCAGGTATCGGGATTCATGTGGGCCAGTTTCGTAGCTTGCGGGGTGGGGTGGGTGTTTTGTTGTTACGTGACAACACTAAGCAAGCAAAGAAAGCTCAACGTATTTGGTGTGCTGGCCAGGAGAACGGGGGTCATCGTTCGGTGGGCTCCGGCTCTTCTGCTTGGTTTAACGCTTCCGACTGCTGCGCTGTTAGCCGCAGGGATTGGTGTGGCTTTTAATCACGCCTTTCACGCAGATGCGGCTTTTCCGGGGGTTGTGGTGAACACGGTGTTTCTACTGGCATCGTTTGGGGTTGTCGTGTTCCTGATCACGGCGGCCTGGGCAATTGCGTTGACCACCCAAGGCACGTTTCTTGGATTCGCGTCCATACCATCAGCCAGCGCGAATTGTCTGTTGGTGACTCCACGAAGGTTTGGTAAGAGCTGGGAGCTGCATGTCAACGAAACGGACGGCCAGCTTGGGCGGGCCATAAAAGCGGCACTTGAAGCGGCCCTCGCTTATGACAAGCTCCCATCAACCATCGTTATGCATTCGCACCTGTTTGGTGGCCAACCGGAAGAAAAGATCCGCAGACTGGTGAGCCGATTCATGCCCTCCGGCCTCACACCAATGGCAGTGGAGGTGTCTCCAGTACAAAACCTTGGTAAATGGCGAGCAAGACTGGTGCGGTATTTTTATCGTCGCAAATTCCCGATGGCGAAGAGAGATCCGGCGAGGAACATCCGCAAGGTAATTATTCATTTTGACGCATCAGAGCAACACCAGTTGGCAGTTTTGTGACGCAAATAATGTTCTAATAGAACCAAATAGAAGTGTTGCGGTATCAAAATATGCGCTATAGAATCGTTTGTCACAGCAGAACAAGACTTGGGGCAGACCAATGCAACGAATGAGGTACTCATGGCGAAAGTGATCAGCTACGCCAACCAGAAAGGCGGCGTAGGAAAAAGCACCCTTTGTATCCAGACGGCCTTCTACCTGGCGATTAAGCAGGGTAAGAAAGTGTTGGTCGTGGACATGGACGGGCAGGGAAACACTTCCAGCAGGCTGGCCCCAAGGCAAACGCATGAAGACGGGTCGTTTGAACCAATCCTCAGCGGCACAAAGACGGCAGATCTTTTTAAAGACTCTGTGCCGGAGATTGAGGTTATCAAGTGCCCTTCTGGTGTGGATCTGATCCACACCCCCAAGAACGATCCGGATCTGTTCGAGATGGAGGCGGTGCCACTAGACCAGGCAATGAACCCGGCCAAGAACATGGCTGAATTGTTCGATCAGTACGATTACGTCCTGATCGACTGTCCGCCAAGCCTGGGCCGTAAGCTCGTGGCAGCCTTGCTGATGTCTACCCACGTTGTTTGTCCGGTGAAGCTCTCTGGGTTTGCTGTCGATGGCGTGGAAGGCCTTCTGAGAACGATTGTGGGTATCCGGGAAGGGTACAATAACCAGCTCAACATCCTGGGCATCATCATCAACGACATGGATCGGTCGGTGAATCATGACCGCTCGCTGAAAGAGCTGGAATCTTCGGTTCCGGATCTGTTGTTTAAGAACAAAATCATGCACCGTCCGCCTCTGGATTTTGCCATTACCGAGGGCATCCCTGTCTGGGAGTTGCGATACGGGCATGTGGCCGCCAGAGAAGTTGAGGCGGTGTTGGATGAATTGCTGGCTAAGGTGGGGTAACACATGGCTATCGGAAATCTTCAGGGACTGTCCGACCTGGCGAAAGTCGCGGCTGGCCGGAAAGGAAAAGAGGTTCTGACCGTTTCTTTGGATGATGTGGAGTCCAAAGAGCAGGTACGAAAAAACTTCAAGAACATCGAAGAGCTGGCTGACAGCATGCTCGAAGAGGGGCAGCAGACCCCGATCATCGTCTACCCGAAAAACGAGCAGGGTAAATACGTTATCCAGAAAGGTGAGCGCCGCTGGCGGGCGTTGCGTGTGGCCGGGATTGAGACGATTGATATTATCGTGAACGACAAGGCCCAGAGTGAGCTGGATGAAACGGCTGGCGAGCTGGTAGAGAACATTCAGCGAGACGATCTGGAGCCGATGGAAATCGCCTACGCGCTGAAAAAGTTTGCGGATGAGGGCTGGAAGCAGGCCGACATCGCCAAACGAATTGGCAAGACAGCCGTCTATGTTTCAACACACCTGTCGTTGCTCAAGCTGCCCGATTGCGTCATGGATCTGTACGAGCAGGGAATCTGCGGCGACACCGAAACACTGAACAACCTGCGACTGTTGTACGACATTAGCGAGGAAATGTGCGAGGAAGCGTGTGACCGGGCACTGGAGTTCGGTGGGATCTCAAGAAAAGTCAGTCGAAAAATTCTCAACGCCGCCAAGAATCCGGAAATTGAGAAGCCGGAAGAAGCGGCTGAAGCCGCACAAGGCGAGGATCGCCCAGTAGCTGGTGTGATCGGTGGCGAATCCGAACAGCCGGAGTCAGGGGGCTACATGCCTCCAGAAACGGAGGATGGTTCGGAAAGTGCAAACGAACAGGGTGACGGCGAAGAGGGCGGTGAAGAGAGCCAGGCCGCCCAGAAACCGAAGAAAAAGTCTGATTCAGAGACGAAGAAAAAGCCCGAGCCCAAGCACCAGGATGCCATGCCGCCGCTTCCGGCTGACAAAGACTGGAGGTTCACCGAGCCGCAAAACCTCATTGTGGTGGTCAACGTCCCAACCGAGACGGACATCAAACGCGGGATTCTGCTTCTGGATCGTGTCTGCAAGGATCCCAAACAGGTCTGGGTGAAGGTGGCTGAAGGTAGCGGTGAAAAGGAAATCAAAGTGCTGGCCTCCGAGATTGAATTAGTGGGGATGGAAGCCTGATAACCGGAAAGAGTGGAGCCCGGCATAGCCGGGCCATAACATGCCTATGAAAATATCCAGTGACATGAGGCGTAAGCTCGATCTGATCAGGGCCTTATCCACCGCTGAACAGCCGAGCATTCACGACCTCCACCGGGAAACCAAGATCCCGGAACCGACAATCAAGCGACAACTGGCGGCCATGCGCCGTGAATTCGGGATGCGAATACTCTTTGTCCGGGACACCGGGGGGGAGCGAGGGGCAACCGGATATTACATGCTCATGGATTGGGGCATCATCGACCAGGATGCGTTTCATCGACGGTATCCGGAAATTGTTGCCAACGCTGAATAATGCTGTATTGATAGAACAAAACCCCGCCGAAGCGGGGTTTTTTCGTTAATGGAGAGTGGGCCGAAGAAGGGGAGCCTTGATGAAAGTGGGTGTGTCAGGCATCTCCCGTTCGATGAAGCGTTGCCGCTTTGAAAGCGGCCAGCGCATGAACTCGGCAAGGGCTACGGTCTTTTTGCTATGATTCTCGGTACGCATACGTCCTCCTCCAGTGTGATGTGTGCGTGAGAAGGGCTGCAACGAAGGTGAGAGAGCGGTGCGGCCCTTCTTTTTTGATATTATAGGATCAAATAATAATTTCAAGACACCAATACACGGTCTTGTGTTTTGGTTTACAAGAGATCATAATTCGATACCGTAATATCAACCACTACCATAACAGAGGAAGCTATGGACATTACCCTGATCGTTACCGGCGTGATTGCCGCACTTATCATCGCAACCCTGGCCAAGTCGGTGCGGATCGTGCCGCAAGCCGAACTTCAGGTGGTCGAACGTCTTGGGCGGTATAACCGCGTCCTGAGTGGCGGGCTGAATTTCATCGTTCCTTTCGTGGACACCATCCGAGAGAAATTCACGACCCAGGAACAGCTCGTTAATCTGCACCCGCAAAACGTATATCACAAAGGATAATGTCAGCATTACCATTGATGGCCTGGTGTATCTGCGTGTGAGTGATGCGAAGCAGGCCACTTACGAAATCGACAACCTCCAGACCGCCATTGCTCAACTGGCACAGACAACGTTGCGGGCTGAGATCGGCAAAATGGAGCTGGATGAAACCCTGTCCAGCCGTGAAGAAATGAATCAGTCTCTCCAGCAAGCTCTGGATGAAGCCTCTGGCGGTTGGGGTGCAAAGGTCACCCGTGTCGAAATCAGTGACATCTCTGTTCCTGCCGATGTGCAGGAAGCAATGGAAATGCAGCTTCGTGCAGCCCGTGAACGTCGTGCCATCGAAACAAAGGCGGAAGCGGACAAGAATGCCACCATTGCCAAAGCTCAGGGTGATCGCCAGCGAGTGTTCCTGGAAGCAGAGGCTATTGAGCGTATGGCCGAAGCCAAGAAGAAAGAAGACATCCTGCTGGCTGAAGCGGCCCGTCAGCGCGAGATTCTCAATGCAGAAGGCCAGAAGGAAGCTCTGCAACTGATTGCCGAGGCACTCAGAGAGAACCCGCAATCCGGTGAATTCCTGTTGGCCAAGGATCGCATTGAAGCTTGGAACGGTATCGCGTCTTCAGATTCCCAGAACAAGGTTGTGGTGCCTTATGAAGCAACCGAGCTGCTGGGTAGCCTGTCACTGATGAAAGACATGATGGGCCGGGCCAATAAGGCCCACTGAACCGATAACCGTGATCGAGGCCTGAGCCACTGCTCGGGCCTTTTGAGGAGACGAATATGACACTTGCTTGGTGGATATGGATTGCTGCCGGAGTTGCTCTGGTGACCGCCGAGGTCTTTATTGGCACATTCATCATTCTATGGTTCGGGATCGGAGCCGTATTCGCAGGGCTTTTGACGTTGTTGATCCCCGAGCTACACACGGGGGTACAGCTCTTGATAGCCGCGCTGAGTGGCGCTGTATTGATGTTTTTGTTCCGTGATCGTTGCGTGGCAAAGGGCAATGCCGACGAAGAGGATCTTTACACGTTCACCGGAGGGCCGGGGATACTGAGGATCAGCGAAGATGGCACGATGCAGGTTTCTGCCAGAGGCACCTACTGGATGATAGCCAACCCCAAGGTGGTTCCAGAAAGTCGCAGGGTGGATGGTGCAGAGGTGGTTATTGCCAGGTTTGAACACAACCAAGCCGTTTTGGCTGATGACGCCGTTGCAACGTGACAACAAACGCTGTCAGGATGCCCATGATGTTGCAACGTGACAACGAGGCGAGAGATGGGAACGACTGAGTTCGCGCAACTTCCGATCATCAAGAGAGTTGAGGCGGTCGAAGATCTGGAGAGTGAAGGGTTGTCTGCCCGAGAAATCAAAGCGGAATTAGGCTTAACCCGGTATCAGCTCTCCCACCTCAAACGCTTGAGCCGGAAACTGACCCCAGAAAGCCGGTTTCTGATTCAGAAGAATCAACTCTCCGAAGGTCATGCAAGGGCTTTGGTGAGGCTGTCCGGGCGGCAGCAGGAAAACATGCTCCGGGCGACCCTGCAATATGGTTGGAGCGTCCGAAAACTGGAGAACCGGATCAAAGATGATCTGGCAGGCAAAGATGCTGGGCCTGATGCCGCGTATTTCGAGCAACTGGCTGTTCACATCGGAGATACCATCGGGCACCCGGTAAAGGTTAAACCCAACCAGGCCAACCCTAGCAAGGGAGAGATCGTAATAACTTACCTGGGCCTGGATGCATTCGACTCCGTTATGGAGAGGCTCAAAGTCCGTCTGGACGAACAGTTTTAAGGAATTGCTCCGATGACCGTGCGAGTTAAAGTGACGCCGGAAAGGGATCCAACCCGCATTGAAGGCTATTGCCAAATCCCCTCCTGGCCAAGAGAACAATCTGTAATAGCGTTCACGCGCCTGGGTGATCAGTGGATGCTGGCAAGCTCAATGGCGCTACCCTCGAAGCTGGAGCAAGCTTTGGTGGTGAAAAAATGCTTTGACCGCACATTTGAGGCGCTGGCGGAAGTCCAGGGTCAGTGGAACAAGCCGTCGAACTTTCACATGTGAAAGAAAATAGATCCAACAACAGGAAAATTGTGCCTTGCATTTTATAGAATCACTATATGATGCTATAAAGATAACCAAGGAGTGAAGGAGACATTCATGGCACAGGTAAATTCACTGAAATCACTCAACCGCGCCTCTACGGACGTTTCAAAAAGCGATTTGTTTTCCGTCGCCCCCCACCTGATCCTGGAGGAAGACGGTTTCAATACGCGAGGCGCATTCTGTGAAGACTACTACGAGCGTCCGGACATTAAGGCCGGGATCCGTTCGCTGGCGGATGCGTACAAGCGTGGCGACTATGTGCCGCCAATCATCGTTAAAGTGCGTGATGGGAAGGTCTTTGTGCGTGAAGGGCATCGGCGGCGTCGAGCCATTCTTCTGGCCATCTCGGAAGGGGCCGACATCCGTAAGGTTCAGGTGCTGGAGCACAAAGGCGATGAAGCCGAACAAACGCTGCTCATTGCAACCAGTAATGACGGGTTACCTCTGACTCCGTTGGAGAGGGCCGTCATTTATGGCCGCTTGGCTCGCTGGGGCTGGAGTGACCAGGAAATTGCTGAGCGAGTCGCCCGCACGGCTGAGCATGTTCGTCAGGCCAGATCTCTGCTTGAGCTTCCGCTCGAACTGAAGAAGATGATTCAAGCTGGAGAAGTGGCGGCGACCTACGCAGCAGAATTGTTCCGTGAGCACGGAGAAGACGCAGTTTCAGTGCTGAAACAAGCTCAGCAGGAAACAGGTGATACTCCAAAAAAGGTGACTCGCAAGAAGGTCGAAAAGAAGAACGCTCCCAAGATCGGGAAAAAAGTGGTCGAGGCTATGCACAAGAGCGTCAGCTCGCTTACCAAGCGTCTGGACACCCTCAAGGAAGAAGGGGATACGTTTACCCTCACACTGACCAGAGACGATGTGGAGGAGCTCCAGGAGTTGCGGGAGAAGCTGGCTGAACTGGAAGCGGAGCCCAGGGTGGATGAAAAACAACAGGAGCTGACGCTGTGACTCGTGTTGAAGATCCGTCCTCCCAGATGCGCGGAACCTTGAACAAAATGCCGCCGCATTCTACGACTCAATTCTTCGAATGAGTCGCTAGTCAAGGCGGCTTGTCTTTGGAGCTGTTTATTTATACAGTATTGGCATGACCATTATTCGCTCCGATCGACTCCGAATCCACGCCGACAGCCCGGCCCAGCGCGACGCGCTGGCCGAGACGTTGGCGCTGTATCGTCGGTTGGTGCGAGACCTGATGACGGTGGCTTTCACGCACTGGCCGTCGGTTGGCCCCGCCAAAGGCAACGAGGCGGTGGCCGTGATCGAGGGTCTTATCCATCCGACCACCAAGCGGCCGAGTGTTCGGTACCGCTACTTCCAGAATCGGTACTACAAATTCCCCTCCTACCTGCGGCGGGTGGCCATCATGGACGCCGTTGGTCAGGTTCGGTCGTTCATGAGTCGCTACGGCGACTGGCTCGATGGCCAGCGCCGGCACCCGCATTCGCGGCCGCCAAAGCTGACCGCCAGCACCAATACCTTCCCCAGCCTGTACGGTGGTCAGTGTATCAAGCTGAACGAAGAAGCCACGCAGGCCTTCATCAAAGTCCGGTGCCGCAACGACTGGCTTTGGATGAGCTTCCGGTTATCCGGAAAGCTTCGTTATCGCGGTCGCGGGTCCGCGAAATCACCCTTGCTGACCTTTAACGGGAAGCAGTGGGGTTTATCGTTGCCGGAAGCATTCACGCCGGCAGCGCCGGTCAGGACACCGAAGCGTGTGCTGGCCGTGGATGTGGGCATCAACACCGCGGCCACCTGGGTCGTGATCGATGATCAAGGCACTGTCCACGCCCGGGGTTTCCTCCGGCGTCGCGATAAAGACCGGGAGCATCGACTGATGCAACGCATCCGCTCGAAGGCGCGCAAACAAACGCGCCACGGTAGCCGGCTACCAGCCGACTTTTGCGCTCGTGATCACCAGCGCCTCACGCGGCTGGCGGACAACCAGGCGCATCAGATCAGCCGGAAACTGGTCAATCTGGCGCTAACCCACCACTGCGACGCGGTGGTGGCCGAAAACCTGAAGGGTTGGCGCCCGAAAGCCGGTCGCAAGCGTTCCCCGATGAAAGCACGCTTTCATCGGTGGTTTCATCGGATGCTGGTGGACCGGATTCAGAGCAAGACGCAAGAAGTTGGACTTCGTTCGGTATTGGTCTATGCCCGAGGCACCAGTTCCCAGGCCTTCGATGGCTCCGGCCCCGTGAAGCGGGATGAGAGTAACTACAGCCTGTGTACGTTCGCCTCCGGCAAGCGGTACCACGCCGACCTCAACGCCGCGTACAACATTGCGGCCAGAGGGTTGGTCTATTATCAGGGCGGTCGGCGCAAGCCGTCTGCCCGTGCGGGTCAGCCAACGTCTGCCCGCACACCGGGAACCCCGGTGACGCTCTCCACGCTTTGGCGACACGCCGAAGCTGCGTGAGAGTGATCAGAATCCGCGACTCGATTCTCTGAATGAGTCGCCGGAGGGTTCAATCCAGAGCTTTACCAAGCGTGGCGGCCTCGATCCCGGCTCTTTGCGCTTTTAAGTGTCGCGGGGCAGGAGGGGCTCTTTGGTGGCATGCTGCATCGTTTCCGGACGCGATCTGGTACGTCGCTGGGGAGGAAAGCTACGCAGGCCTGTACGAAACCGTGGGCGTTATGTTTATTGCCCTGGCAGCGATAGGTGCTATCCCCTTGCTTCTGATGCCATGGCAAGCCCGGCGAGCAACCATGTCGCCTTTGGAGGTGACAATCAGTAAAAATGAGCTGCGCGTGAGCGGGGGCGGGCGGTATGCCGCAATACTGAAGACTTGGCATCCAGAGCCACAAAATCAGTTCAGCAATGACACGGATCTTGTCGCTGACCCCGGCAAACTGGCCTGGGAGCTGGAATCCTGTTTATATTCGCTGGATCTGCGCCTGAAGCCGTTTGTTGTTGTCAGAATTGATACGACAGAACACTCCCGCGTAACACCCGCAGAGTTGTGTGTAATTGGGATGATCTTTTCAGATTGCAGAAATGTCCTGGATTACTGTGTAGCGGAGGAAAAACATGAAACATCAGAGCTCTAGCTCAGCTAATCAAGCCTACCTCGATGCCTACTTTCTGGAGCGTCGGGGCAAAGAGATTCGCCGCTTCGTGATTGCGCTCATTGCCATGCTAATTGGCTTGCCGATCTCAGGCTTTGCTGAGCACATAACGGCTTTCCTTAACGCTTCTGAAAGCCTCAATTTATCTGAAAGCGCAATCAGCACATTTGGACTGGTGATCAACTTGTGCGGCTTCGGGATTCTGGCTATGTGGATTATGGATGGCAAGGACTATGTGTTCCCGAGAAAGCCGGTAAATCCGAACCAATAGAACGTGGGAATTCGGCCATGTACGTGAATGACGCGGAATGTGAGGCGGCGGGGCTCGACACCAAAGAGGTCGAACGCATTGCCAAAGGGCTTTCGAGGTACGCCAAACAAGCCGAGGCGCTGGGAATCCAAGTTTTTGGTGGAACCGGCTCTGGAAGCCTGCGCTTTAATGATGGCGGATCTGGAAAACTGATTGTTGCCCATCTTGCTGGTGATTTCGACGGTGGCGACGGTGGTTCGGGGCCTTCCGTTGATGGCCTTGAGCGTGGCGAAACATGATTGGAAACCGGTACAAAGTTACCAACTTTATTAGTACGGGTTGCAGGCTTTCCGGCGTTTGAACAGCGAATTTTTGCCAAAAGTTACCTATTCTATTTTCCAGGGTCGTGTTCGCAAATCCATTTTATGCGGCCTTCGGCGCTGATTTATTACCAACTTTATTTCAAGCCCACAGCTCCATCGGGCGAAAGATTTGAGGCTGGATGCTGGAGCAATGAAGCCCGTGCAAGACGACATTCAGGCTGAGATGACCGAATGGTTTCAGTCTATGACTGAGAAAGAGCTTGTTGAGTGAGATGTGATATGCAGCAGATTGGGCAGAGATATAAGGTTGGCACAGGTGGTGCCTTGCATTTCCAATCGAAGGATGAGGTTTTGGAGTTTCTGACCAACGTCTGTGGCATGGTTGCCCGGCAAGGTGCTATCTGGAAAGGCGTAAAGCCGCCAAAAATGTAGATACATGTGTTGACACCAACAGATGTCCGAATTAAAGTAGACACATATGTAGCTACAATCATTAACGCGAGGTTGTCATGCAAAGCGAAATCAAACGCTGGGGAAACAGTGCTGCCGTGCGACTTTCCAGTAAGATCCTGGCGCAAGCCAAACTGGATGTATCCAGCCCGATCAGTATTGATGTAAAGGCAGGCAAGATTGTGATTGAGGCCGCACAGAAGGCTCCGCGTAGGGTTAATCTCCCCTTCTCGGAAGCCGATCTGCTGAAAGGGCTAGATGCCCATGGCGCTCACGCTGACGAGCTTGCGCAGCCCTCTTCAACCGAAATGGGTGTTTGATGGCTCAGTACATTCCAGATCGTAACGACATCATCTGGCTGGACTTCGAGCCCACAAAGGGCAAAGAAATCGGCAAGTATCGGCCAGCACTGGTGCTTTCGTCTAAGCAGTACAACAAACAGACCGGGCTCTTAATTTGCTGCCCGATCAGTACAAGCATTCGCGGTACCGCAACTGAAGTTTCAGTGGATAACCTGGAAAAGCCTTCGGTGGTCGCATCGAGCCTCATTCAAACGCTGTCCTGGAAAGACCGGAAGGCTGATTTTATCACCAAGGCAGAGAATGGTGTGATGGATCAGGTGCTGGTTCGCATTATCCCTCTGATAGGTGCGGATAGCGTGATCGAAAAATTCATTGAGTAGTGGGAAACCGTTGTTAGCGTTACAGCAGTGTTGTGGCGTAATCGCTAAGTATTGGAATTCGGGAGAATCGAAGCATGAGGGACTACTTTTTGACGAAACGCCAAGTAACGAGCCTGTTGGTTGATAGACCACTGAATACCTTTTCCGCCCGCGTGGCTTTTCTGATTCCGATGATTCTGTTCGCAGTTGGTGCAATTTCTGTCATGTTCTTCGGTGCCAAATACACCTTCAGTCAATTACTGGTAGGCATTGGTGTTCTCTTGTTTGCAGCGAGTTGGTTGCCGTTCGCTTTTCAGAAGCCAAAGGTCAGGCATAAATAGATGGGAAACCTGGATGAAGAGTAATGGATAAAGGGCGAGTAAAGACCGAGGCCATGAACCAGCTACATGCAAAAGCGGACAAGGCAACAGCCCAGTGGAAGATTGTCAATCAAATCACATGGCACTGGATTTCCTATGTTATACCTCCAGTGTTCCTGGTGATGTTCCCAGTTTGGTATTTGATGACGTTTAGAAAAAACTATTTGGATAGCCGTGCAGCAGACTAGAAAAATTCAGCGAATTGACTCATTTTCATATTGGAATTCGAGGAAGCGCTATGTGCGACAAGAACGAATTGGCGAACGCGCCTGAGAGCGTTGGTGAAGCGATCCGCGCAAACACGAACAAGCATGTGACCCTGATAATGGATGAAGCTCACCAGGCGGTGCCGTCCAGCAAGGAAAAGGTTGAGCACATGAGAGAGCTTCGAAGGAAGTACAGCGATAAGCCAAAAAACACCTGATTGGAATCCGCAAAGCTGAGGAGCATTTCATGAACAGATCAAACCGGCACCTGACATGAGGCAGTGGCTAATAGCGTTTTCTCTTGGGGTGTTTTGTTCGGGTCTTGCCACTGCCGGTATCCCTGGTATTTCGTCCTGGCTGATCGCTTTCGGGTTTTCAGGGGGATTAATGGCAATACTTCTAGTCAAAGACTGATGGGAAATACGACATGAGAGAAAACAACGCTTTGTTATTGTGCATCTCGGTGTTGGTAATAGGCGCCGTTATTTTTGGATGCTTGACCTACGTGGCTAACGCCGCTCCTGATACAGCACTTCACCACACGGTAACAGCATTATGGGTTCTTTATACTTTGCCTTTGACTGCTGCAACTATTGCTCTGTTGTCGTTGGGTGTTCGCCGCTTAAAGCGTAACTATGCCGACAGAAACTAAGATTGGAAAACGACGCTATGAATTTTGAGTTTGACCAAGAGCAGGAGCAAGGCGACACCTACGCAACGACAGATGGCACCATTTCGGAACCTACGATTCTGGATGCATTGTCCAGCGCGGGAATCTTTAACGTGGAGGCCACGAATTCAGGGAAAGCCAGATTCTCTGATGGTTGTGATGACGTTTACGCGCTGTCTCTAAAGAAGGCACACCTAATTGCCCTGAGCGATGAGATACGCGAACTGGCGAACAGCCTGGAATCATAATGGGAATGCGCCATGGATGCGTTAGTTGAGAAATTCCGGAGTCTTGTCCCTGAATCAAGAAAAAGCCCTCGCTTGGAGGGCTGTGAGCTTCATGGTGTTTCGCTGTGATTAGTTCTATGAATAGGCGGACGAACTTCCCAATTCCGTTTCGGGGTGGATTGAGGGGCTCGGCAAATGACCTGCACATACCCATGACCGGTTAAGTGTTCCATGAGGACATCGAAGTGTGCCAACGGCACATTCCAGCGTTGGCACAACGCCTCAACACTAGGTGCGATCAGAACATTCTCGTCTGAATGGGAACGAAACCGGGCAAGCAGAGCCAGTGCGGGCATGGGCAGCGCATCATCCATAAAGAGCTTTTCTGGAACTACGGTTAACTTGGCTTTGAACATTAACTACTACTCCGTCTTCAGCTGTCGAGGGCGGGTTGTTTACGTCGAGATTTGATTGGCTTGGTGCCTTTACAGTTGGGATAGTTCGAGCATCCCCAAAATGAGGAGGCTTTCTTTCCGTCTTTTGGTTTCCCCTTGCGCCGTAGCATCGGGGAATCGCATTCCGGGCACTTGGGCGCATTCTTGGGTGGTTCCTTGGCTTTTGAAGGATCCTGTGGTTTCCCCCGGTTGTCTGGGAAAGTCTTTCGACAAGGTGGGTTCTGGCAGCCCCAGAAAAAGCCCTTGGAGCCTTTAATGCGCTTGAGGGTGCCGCCGCATGCAAAACATTGGTGAGCGGGAGCTTTCGCGCCAGAAAACGCTCTGGCGAGAACGCCGCCATCTTGGGTCAACTCTCCGGCGTTCTGCTTCAGTTGATCGACCAATCCGCAAATCCATTTGGAAATGTGGGCCATAAAGGTCGTCATGTTTCCTTCACCCGCAGCAATCTTCTCCAGCTCCTGCTCCCAGGCAGCGGTCATGCCAGGTGATTTAACGGCGGCTGGCAGAACGGACACCAGTGCATGAGCTTTTTCAGTCGCCAACAACACCTTTTTCTGGCGCTTGAAGTAACCCTTGTCTACGGCTCCCTGGATGATGCCCGCACGAGTGGCTGGAGTACCCAGGCCAGCGGTGTCTTTGAGGATCTGCCGGAATTTCTCTTCTGTCACAAACCGGGCAATGTTCTCCATGGCCGATAGCAGCGATGATTCAGTGAAGTGGGCCGGTGGCCGTGTCATTTTGTCCTGAAGTGACGAATCCAGAATAAGGGCAGGCTCCCCTTGGTTTACCCGAGGAAGGGAGGATTGTTCTTTCGTTGCATCGTCTGTCTCGCCTTCATCCGCAGGGGAGCTTTCACTGTCAGAGTTGAATAGCACCTTCCAGCCTTGTTTCAGTGGCATCTTACCTTTGGCTGCGAAGAGATGGTTGCCGCAGGTCACCTCGATAGAGGTTCGATTGAACTCAAAGGCGCTGTAGAACTGTGCAATGTAGAAACGGCGGATTGCATCATAGAGGTTGAATTCGACCTCTGACATGGCCTGGATGTTGGTTCGGGCCGGTGTTGGGATAATGGCGTGGTGGGCCGTTACCTTTTTGTCGTTAAAGGCACGGGAAGACCTGTTGGGATCCGCACCGGCCACGAGCCCAGAAACGTTCTGATCGGACAGAATCATGGACTGGAGGATGTCCGGGATGTCCTCCCGCTGAGATTCCGGGAGATACCGGCAGTCGGTACGCGGATAGGTGGTTGCTTTGTGCGTTTCATACAAAGCCTGCGCGGCATCAAGAACCTGTTGAGCGGTGTATCCCCATCGCTTGCTGGCGTATTGCTGCAAGGAAGTCAGATCGAAGGGGAGAGGGGCTGATTCCTTCCCGGCCTTGGTTTCAGCCTTGCTGATGATAGCCTGGGCACCTTTGACCTGGGCGGCCACCTGCTCGGCGTATGTTTTGTTGATACAACGACCCTGCTCATCAGAACATTCTTCAGGCGGCACCCAGCTCGCGGCGAATTGTCCGTTCTGAACAGAGATGCCAGCTTCCAGCGTCCAGAAGGGAGAGGGCTTGAAGTTCTGGATCTCCAGATCCCGTTGGCAGACCAGGGCTACCGTGGGGGTGATTACCCGGCCAACATGCAAGGTTTGATCAAACCCGATCTGTCGCGTTAGAACAGTGTAAAGGCGGCTGATGTTCATCCCAATCAGCCAGTCTGCTCGCTGGCGAGCCATGGCAGCGTAGTAAAGCGGCATGGTGTCTTTGCCATCCCGGATGTTCGCCAAGGCTTTGCGAATGCTGGTATCGTCCAGTGCGGTCAGGCAGACCCGTTTTACCGGGCCTGAGTATCTCACCCGATCCAGAAGCGACCGGGCAATGGCTTCCCCTTCTCGGTCATAGTCCGTTGCGATATAGACTGTCCCGGCTTGCTTCAGGAGGCCTTCAACCACTTTGTATTGTTTGTACGCCGCTTTCCGCACCTTTTGCCGCCAACTGTCCGGTGCAATCGGTAAGGTATCCAGCGACCAGGACTTGTACTTCTCGTCGTAGTCGTCTGGCATGCACATTTCCAGTAGGTGGCCGTAAGCCCAGGTGATCGTTTTCCCTTGACCGTCATGCAGGAAACCCTCGCCACGATTTTTAACCCCCAGAACGTTGGCCAGATCTTTGGCTTGGGAAGGTTTTTCACAGAGATACAGTTCCATAAGGCGCTCCTTCTGCGGCCATCAATGGTAAGTAGCTGAGGGGTAGGGTGTGACGGCTGCTTTTATGGCTGGAGCCACAAAGGCGTCGAAACCGGGAATGGCTTCAAATTCATATTGCCGTTGTGACAGGGTGTAGGGCTCAAAAGCGATGTCGTCTTCTGTGTCTGGGTCAACAGACAAAGGAAGCGAAGGTAAATACACGGCACCGGCGCGGTTCAGGCATTGAATCGTCGCTGCCATGGAGAGCTTTTTCAGAATGCCGGTGATCAGCTCATAATCGAGATCGGTGGAGGCTTCATCGAGATCCTTTTCAAGCAAGTAGGAAAACAGTCCGATTAAAGTCGCTTCCTTGAAAAAGATGATGTCATTGGGCTTCGCTATGTCTGAGGGGCACTGGAACGCATTGCTCGCTTTTGCGATGTCAGCAGAACATCGGAACGCACCGCTCAGTTTGTGAAGGTCGGAGGTTGCAAGAATCTGCAACCATTGGCCCAGAAGAAAATCCTGATCATCAGGGCGCGTCATTGAAAAGACGATTAGCGACTTTGCCAGTGGCATATCGCTAATCTCTGGGAATGATTTCAGGATGGGCAGATCCATGATTGTCTCCCTTGATTAGACGTAATGCGGATGGCTCAGGTTCAATGAATGGCCGCCACTGAGCGGCCAGTGAAGCAACGTCATCGTGATAGTTCGCTAAGTTGTCCAGAACTCCGGCAATGACCAGGCAAGCGTCTTTGGGTGATCCGCGCACACCCGCTTCTTTGAGCAGCACCAGCAGCTCATCACAGAGCTCAGCCTTGCGAGCCAGTAAATCTTCCGATGACTGAAGCGTTATTGGTTGAGAGAAAGTGCGGCACATGGGTTCACTCGTGATTGCGGTCTGACACTGTTGCGAACGATGTCGCGCTGCGCTGACGTAACACCGGAGCTGGTACAAAAGTTTGTCCATGCCTTCAGGTAATCGTCATAGCTATGGGATGGAGGATCACAGGAGTCTGAGAGAATAGATGGGATGCCTTCGTGGGCTCCATGCTTTGTGACGAACTTCCAATCCGGCTCATCCATACCCTCGCCCTGATCACAGAACCGTTCCCAGCGGGACAGCTCGTACAGAGAGAAGCCAACCTTCCCGGTATCTTCAGTCTCTTTGCTGGCGGCAGAATCAATGTCGTCAAGAACGCCCGCCAATTCATTCGGATTAACAGCGTCCTTTTCAGGGGCCGGAATATTCGCGTCATTCCCGGAGGTTTGAAGGGTGCCCTGGCCAAGCACATGGATATAAGCAGGTTGTCGCAGAGCGGCCCCGCCACGACCCATGTTGTCCCAGGACAAAGTAAGATCTCGGGTTACCCGCTGTTCTTTACTCTCAATAGGAGTGAATTCGGGTTCAGGCTGGGGCTCTGGGGAGCTGGCGCAGCCACCAACCAGGGCCGCCGAAATCAAAACAAGCGAAAATCGTTTCATTGAGCAATTCCTGTTCAGCCGTTAAACGTGCAACAAGTCTAAAGGCTCCCCCTCAAAACCCTTGCGGCTGTAATTACCCAATTTGGACAGAAACACGCTTCTTGCTGGGAAGAGAAATCTGGGACGATTAAGCATCTTGTCTGATCAACCAGAGTTGACCTTAATGTTAAACGCTATTTCTCGCTTGTTTGGAAAGCCGGTTTCTGCCCAAGCCAACTCTGTGGAAACCTTTTCTGAAGAAGACATCCCCCGGTATCCGCCATTTGCAAAAGGATTGCCGGTGGCCCCCATAGATAAGGTGGTGGAAACCCAAAGGGATCTGGTGGAACGGATCCGCAATGCATTGGGCTTTACTCGGGAACAGCATGAGAAACTGCTGCTGCCAGTCATTAAACGGTACGCCGAGTTTGTTCACCTTCTGCCTGCCTCAGAAGCGCACCATCACCGGGGCGCTGGCGGACTCTTCCGGCACGGGCTGGAGGTGGCGTTTTGGGTTGCGCAGGCTTCCGAGGCAGTCATCTTTTCCATGGAGGGTTCTCCTCGTGAGCGCCGGAATAATGAGCCGAGATGGCGGTTGGCCAGTTGCCTGTCTGGCCTGCTACACGATGTTGGTAAGCCGCTCTCCGATGTGTCCGTTACGGACAAAGACGGTGCTGTTACCTGGAACCCTTATGCGAACTCTCTGTACGGATGGGCTCAGCAAAATCAGATCGACCATTACTTTCTTCGCTGGCGGGATAACCGCCACAAACGCCATGAGCAATTCTCTCTGCTTACCATCGAGCGGATCATTCCTGCCGATGCCCTGGAGTTTCTGTCGGAGGCCGGGCCGGAAATACTGGAAGGAATGCTGGAGGCCATTGCTGGCACCAGCACCAATCAACCCATTACCCGGTTGATGCTCAAGGCTGACCAGGAAAGCGTTGCCAGAGATCTGAAGCAAAGCCGTCTGGATGTTGATGAATTTTCCTATGGTGTCCCGGTCGAGCGGTATGTGTTCGATGGGATTCGCCGTCTCGTCAAAACCGGCAAGTGGAAAGTCAACGAGCCCGGTGCCCGCGTGTGGCATGTTCATCAGGGGGTTTTCATCACCTGGAGGCAATTGGGCGATCTTTATGAGCTAATCACGAAAGACAAAATCCCCGGCATCCCGCGTGATCCCGACACGCTGGCGGACATCCTGATTGAACGTGGCTTTGCCATTCCCAATGTCGTGGCCAGTGATCAAGGCGAGCAGGCGCAATATCGCTATTGGGAACTTTGTCCGGAGCTGCTCCAAGAAGGCCGCCCTGCCGGTTCTGTGAAGCTCATGGTTTTGCGGCTTGAATCCAATGAGCTGGTGTTCACCACTGAGCCTCCTGCGCCTGTTAACGCGACTTTGATTGGTGAATCATCAGAACCTTCGATTGAATTCGAGAACCTGGATGCGGGATCTCAAGAAGGCCAAAACGGAGATGATCAGCCTGGGGCTCAAGAGACCACTGAAGAACCGGGCGAGGCCTCTCAGGAAAGTTCTGACCAAACAGAAGCCGAATCGGATAAGCAAAAGGATTCTGGAGCAAACTTCCAGGATGCCTATGAAGTCATCGCTTCTGTGACAAGTCAGCAGAGTGACAACTCAAATGACTCACCGCTGGATGGTCTTCTTAACGGCGATTCCAGCGCCAGCGTTCCCTTGTCGATCTTCGGAATGGAGGAGCCTAAAGCTGACAGCCAGAAACCAGCAGAAGCACCCAAGTCTGACGCATTAGAACAAAGCAGCGTGGTTTCTGAGAGTGATGAGGCACACGAAGAGGCTGCACGAGATGCCGGTGAGCCAGAACAACAAAGTGTGCCTGAGAGCCAGGAAGCGCAGGCTGACACTGTTCCAACAGAACAAACAAGCCCGAGCGGAATAACAGCACCATCCGAACAAAGTTCCAGCGAGAACATAGGTGATCCTGCTGGCGATTTCGACCTGAGCAACTTGTTCCCTGGAACCAAAGCCAAGGCCAAATCGAAAGCCCGAAAGCAAGAAAACTCCCCGAAACAGAGCAAGAAGCCTGAAACGGACAAGCCTACCGTTAAGCCTGAGATCGAGCCAGTGACGCAGGCTTCGTCTGCACCAGAAAAGCAGGTTGGCCCAGGCAAGCCAACACCAAGCCTCCAGCAGCAGGAAGTTTCATCTAAGAGCGAGAGTCTGTCTGATCGTGACGCTTTGGCTCAAACACTGAGCGCCTTCCCGGATAAGGCTCGTGGACTGTTGGAGAGAGCGATACTCCCTGTCGTGGATGGGGATATGGAGCTGGGGGATACCTTGTTCATGCTGAACCATCGTCCGGCCATTGTCTTTCCCGAGGGTGCGGAGCGATTGGGCGAACCAACAGATATTCTGAACACGCTCTGGGAAGCCAAGGCCATTGCTGAAGACCCAGTGGTTCCGGGTAAAAAAATTCAGTCGGACGACCGGTATCAGGGGTTGGTGTTGATTGAAAGCCTCGGCTCACTGGTCAGAAAGGCTTTGAGTGGAGCGGAAGCTGCGCGGGAAGAGTCGCAAGAAGCTGTGCTCGCAGGCTTTTTGGCGGGGATGACTGGTAAGGCCGCCACCCGCAAAAAATCCAGTGCCGGGGCCAAGAAAAATGCTTCTTCAGAACAAAAGCGGGCGATGCCCCCTGCCAGGAAACAAGCCTCCCCCGCAAAGCCTCGGAAGCCCCAGACAAGATCAACATCAAACAAGCAGCCGGGCGACGACCAGCCGCCTAAGCAGAATGCCATGCGGGTGCGTCCTCCGAGAAAACAATCCAGCCGGACGAAAGCTCAGGAAACAAAGAAGCCTGTTGCCAAGCAGGAGGTTGTGATTCCGGAGATCGAGGAGTCTCAGATTCTGTCCAAGGGCAAGAGTGCGTCTGATGATCAGATTGCAGAGATTACGCCCAAGAAGGTTACACCCGCCCAGGCAATAGCCAAGCTCAAAGACATGATGATCAAAGGTGAGGGTCGATGGCTTGTAGAGCCTGTACGGACAGAACAAAGCCCGAAAGGGAAGTCTCTAGTGACCAGCGGCAAGTCGTTTGAAGTGATTGCCGGTGAGTTCGCTGACATCAGTAAAGCCGCTCTTCGAGGCCACCTGAATAACGGTCAGAAGCGGCCTTTTATGTTTTACAAACAAGGGAAACTGCACCTTCTCATTGAGGACAATCGGCAATGAAATACAACCCTCTTGAATACGAGATGCCCTGGCGACCCAATTATGAGCGGCAGGCTGTTTACGGTTGGGTGGCGGCCAGCGCCGCTGCGCTCGGCGTTAACCAGATCAGTGCGATGCCCCCGGAGCCTTTCTATTGGATGACCGGAATCTGTGGGGTTATGGCCATGGCTCAACTGCCGAAAGCCATAAAGCTCGCCAACTTGCAGAAACACCTGCGAGGCCGGGATCTGGAGTTCATATCCTTTGAGGAATTGCGGAAGAAGATTGCTGGCAACCCAGACGAAATGTGGGTTGGGACAGGTTTTGATTGGGAGAACCGGCATACTCAGAGAGTGTTCGAGATAATGAAGATGGACTGGTCGAATGTTGTGAATCAACAAACGGCTCCGGGGGTGTTCGGCAAATTATTTGGCAAGAAAGAAGACAAGAAAGAAAAGCCCATGGGGGCGACCTGGATTCATGGTATTGAGCCCAAAGAAAAGACATTAATGCAGCCGCTGAAGCACACAGAAGGACACACCCTCATTGCTGGAACCACCGGGGCCGGGAAGACCCGGATGTTCGATATTCTGATCTCCCAGGCCATTCTCCGGGGCGAAGCGGTGATTATCATTGACCCGAAGGGCGATAAAGAGATGAGGGATAACGCTCGCCGGGCCTGTGAAGCCATGGGAGAGCCGGAACGTTTTGTCTCGTTCCATCCGGCCTTCCCTGAAGAGTCCGTCCGGATTGACCCGTTGCGCAACTTCACCCGAGTTACAGAGATTGCCTCCCGGCTGGCGGCCCTGATTCCTTCGGAGGCCGGTGCGGATCCCTTTAAATCCTTCGGCTGGCAAGCCCTGAACAACATTGCCCAAGGACTGGTGATGACGTACCAGCGCCCGAACCTACGCCTTCTTCGTCGGTTTCTGGAAGGTGGGGCTGCTGGCCTTGTTATTCATGCGGTTGAGGCATACGCCGAACAGGTAATGCCCGGCGAGTGGGAAGCGGAAGCAGAGCCTTACCGTGACAAAGTGAAGAACGGAAGCCGAGAGAAGATGGCCTTTGCCATGGCGCGGTTCTATCACGATGTTATTCAGCCTCAACAGTCCAGCTCAGAGCTTGAAGGCCTGCTGAGCATGTACCAGCACGACTCCACGCACTTCTCGAAAATGGTCGCCAATTTATTGCCGATCATGAACATGCTCACTTCGGGAGAGCTGGGCAAGATGCTATCCCCGGATCCGGAAGATCTGGATGACTCCCGAGGAATTACCGATACGGCAAAGATCATCAATAACGGCCAGGTTGCCTACATTGGTCTGGATTCACTGACTGACAACATGGTGGGCAGCGCCATCGGCTCGATTCTGCTTTCTGATCTGACCGCTGTGGCCGGTGACCGGTACAACTTTGGGGTCAATAACCGCCAGGTAAACATCTTCGTGGATGAGGCGGCTGAGGTCATCAATGATCCTTTCATTCAGCTCCTGAACAAAGGCCGGGGCGCAAAACTGCGCTTGTTCGTGGCTACCCAGACCTTTGCAGACTTTGCGGCTCGGATGGGCAGCAAAGATAAAGCAATTCAGGTGCTGGGTAACATCAACAATACCTTTGCGCTTCGGATCGTGGATAAGGAAACCCAGGAATACATCACCGATAACCTTCCGAAAACCCGCGTGAAATATGTCATGAGGACACAAGGGCAAAACACGCATGGTGATGAGCCCATTATGCACGGAGGCAACCAGGGGGAACGTCTCATGGAAGAGGAGTGCGAAATGTTTCCGCCTCAGTTACTCGGGATGCTCCCCAACCTGGAGTTCATCGCAAAAATATCCGGTGGCCATTTGGTGAAAGGGCGGCTTCCTATTTTGACGTAGCCGGATGAGTCATTGAGTTTCAGAAAGATCAGAAAGTTCGAGGTTTAAAGCATGTCAAAAGCGAGTGCTTATGACCGGGTATTAGAAGGGTTGCGATCTCGGGGAAGAAAAAATATCGAGCTGCTCCACTTGTTGCAGTTCGATTGGCCGCTTTCACAGTTCGTTTTAGAAAAGATCTGTGAATACATTTCTGACCAGATTTACGCCGATCAAGAACCGGTTATTTACGAAATTATTGAAGGTGCGTTGGCCCGTTATAGCCAGGCTGTCCACGCGGAGAACGAATCGAAGATTGAGGATCCGATTCGGTTTGGGATCTTCATCGAAGCGTTGATTTCCGAAACCTCCAGGGTGCTGGAGATTGAGATTCGGGACTCGCAGGGCTGTTGCTGGACTATCGAGAGTGGAATCAGTTTCGGGGAGTGGTACAGCAATCGACAGGATCCCGAGAGTCTGGAAATTCATCGCAAAGAACATCAAAACGAAAAATCGTTGAGATCTGCACTTTATGAACTGATCACCAGTGAGCAGATTCGACATGTGCTGAGGAGAGTGAATTATGAAGAAGCCGTTTTGGCTGGTGGCATGGCTGCTGGTCATTGAGTTGGCCGTGGTCTTTGTCTTGGTGCCAGGGGACTGGACAAACCGGACTATTGAAAAAGAGAGTCGCTTGATTGAGGCCAATCTCGGATCTCAAGCCCGCACATGGATCTACGGCAAAGCGGATCAATGGTATCAGGCGGCCATGATGGACTCCGGGTTTTACGAGGGGATCTATCGGACGATGATTCCCAGCAACGACCAGCGAGCAAACTCCAGAGGTATGCAAGACATGGGGAGCTGGTGGTTCCGGTGGGTTCAAAGCCGCATTGAAGCATTTGCCGATATTGTCTACCAATTCATGTCGCGCTTCGCACTTCTGGTGATGTGGGCTCCGTACATGCTGTTGCTGCTATTGCCTGCTCTCTACGATGGGCTTATGACGCGGCAGATCAAGCGGACGAACTTTGATTACGCCTCCCCGGTTGTTCACCGTTACAGTACAAGGCTCTCCGGAGGCTTGCTGGTTGGTCTGGTGATTGCCTTCAGCGCCCCAATAGCCATGAATCCGGTGATCATCCCGGTGGTCATGATGGTGTGCTGTGTGTTGCTGGGGCTAATGGTCGGCAATTTGCAGAAGCGTATCTGACCGTTTCAGGTGTCTTGTTGTAAGGCACCTGATTTGAAGACTTTCACATGTGAAAGAAGTCTCGCTCCTCGGAAACTTTCACATGTGAAAGAAATTCCCTCCGCAATGACCTCTTATGCACCCAAAAAAGGCAAAAGTAGATTGTGTGATTGGGGGCGAGCTATCTGATAATCATCGTCGGATCGGTTGAGAAAGGGAGTCTGCATGTTTGCCCATAATGACGCGAAAGAACAAACATCGCCGTTAAAGGGGGTCTGGTTTGTGTTTTTCACGGCGGGCGTAATTGCTGGCCTGGAAGTCTCTGGCGTTAGCTTATCGGGTGTGCTTGCTCCTCTCATCAGGTGAGCAGCCTCCCTTTTCTCCTTATCCTCCCACCTGCGGCTCCTTCGGGAGCCGTTTTTTGTTTCAACCTGCTGGAATTGCCCAAAACGGGCGGGAACAGACAGCAGCATTATCAGCCACTTGTCAGAAAATAAGAGCATTCAACAAAAGGAGTGCTCTATGAAACCTGTCCGAATTCCAAGGCGAGTTGATGAACCGCCGCACCTGCTGATGTGGAGTGCGGATGAGTTGAGTCCGCTGTTAATGGGGATTTTTGTTGGGGTCATGATTGATAACCTGTTGATTTGTGCAGGTATAGGTCTGCTCGTAACAAACCTCTATCGTAAATTCCGGGATAACCATCCAGATGGCCTATTGCTGCACATCCTGTATTGGGCGGGCATTCCGGTATCCAAAGGCAAGTGCTTTAGGAATCCATTTGTCCGGAGGTATTTCCCGTGAATCTGAAGTCATTCCTCAAAACCTGGGAGGGCACACAGGCTGAGAACCGGTGGGCCAGATTGTTCATCGCAGCCCTTTTGGTGATTGTGTTTGTCCTGGGAAGCTTGCTGTTCCGCAAAGAAACGATTGTCACCATTCAGCCGTTCACCCTGACAGATGAAGCATGGGTGACGCAGGAGAACGCTTCAACCGGGTATAAGGAATCGTGGGGCTTTGCCTTGGCGCAACTGCTCGGCAATGTGACCCCGGCCAGCGTTGACTTCATTAAACAGCGCATCGAGCGGCTTTTGTCTCCGGCCATCTACAGCGATGTCATCAATGTTCTGGAAGTACAAGCCCGGCAGATCAAGCGTGACGGCGTGACCATTCGCTTTGAGCCGCGTTTTGTGGAGTACGAACCTAAAAGCAACAAAGTGTTTGTTTACGGGTACTCCTACACCAGAGGCGTTACCAACGGCATCGAAAAGCGTGACGAACGAACCTACGAGTTCAAGATTCAGATCGCCAATTATCTCCCGGTTATCAATTACGTGGATACCTACAGTGATCGCCCGAGAACTGAGCGAGTTCTCGAACGGATGAGGAAAATAGAGGAGCGCCGGAGCGAAAATGAAAATTAAACAATCAGCATTGGCGCTGGCTGTGACTTTGGCCACATCAACTGCCGCTATGGCTCAAGATGCCATCCCCGTGGTTCCAGCCAGCGTTATGAAAACAGCAAACGAGCAGGCTCGCAAGGTTGCCCTTGATACAGGGTCGCAAGAACGTGCAGGTCGCACGAATCAGATGCGAGGAGCCGCCATTTCAGAAGAAGCCGTGCTGACGATGACGCCCGGTGTGAACCAGATAATTCCGGTGGCCATAGGCCATCCGAACCGCATTGTTACGCCTTTTGGTAACCCTGAAGTCGTGTCCACCTCTCTTTCAGGCGGGCAAAAAGAGGGGGAATGCGGAGAAGTGTGCATTAAAGACAATGTGGTTTACGTGGCGACTGACAAGGAGCACCCGGTCACCATGTTTATTACTGAGAAGGGCAGCGAAACCCAGGCGCTTAGTCTGACCATGGTTCCTCGAAAAATCCCGCCTCGTGAAGTGTTCCTCAAGATGGACGGTCAAAGCATTGCTGGTGGGCTCTACTCCAGCCCAAAGGCTGAGAAATGGGAAAAGAGCCAGCCGTATGTGGAAACCATCCGGACGGTATTCCGCAAGCTGGCGCTGGGAGAGATCCCGCAGGGCTACACCATGACAGAAGTGCCTGACACGGTAGCCCCACCAGTATGTGACCAACCAGGCATTGAAGCCTCATTCCGCGAAGGACAAATGGTTATCGGCCATAGCTTGTCCGTTTTTGTTGGTGTGGCGGAAAACGTTTCCGGCAATGCCATTGAGTTTCAGGAAGCAACTTGTGGTGATTGGGATGTCGCGGCGGTGACAACCTGGCCACATAAAGTCTTGGAGCCTGGCCAGAAAACAGAGGTGTATATCGCCCGGAAGGAAATCAAGGGTAAAGCACCTTCATCCAAACGACCCTCACTGCTGAGTGGAGGTGCGCAATGATGCAAGGTTTTTGGGAAAAAATGACCCCCAAAACCAAGCGCATAGCGGTTATTGCGCTGGCGGGTTTGGGGCTCTTGGTTCTTGTCGGTTTCTTTACCGACGAATCGGACACTCGTCCGAAAACAACCAGCCGTGAAGAGAGTATCCGGCACATTCTGACTGACTCTGATACTCGTGAGGTTGGTCTGGAGGCACTGGCCGCTGACCTTGAGGTGATGACCCGCGAAAACCGGGATCTCCGAAAGGAGCTGGAGAGGATCCAGGCTCGACTGGAAAAAGGCGAACGGTCGCTTCAGGAAAGCAGAGCTTTGAGCCGTGATATGGCGCGTGTGCAAGAACAGCTTCAGAAGCTGCGAGAGGAAGGGGTTCCTGTGTCACGTAAAGAGCAAGACGATGCCTCACCGGATGTCGCGGAAGACAGTAGCGAGGGAGACGCCAGCAACGCGCCAGCCTCAGCAGAGAGCAGAGATTTTTCTGACAACTACGAGCTGGCCGGTGCTGATCCGGAAGAGTTTTTCCGGAACGCTCCCGTCCCTGAAACCTCACCATCGACTCCAGAAGGGGAGCGTGGCCGAAGAGGTGAAAAAACACAGCCCAAAGGGATGATGATCGCCAGTTACTCCTCCTATACAGCGAGTGAGGATGAGTCCGAGGAGCAGGACGCCAAAGAGAAAGAAGTGTTTATGCCAGCGGGCTCCATCATTACCGGTGTCCTGATTAACGGTATGGATGCGCCGACAGCACAGGGCGCTCGACAGGATCCGTTCCCTGCCACTTTGCGGATTCAGAAGGAAGCCATCCTTCCTAACCGATACCGAGCAGACATTAGGGAGTGTTTCTTGATTGTCTCTGGCTATGGTGATCTGAGCTCTGAAAGGGCGTACTTGAGGGGCGAAACGCTCTCCTGCGTGAAAGATAACGGTGATGTGATCGAGGCACCGCTGGATTCTTATGCGGTTGGTGAAGACGGCAAAGCCGGTGTTCGTGGCCGATTGGTGTCCAAGCAAGGCCAGATTATTGCCAAGTCTTTGATGGCCGGATTCCTGAGTGGCGCAGCAGAGGCGTTTGACGTTGATGCGATCCCAACTCTGAGCCTTGAGAACAATGGCCGAACTCAGTATCAGGAAAACGACTTCACCCGTCAGTTCGCTCAGGGAGCCGCTGCGAAGGGTGCAAGTAACGCGCTTGATCGTATTGCTCAGTTCTATATCGACATGGCCGAAGGCATCTTCCCGGTAATCGAGATTGATGCTGGCCGTCAGGTAGAAGTCATCATCACTCGCGGATCCTCACTCAAGGTTCGCGGTGCAAAAGCTGAATAAAGGGGCGGAAAAATGCTGAAAGTTACCAAAAAGGGCAAAAAGAGAGGCCAGGGTTTTAAATCCCTTTTAGTACCATTTTCAAAGATGCTGATAGCAGGTGGCTTCCTTGCAACGCTCAGTGGCTGTTCTGCTCTCAACATCGGTGAAAGTGAATACGCATGTCCTGGAATGCCTAATGGTGTCCAGTGCATGTCGGCCAGAGAGGTGTATGCCGAAACGGATAACGGGCGAGTGCCACGGCCAATGAGTCCGGAAGACGTTGAGAAGCAGGCAGAAGCCGACTCTGAAGATGAGGAAACTCGCAAGACTTCCTCTGAAAAAGTGGAGAGAGATGAGGTGATTGATAACTATGTTTCACCGCGTCTCCCCAACAAACCTGTTCCCATCCGAACTCCGGCGCAAGTCATGAGAATCTGGGTGGCACCGTGGGAGGACACGAACGGAGACTTGATTGTGACCGGGTATGTCTATACCGAAATTGAGCCGCGCCGTTGGGTCATTGGGAAAGGTGAAACTGGAAATGAGCCTGTTTTCAGGCCTCTGCAATCTGGAAAGTAAGCAAAGGAGCTTAATATGAGCATCAAGCAAACCCTTGAAACTGTAAAAACCGTAAGCAAGTCCCCGGCTGCGCTGGCCATGGGCGGCGTTGCTATGGCATTTCTTCTCTCAGACGCTGCGTATGCAGGTGGCGGTGGTACGGATGTGGCGTTCGACACCGTATGGGAAACTCTGCGTGAGTGGACGACCGGTACACTCGGTAAAATCGTGGCAGGTGCCATGATTCTGGTCGGCATCATTGCGGGTATCGCAAGGCAGTCTTTGATGGCCTTTGCTGTGGGCATCGCTGGTGGGATGGGTTTGAACTACAGCCCGGACATCATCGACGCGATCATGACCGCAACTCTGGAGAAGGCTCCGACCATGACTCCAGCAGTAATTCAGTTCAGCAACGGATTGGGTGGCTGATAGCTTCCTGATTGCAGTTGAAGCCTGACACACCCTCGGCTTGTTACGCAAGTCGGGGGTGTTTTCATTTCAGGCTTGCCTAACACATCCCGCCTCAACTCCAGTCCTGGATTTCTTTCACATGTGAAAGAAATCGGTGTTCTTTACCTCTGTCGTCGCTTCACACAGTTATGCACCCGAAATGGGCAAATAGAGAGAGCAAGATTTCTGCTTTGCCTTGTTAGGATTAACTGCGTGTTAATCCACCTTGCAAGGGAGAAACCGATGAACACAATAAAACGCAAGGCTCTGGCTGCGGCTGGTGCGTTTGCGCTGCTCTATGGAGGAGGGGTTCAGGCCGACCTCCTGCAATACTCCTTTACTGGAGCAGACGGCACTCAGCACACGCTTGAGCCAAATACGACCTATGCGAACCCTACAGGAAACATGAGTTTTGCCCTGAGTGCCGGGGTAGATCGGAAAGTCCGGATGTCGATCCTGGACAGTGCCGGGAAGGTGTTATCAAGCGAAACGAGCGAGCTGCTTGGGGCGAACGACAGAATCACTGTCGGAGGCAATCAATACTACGGAGCGTTTCTGAGCCTCCCGGCTCCGAAGCAGGGCAGCTATGAGCTGAAGGCAGAAATCCTGGCCGGTGATGGCTCGTCCATAAAGGTGGATAGCCATGAAATGATAGTGGACACCACGCCGCCTTCAGCCTCATCAATGACGGCCACCAATGGTGGGTATGGCCAGGTTACTTCCGGAAGCGTCTGGAAACTTGGAAGAGGGGGATCCGCCGATACGTTCTTTCGCGTCACTGACGTAACGGATGCCTCTCCAATTGCGGAAGCAACGGTATCCTTGTATCGGGGAGACGGCTCTCTGCACTTTGAGCGCAAAGCCAACTACGATGTGCCGAGCCAGCGAGTTGACGCCAGGAATGACTCAGGCTTTTTCCCTCCCTCTAATTTGGATGAGAACTTCAGAGTTCAAATCCAAGTTAAAGACCAGGCTGGTAATACCTGGAAGTCTCAGAAACAGACTGTGCGCTGGGACAGCATAACGGATGCGCCTTCAAAACCCTTTGGGGTGTTTGACCCAAACTCCAGTAATGTTCTTGGCCCAGGGCTAAAGGGGTTTGTGCCTTATAAAGCCGGTATGGAAGTGAAAACCAACCCGATTCGCTTGGCTTACCGGGTGCCGAAGGATAATTGGCACCAATATGCCGAAGGCGGCATCGCATTGGTTAACTATATGGGTGAAAAAAGCGTTGTCGGAACAGACAGCAATTACGTGTATATCGTCTGGTCGGCCCCATACGGCAATACCAATGGTAACTATACGCGGTGGTCGAACTTCGGCCAGTGGGGAGGTGCTGGTATCTCCTATAGCTTGAATCTTGCCTCTTCAGCCCCGAAAACGCCTGTTCTGCGCTCTGTTGAATATCATTTCAGTGATGTGGGTTGGCATTCATTCTACCGGCAGCCTATTGATAACAGCCTGCTCCCGTTGTCGTTTGACAAAATCCGTGTGAATGTCGATGAGAGGCCTTACGATCAAGTCGCGTCACATCGCGGTAGCTGCACAATCCCTGCCGGAAAAACAAGCTGTATCATCAGTTCTGGTTACACTATGCAGCCTGGTACAACTGGCTATATCCATAACCCCGCAGTGGTGCGGAGTGCTGACAAGAAGCTCATGGGGTATGTCCGGTATGCAGAGGTTAACTGGAATGATCAGCACTATCCGTCGCTCAGCTACGAATATGATGAGGGCTCGCAAGAAGTGACGGTGTATGTGACTCAACCCAGCAGGGGAGCATACTTTGATCGGTTGAGACTGCGTGATGCCTGGCTTGAAGATGGGCAGGGTAATACCCTTTCTCCTAGCGGCGGGAAGGTTGAGGAAAACAAGGAAAATTACACGTTCAAGTGGGACTTGAAGACTCTGCCAGAAGGTAATTTCAACCTTTATGCCGTGGCTCAGGAGCGGCATGGCCCGAAAACCAAGATCGCTCTCTTCCCTATGACTTCAGATCGGACGCCTCCCCAACTGGACATCCAGACAACGGGCGGCGAAAAGGTATCAACTCTGGATCAATTCCTGATTTCGGTTACGGATACCTACGATACCGAACCTCAGATCACAGACATTCGCCTGGAAGGCGGCCCGGCTGATGATCGCGTTCAGTTGTCTTGGCGTGAAGAATCCCCCGGTATATTCCGGCTTGAGTACCCCATCATGTTTCCCAGCCTGAAAGCAGGGGAGGGCTACACGCTGACAGTGACCGCAATGGACGCTCAGGAAAACGCGACAACGAAAGATTTTCAGTTCCGTTACGAGCCTCGCCAGATTTCGTTGGCAGATGGCATGGATGGAAAGCTGATGATTCCGGCTGTCGCTCAGGAGTTCCAGCGTCTTGATGGTGGCCACGTCATTCAAACGGAGCCGATAACACTCAGCGGCGATACCGTGGTGAGCGGCACCTATGATGTTTTCGCAACATTGCGTTCAGATGCTGAAGTGCCGTTGGTTGTAAATGGTGTGGTGATCCGTCCTGGCGAAACCATGTCAGTTATGAACCAACATAACTTTGCCAGCTCTGGAGGTAGGATAAATCTGCCACTCCGACCCGCTGAAGGTGGTATCGAAGGCACCTCCAATCTTCTGGTGATGACTTCAGCGCCAAACTCCCCTGTCCTGGTTCTGAACGTGAATACATGGGAGGGTAAGGCCAAGCTCTCGGCTGAGAATTGGGAGGTTCGTCAGGTCATTGATCCGGTGAGTATTACCGCCTCACCAGAAACAGGCGTGGCATGTCGCCTTACCAGCGATGAAGAGGCCGCAAGATCTACGGATCCAATCCGGGATCCTGTTTGTTTGATTGAATGGGATGAAACCCCGGATGAAACCGAGCAAGTCTCTGCTGAGGCGCAAGGTCTTAAAATGACCGCACTCAAAGGTCAGGCAGTGGCCTTGGGAGAGCAGCCCGTCAGCTACAGCATGTACCTGTTCAGCGGGGATGGCCGTAAAATCCGCGTTGGTGGCGGTCACGAAACCCTGAAGGTGACTTCAGCCTTCGGATCCGTTGGGTATAAACCGATGAACGATCTGAACGAAGTCTATCGGGTTATCCAGGACTTTGATGTTCGGATGAAACAAAGCAAAGGCCCATCCTGCTCTCTCACCTTGGATCCTGCTCGCGCTCAAGACGCCGCCGAGTCCAGAAGGGTCGGAGACGCAAGCAAAACGTGCTTGTTTGAGTGGGTCGAAGTCCCGGATGGCATCCAGCAGGATCCCGTGTCTACCACACCGTATCTGTTCGGCACCTTGAGGGAGAAGACCGCCCACAAATTACGCTGGCGCGTCAGCATTTTCTCTCGCAATGGAACACGAGTGACGCTGGCTACCGAAAGCCATGACATTGATGCCATTGACCCTCCGGCACCGGACATTCGTGTTTGGTCGTCCTATCACTACCAGGACGATCTCTACATGGTGCCCAAAGAAGGCGGCCATATTGGTGATGCCATCTTTGATGCTGAGCCAAGCCCGCTCGACATAAGGGTTCAGCGTGGAGAGGAAGAGCTGACGAACGAAACCTTCCAGCCCGGTCGTGGCATGTTCAGTCAGATATACCGGAGGTTGAATACAGAGCCTGCTGAGCTATGGGATGAAACCAGCTTTAGCTTTGACGCGGCTTACAATCTGCTGCCGGAAATTTCGTCTGAAAAAACCATTCGAGCTATTGCGGTTCCGGGAGACAACATAGCGCCTCGGATTGATGTGGGCGATGTTCGGGAAGCTCTGGATAATGCCCCCTTGCCGGTTTCTGTGCAGATCACAGATCTAATGGCTCCAGACATGGAATATGACCCAGAAGTGATGGGCGAGTGGGAAATCCGCTTGGGACGCGAAGAGCGTTTCAACGAGATCACACCAATGACTGAGTTCACTGATGCGCCGGATGGAAGCGTTAGTTTCGATCTGGATCTGACCGGTATTGATCGTCTTGTGCGCCTGATCGCTGAAGCTCGTCTGAAGAGCCCGATTGAGGGCTATGAAAGGATCGAGAAGAGTCAGCGTCTTTACATGACGGTTCTCCGGGGTGGTGCAATTGATGCTGATATAGAAGCTCGACGCCTGTCCGGGCCTGCTCCATTTACGACCGTCTTGCAGGTCGGCCTGGAGGATCTCCGCGACCGCGCTGCAACTGGCGATGTAGTGTGGGAGGTCAGTGCAGATGGTGGCAAGAGCTGGGAAAGCGAGACGCGAACAGACCGCAATCGAATGCGCTGGTACAACACCTTCCAGAAAGGTGAGTATCTGGTTCGTGCCAAAATCATCAACAGCAACTCGGGGATCGAGTCCTATACCGAAACAGTTGAGGTTATCGCGTATGACCAAGTGACCGTGGAGGTAGAGGGTGCTGAAACGATGTTCGTGGGAACCAGCGAAACCTACAACGTCAAAGCGGTTGGGCCAAATGGCGAACCAATGGAAGACGCTGTGATCAAGTGGACAGAAGACCGGGGCAAGAGCTTCTTCCATGTGGGCGACAGCTACACAGTGAGCAGCGATGAGCCAAAACGGTTCCGGTTTGAAGCGTGGGTTCGAGATGCCACGGCCCCGGATGATGACCGCTACGCCTATACTCGTGCCCGTGTTAGCGCAAGCTTCCAGCCGATTCGAGGCCCGAAGGTCTACCTCCGAGGCCCGAAGGTGATTGAGGTCGGCAAAGAGTACCAATACGAGGCGCAACTTGCTCCTCCCTATCGCGGCATGGAAGTTGATATGGACGGTTACTTTGTTCTGCCGAATGGAGAGCAGGCTTCGGGACAAACACTGACCTATGCGCCAACGGAACAAGACCTGGAGACTGGTCGCATCAAGCTGAATTACGTGGCGTGGGTAGAAGGCTTTAAGGACGCTGGAACAGAGGCCTCACGGGAGCTCTATGCCCGAGTCTGGAAGTACGTTTGGCCCAAGTTCACTCTCTACACCCGAACATCCGCCATGGTTGCTCCGGTGGAGGTCAGCGCCTATGCGCGAGCTTTGTCGTTCCGTGGGAAATTGGATAATCCGGTTTACACCTGGGAAATTCCAGAGGGTGATGGTGTGGAAGTGACCGATAAGCGTTGGGATGATCTGCGCAAACTCGTGATCACTGAGCCTGGCACCTACACCCTGAAGGCGACGATAACTGACGCCAGAGGTAACGATGCTGTTGTTGAGCGTACCCTTGAGGTCGGTGAGGCTGATCCGTATGAGGTAGGAATCAGCTTCAATGCCTCAAATTCGCACAACAGGGCACCTCTTGGGCTCTATCTCCGTCCCTCCGTCCAGGGCGGGCATCCGAGAGATCAGGTCACCGATTACACGTATTCCGTGAATGGTGAACCCATCGAAACCAGAGGCATTGTTGCCCGGCTTGAGCTGCCCGAAGGACAGCACGATGTGGGCCTGACCATCAAAACTCTGATGGGAGAGGAAATCACCGAAACCAAAACGTTCAACGTTGTCCCCAACGTACCTCCAACCTGTGAGGTTGAGGTAACAGACAGCTCAAGTTCCTGGATGTTGAGGGCTACATGTGAGGACGTTGACGGCGATATGCAGTCATACCAGTGGAAGGTAAACGGAAATGAGTTGGCGGCCAGGTCTTATCGTTTGCGGCTCTACAAGAGCACGTATGACGACATCATGCCGATGATCGAAGTTGTTGGTATTGATGATGCTGGAGACGCTTCAGATCCGGTAATTGTTCAATAATGACAAAGTAGGGAGAGATGGCCCGGCGAATTGCCGGGCCTTTTCTTTCACATGCGAAATCAGGAGTAAGCATGGAAGAAATTGTCGGTGCTCTCTTGCAACTGGCCAAAGTGATTGGGGTGCCTGTGCTGGCCAGCCTGGCACTGTGGGGCGCAAACGAATTGTATTACCGGGCGTTTGGCCCATACCGGTACAAGGCGATATTGTTATCAGGAAGTGTTGGTACGCCAGTTCATGAGCTTAGCCATGCTATAACGGCCATGGCATTTGGAATGAAAGTGACAGGGATTCGGTTCTACTACCCCGACCCTCAATCCCAAACCCTGGGCTATGTGTCTTACCGGTACAATCCATACAATTTCGTTCACTCCCTGGGCATCTTCTTCACAGGGATCGCGCCTTTAATCGCCGCTTCATATCTGGTCTATGCAGCCTTTTACTTGTCGGGGCTGCCCAACCTTCACGAATACCTCATTCTGTCCAGTGATGAGGCGTTGATGCACTCCGGAACCGTGAATGTGGTGGGGCAATGGAGCGCAGATCTGCTGGGCAAGACAAATAGCTGGCAGACAATCCTCGTGTTGGTGGTGGCAATGATGTTGGGGCTGCACTCCACGCCAAGTGGTGCGGATCTAAGAGGGAGTATGCGGGGCGCATTTGCAGTTCTGGTTGTGATCGCCGCGTATTGGGGGGTGCTCAAGTTACTTCCGATGCTACCGGACATCCTCATGGTGAAGTCCGTCGAATGGTTAAACCATTTGGGGACAGCCATTTTCCAGCTCGCTCTGCTTTCAATCCTGGGTGCAATGGTAATGACCGTAGTCGGTGGTGCTGTTTCCCTCTATACGCGATACAGGAACAAGCCTCTGGATCCTGCCTCTCAAGTGCCCGACAACTCGTAGACAGGCAAACCCGCTGGAATTGCCCAAAATGGGCGGTTTCAGAGCCCTTCGTTTTTAGCCTCCAGCTATAAACTGTTTCTCGTTTAATCATCGCCCAACGAGGACAGTTATGCGCAAACAGATTCTTAACGCCATCGCTATCGCGGGGCTGTCACTTTCAACCATTACTGGTGCTCATGCGGTTGAGCTGGATCTCGCCCCCGGAAAGAACAAACTGGACGCTATTGTAGAGCTGCCAATCAAAAAGGTTCGTGCAGTTGAAGCCAATGGTGAAATCCTGTTCCTGTCCGAGAACGGGCGATTTGTTCTGAGGGGACAGCTTTATGATGTCTGGTACAAAGATACCGTTGACACCATGAAGGAGATGGAAGATACCGCCACCCGAATTCACTTCGACCGCATGGGAGCGGATCTGGATGACTACAACACCCTGAGCATTGGGGATGGTGAAAAGCAGGTTGTAGCGTTCGTTGACCCCCAATGTCCTGTTTGCCACAAACTCATGAAGGATGCTGAAAAGCTGGGGGATGATTACACCTTCAAGTTCGTGGTTGTTCCCGCCCTGGGAGAAAAATCCAACGAGCTGGCTCGCAAGGTCTTCTGCGCCAAGGACAGAGAAGATGCGCTGGAAGCATATATGAGCCAAGACCTCGAAACCCTGCCTCAAAAAACAAGCTGTGACACCGCCCAATACGACATGACCCTGATGATGGCAACGCTGCTGGATGTGCAGGGCGTCCCATTTGTCGTGGCACCGGATGGGCGAATGAGTAAAGGAAGGCCGAGTGAGCTGGAAAACTGGCTGGAGGGCAAGCAGTGAATAGCATTGTTTCGATAAAGAAAAAGCTTCACAAGAAGGTGATCCCGGAGGAATTCAGAGCCTCCGGAATCATCCCTACGCTCGCGTATGACGAAGATGAATATGCGTTCCTGATGGAAGACAAAACCCTGGGATTTGGCTTTATTTGCCAGCCGCTTTATAGCTCCACGGAAAAAGTGCAGGAGCGGACGGTTGGCATGCTGAACCAGGAGTTTCCCGCCCAATCCACCATGCAGTTCATCCTTTTCCGGTCGCCTGACATCAAGATGGATTTGAACCGGATGGTTGAGCTCCGTGATGGTCACTACGATGAGCTTCTGACCTCGGTGATTCACGAGCGAGTGAACTTCCTTCAGAACCACACGAATGAAAAGATCATCGCCAAGAACGACAAGGGCTTCTACGACAACGGCTTGATTCAGGACACGAAACTGATCGTTACGGTGAAAATGCCGATCAAAGATTTCAAGCCAACTGAAGATGAGATGAACAAGCTGGCGGATCTTCGGGGCAAGGTTGAATCGTCGCTACAAAGTATCGGTCTTCGTCCTCGTCCTATGACTGCCGTTTCGTACATTCGCATTATGGGCACCATGCTCAATTGGGGGGATAACCCATCCTGGCAGAACACAACGACAAGCTGGGACACCGACCGCCCGATTTGTGAGCAGGTATTCGACTACGACACCGATATTACGCTCAGCAAGAACGAACTTCAGTTGGGCAAACAACACGTAAAAATTCTTTCCGCCAAGAAGCTTCCGGATGTCTTCTACTTTGGTGATGCCATTACTTATATCGGTGACATAAGCGGTGGCAACTCGAACATCAAAGAGAACTACATGATCGTCACCAACATCTTTTTCCCGGATCCGGAAAAGATGAAGGCAACGCTGAATCGGAAGCGCCAATTCGCTGTGAACCAGGCCTATGGGCCGATGCTGAAGTTCGTGCCAATTCTGGCGGACAAGAAGGAAGGCTTTGATGTCCTTTATGACTCGATGAAAGAAGGCCAGAAGCCGATCAAAATCAGCTATTCCATGCTCATTTTTGCGCCGACCAAAGAACGGGCCGATGCTGCGGCCATGGCCGCACGTAACATCTGGCGTGAAACCCGTTTTGACCTGATGGAAGACAAGTTTGTGCTTCTGCCAATGCTGGTCAACAACCTGCCGCTTTGCACAGACCGAAACACCGTTCAGGATCTGTTCCGTTATAAAACCATGACGACTGAGCAGGCAGCGGTGCTCTTACCACTGTTCGCGGAATGGAAGGGCACGGGTACATACCACACCTCCCTGATTTCCAGGAACGGCCAGCTCATGAGTTTGTCCCTTCACGACAGTAACACCAACAAAAACTTGGTGATCGCGGCGGAATCCGGCTCCGGTAAATCCTTCCTGACTAACGACCTGATCTGTTCCTACCTGTCTGAAGGCGCTCAGGTGTGGGTTATCGACGCAGGTAAATCCTACGAAAAGCTCTGTGATGTTCTGGAAGGGGACTTTGTTCACTTTGAGGATGGCACTGGCGTTTGCCTAAACCCCTTTGAATTGGTTGAGAACTACGCCGATGAAGAAGACGCCATTGTGAGCCTGGTAAGCGCCATGGCCTCCGCGAAAGGGCACCTCTCCGAATGGCAGATTTCTGCGCTCAAACGAATCATGTCGGACGTTTGGGATGAGAAGGGCAAGGCCATGAAGGTGGATGACATCGCAGAGCGGTGTCTGGAGGAGCACCAGGATCAGCGATTGAAAGACATTGGCACCCAGCTTTTCCCGTTTACCTCAAAGGGCAGCTACGGCAAATACTTCGCTTTTGATAACAATGTGTCCTTTCAGAACAGATTCACTGTTCTGGAGCTGGACGAACTCCAGGGCCGGAAACACTTGCGTCAGGTGGTCTTGCTCCAGCTTATCTATCAAATCCAACAGGAAGTGTTCCTGGGTGAGCGTAATCGCAAGAAGGTGGTTATCGTGGATGAGGCCTGGGATCTGCTCAAGGAAGGCGAGGTTTCCGTCTTCATGGAACATGCCTACCGGAAATTCCGGAAGTACGGCGGCTCCGTTGTCATTGCGACACAGAGTATTAACGACCTCTATGAAAACACAGTTGGCCGGGCTATCGCGGAAAACTCAGCCAGTATGTACCTGCTGGGGCAGACCGAAGAAACCGTGGAATCGGTCAAGCGTAGTGGCCGACTCACCCTCTCTGAAGCTGGCTTCAACATTCTGAAGACGGTTCATACCGTTCAGGGCATCTATTCCGAGATCTTCATCAAGTCAAAGACTGGCGTAGGTGTCGGACGATTGATCGTAGGCGAATTTCAGAAGCTGCTTTACTCAACCGACCCGCGAGACGTTAACGCTATTTCGCAGTACACCAAGCAGGGCATGAGTATGCCCGATGCGATACATGCGGTCATGCGTGACCGGGGTGTGCATTAGGAGGCTCAGGATGGACATTAAATCAATCGTAATTGCTGGAATCCTTGGCGCGGTTGGGGGTACTGGAGCCTCCTACCTTTTGATGGAGAAGAACCAGGCTGCACTGGATGACCGGTTGGCGCATAGCCCCCCTGTGGTTGTTGTGGATTTTGCCGCGATGGCCATGAACTACCCGGAAGGCGCAACGCCTGAAGAAGTGGATCGTTTGATGACGAAAACCAATGAAGCGGTGTTAAAGCTTCATGAGGCCGGGTATCTCGTGATTGATGCGGGTGCCGTTGTGGCGGCACCTGATGACCTGTATTTGCCAGAGGACGTTATTCAATGAAGTGGGTGGTCAAGAAAGAGTCTTGGCCGCGATTTATCGTCAAATCCGGCGTTGTCCTGGTGCTGATTATCACAGCAGGACTGGCTTTTGCTGACCGTTACCGCATTGGCATAGATCGGCAGCTCGTGAAATGCATCCCTGGCTACACCTTCTACCTGATTGATACGAAGGATACAGAGCTGAAACGGGATGCAATTTATTCCTTCTCTGCGGAAGGGCTGGAGCCCGTGTACGAAGACGGTACTCAAATGGTCAAGTATTTGCGGGGCAAGCCAGGTGATCACGTAGAAATCAGCAAAGAAAAGAACGTCTATGTGAACGGCGAGTATCAGGGCTATGGGCTGAAGCATGCCGAAAAGTTGGGCCAGCCAGAAGATGCCTTTTTTGGTGAAACCACTTTGAGCGAGGACAGCTACTGGTTCATGGGAACCAGTAGTGAAAGCTTCGATTCACGTTATTGGGGAACTGTAAAACATGATCAGATCATTGGCCGGGCGTATCCCCTTTTCTAAGGTCGCCCTGATGTCACTGGCAGTGACAGCGGTTGGCCTAAATGCTCGCGCAGAAACCGGTGGATCGGTTCTCACCGAACAGGATATGGAGATCGTTCAGCAATCAAAAGCCTTATCTGAAAAGGCAAGAGAGGTTGAGATTCCGGACTGGTTAAACGCCAGCTCAGCAAAGTTTAATCAAGCCCATCAGGAGGCCAGAGATCTCGTCAGCCAGTTGCAGCGGAGCAATCCGACGATGAAAAGTATGGCTGATGAGGAAAAGGCCAGAGAACGCTTCTCGAAGGATCCTGTTCTTATTTTTGCGTCTCGCTCACTTGGGAAGCAGGGGCTTAATGATGTGCTCGTTGCAGCCTCTCAGAACCCCGATAGCGTGGTGGTTTTCCGAGGGATCCCCGAACACGCCAACCTGGGTGAAGCTCTACTGGAAATTCAAAATGTTGCAGCGGAACTCGATCCTGTACCAAACGTGGTCATCAACCCTGTTTTGTTTCAGGAATACAACGTCACCTCCGTCCCAACCATTATTGTTCGGGAAGAACAGTTGAACTTAACCAAAGAGTTGCCGGAAGAGATTGCCAGAGTGTCGGGTCTTGTTAACCCGGACTGGATCCAGGAGCAGGTTGATGCGGGGGAAACTGGTGACTTCGGTGCGCGTGGCCCCGTAGAACAAATCAGTGAGCCAGACCTCATTGAATTGATGAAACAACGCTTCGCCAACATTGATTGGGAGGCTCAAAAAGAAAACGCGAAGAAAAACTTCTGGAAAAAACAGACCTTCAGGATTCTGGCTGAAGCCCCTGAAGACAGAACCCGCGAGGTTGATCCCACGGTCGTTATCACGCAGGACATTCTGACACCGGATGGCAAAGTCGTGGCCCGCCAGGGTGACAGAATCAATCCACTGGAGATTCGTTCGTTCACTCAGGCCGTGGTTGTCCTGGATCCCTTGGACGAAGACCAGATTGAAAGAGTCAAAAGCCGCCTGCCAGACATCAAACGTCAGCCTGGGGTTCAGTCCGTAACCTACATCGTTACGCAGTTGGATCGGGATGAGGGCTGGGATTCCTATACAGAAGTCACTGACACTTTCGATGCTCCGGTATTCCTGCTGACTCCAGATGTAAAGCAGCGTTTTGAGCTGGAGTATGTGCCGTCAATCATTACCGCTGATGGAACCAAATTTGTTGTTGAGGAGCTGGCGGATCGGGAGGGCGACCAATGATTCATCCTGTGTTTCAGCCTATCTATTGCGCGGAATCAGGTTCCTTGGTGGGCGCGGAGGTACTGGCCCGGTGGTGTGACAACAGTCAGTGGGTATGCCCAAGTGATCTGAACCAGAAGATACAGTGGTTAGACGTTGATCAGGAGATTCTCAGAAACCTGCTACGCAATGTGGAAACCATTAAATCGAAATATCCCATCCTGTTTATCAACGTGTCAGCAGATACGTTGAGCTCCCCTGAGTGCCTGTTTTCGTGGACAGTGAAGGTGAGAAAGCTTCAGGCCCAAACCGGCATAAAGCTTTGTTGTGAAGTGACTGAGACTGTACCGAATGACTTGCTAAAACATTCCTGGAACACGCTCAAAGGCATGGATGTCTTGCTGTTCATGGATGACTACGGGCATGAAAATTCCACATTCAGTCGGCTCATTGACTACCCGTGGGATGGATGCAAATTCGACATGAAGAGGCTTCAGGCTGGCTATACGGAAGACCGTTGCGCGATCCGGTACTGCCTCGATTCCGGTTTGTCTGTTGTCGGAGAGCAGGTGGAGAACGCCAGGATAGCTTTGAAGGCAATGGAAGAAGGGCTGATTTGGCATCAAGGTTTTTATTATGGAGACGCAGAAAAAGCCATTGGTGTTTCGGTAGAACAACAGGGGGCAGTAGCAGAAAAATGAAGAAAGTTCTCTTAACGCTCATGTTCGTCAGCAGCCTGGCAGTGGTGTCTGGCCGGGCCGTAGCAGACCCCGGCTGCCAGGATGCACAGGTGATCGGCCCTAAAATGGTGACTGATATTTGCTGGACATGCATTTTTCCGCTGAAAGTAGCTGGCACCACTATTTCTGATGCTGGATACATGCCCGATGAGGCAGTAAATAGCCCGCTGTGTATGTGTGAGGACAATCAGGGTGTGCCTCAGCCCGGCGTGACTACATCAATGTGGGAACCGGCGCGACTGGTAGAGTTCCAGCGTGTTCCCGGCTGTTCTTCTGTTTTGAACGGATCACAGTTCCCGGTAGACCGATTGAATCAAGGCCACCATGGCGAAGCGGTCTATGACGGTGGTGATGGGTCTTTCATGCACTATCACTATTACACCTATCCGGTCATGCAAATGCTGGACATGTTCGTGAAGCAAAGCTGCAACCCGGATGGTTATGTAGAGCTCGATCTCATGTACCTATCGGAACTTGATCCGACCTGGAACAACGATGAGCTGGCATTCTTCACCAATCCAGAAGCGGCGGCGGTGGCCAATCCAGTGGCTACGCTTGCATGCACCGCTGATGCGGTATCGGCAAGTACCGGACGCCCCCTGAAGTCTCTATTCTGGTGCGCTGGTAGCTGGGGCACCCTATACCCACTAAGTGGTAACCAGAACGGTGGTAAGGGAGTCATTCGGGATAGCAGCCTTCTTAAAACACGAGTTCTTGCTGCGCTTCATCGGCGGGGTTTGGCGTGGGGCACAATGGGTGAGGATGCAATGTGTGAGGGTACGCTCGTTCCAACTCTGCCCAAAACACAATACAAGTTCACCATGCTCCATCCGGTGCCTGAAACAGATTCTGATCATGTGATTGGAGAGTCCACACTGATTTGGGGAATGGGCCGCACGATACCAGCTATTGGTCAGGATCCAATCTACATGATCTGGCGCTGGAACGACTGTTGTAACACCTAAGTCCATTCCATCAGGGAGCCCGGCAACAAATAGCCGGGCTTTTCATTCCCGGATCCCTACTGCCAGTTAGCTCTTTGCGCCCTTTTTGGGCAATTCCAGACACCTAAATACTGACTGCTTTCTCGTAATATTTTTGCTTAAACGAATGAACTGTGTGTCGAGATAACGATGAGAAACTACCCGCGATTTCTGAAGGCGTTTGCGTACCTGCTGAGCTTCACGACTTCGATGATGCCGCTGCATGGATACGCTGCGAACCAGCCAAATGTGGATGCCCAGGACTTCATTTCGCAATTGGGACGCGAAGGCCAGGCCTTCGCCAAGGAAATTGGGAGCGAAATGTCCGCGACTCCCGCCCAGGTGCAGAACGGCACTGTCTCGATTCCAACAAGGGATGAAGAGGGGAATCTCACCTACCAAGGCGGCAGCCAGTTCAGCGTCAACAATCTTTATCCGGGAACGAACTCCGAAAACTCACAGCTTGCGTCTGAGTATTTCAGCGATGGTGTTGCGCCGAACGTGGGTGACCTTGAGAACATGCATGACTCGGAAGAGGCAATGGGGGAAGTCGGGGGTGAGGCAAAGGATTCACTCTGGGAAGATGCCCATAGCGATACGCCGTCTATTTCAGGTGCCGCCTACAAGGTGTTGCTGGACTCTTCCAATCTGAGCCGCCCTGATTTCAGTAATGATCCGATCATGGATCTGACCAAGAACACCTACGACAACATTGATCTTATTTCGGAAGGGTTCGGAGATTGTACCGCTGAAACAACCTTCAACGACATCACCATGTCTGTCCATAACCCGGAATATGAAACCTGTCAGCGGGTAACGGATAAAAGTGGCACTTGTGAGATTGTGCATGATTATGAGGCTGCGGTCATAAAACACCATGACGGCCCATATAACCTCAAGCCGTGTGATGGTGAGTATGGGTGTTCGAGGCTCTGGATCGGCAAGGTGGGGGACAACTATTGGGGCGGAAGCTGCAAGATTTATGAGGAGCATACTGCCGTTAAAGTCGTGAACCCGGATGCGATCACTTCAGCGGTACTGGAGTACGCAAAATGGGACGATTACATGCAAGTCTGGGTAGGGGAGCCAGGGAAAGAAGTTAAAGTCTGGCAAGGCCCGAATAATAATTTCCCTCCCGAAACAGCAGGTGCATGTGAGCTTTCAACAAGTTGGTCGAAAAATCCTAACGTAAACCTGACCAACATCTTTAAGAATGCAGACCCAAACTCAGTTTTGAACTTCAAAATTCGGGTTTCTGTAACTGGCGGTGGTGAAGGCTTTGGCCGAATCAAGGTCAAATACGACCCATCTCAGGCAATCATCCGTGATGAATGGTCGCCAGACGAATGCATTGAATCGGCTTTGGGCGTGGCAGATGGGTTTGCTGAAGGTAGCTTTAGCTGCGTCGATGATCCGAGAAACGCAGAGGGATGCACCTTCACCAACGGCATTAAAATCTGCCAGAGCAGCTTGAAGCCTTCGCCACTACCCGGCATTCCCAATCTCTGCAAGAAAGTCGCTGTTACGGCTGACTACGATTTCTACAAAGGTGATCTTGAGTGTTACACAGACATCAATGGGGAAGAGGTCTGTCCCGTTAATGATGGTGGGAACCTCAATACCTGCACGGAATATGAAGAAAACCCTCAATGCGGCTACATTAGCTCGGAGTGTGTCGAGGGTGCCAAAGGCAATTCCGGTGTCTGTTACGTGCAGGAAGAGACATGGGACTGTGGTTCGAGTGTAGACATAGATACCGTAGAGAAAAACACCGAATATCAGTGCGCCGGAGCGATCCGCTGCATGGGGGATGATTGTCTGGATCCCTCTCAATCAAATGACCAAACCGGTAACTTTGCCAAAGCCTCAGCTCTGCTCAATGCTGCACAGTTTATGACCCAAGACATGACCTGTTCAGGGCAAGACGAAGAAGGTAACGCAACTGGAACTGAGAACGTCGAGTGTTCAGCGTTTGGCGGTGAGCCTGGTGAGTGCAAGATAGCCGTGGGTGGCGTATCTGATTGTTGCGAAAAACCTTCTAACGTCAGCATGGCGGACTACCTGAACATGATCATGGCGGTGCCCAAGCTCGATGGGGCCGTGCGTTCACTGTCGGATGGTAATGTCGTTAAAAGCGCCTACCAGGGACTCAGAGAGCCAGTCATGAACGCCTGGACAGAGGTATCTCAGCCGTTCACCAGTTACATGGACAACATCTCCGGTGCCATGGAGCAGGTGTGGTCGCCCATCGAAGAGCTTAAAAATCAGTTAATCGAAGAGCTCAAAGAACAAGCGAAGAAGATGCTCCAGGAAGTCATGGGGAACCTGGCTGAAGATGGAGCAACAGAGGCAGCGGCCACCGCAGCGGCAGACCGGGCTGCTGAGGAGGCAATGACCGAGATGGCGACTCAGGCCGCCTCGATGCTCGGGGCGGCAATGACGATATACACGGTCTATGTCGTCGCTGTCGCAGTGATCCAGATGGTCTGGGCCTGTGAACAGGAAGAGCTAGAAATGAACACCAAACGCGCTACGGATGCTTGCTCGAAGGTGGGGTCGTATTGCAAGAGCGAAGTGCTGGGAGCTTGCGTTGAGAAACGGCAGGTGTACTGCTGTTTCAATTCGCCGCTTTCTCGGATCATTCAGGAGCAAGCAAGGCCGCAGCTTGGCATGGGGACTTCAGCTCGACCGTTTGGCCCAACCAAAAACCCTGATTGTGGTGGAATACCTCTGGATCGGATTTCAGAGATCAATTGGGATGAGATCAATCTGGATGAGTGGCTGGCCATTCTTCAGCAAAATGGTCACTTCCCGGAAGCGGGTAACATCTCGATGGATTCCCTGACTGGTTCGGGAAGTGACTTCAACATCCACGGTGACCGTGAACCTGCGGATGTGCGGGCTATGAATCGAATAGACGACATAGATGTTGATGGCAAGCGTGTGGAAGCCAGTGAAATGATCCCAATTAACCCTGGGGGTAACGGGTATATACCTGGAGCCCAGCAGCAATAAGGATAAAAAACCCGGCCTATTCAGCCGGGTTTTGTACTTAAAGGGCAAAGAGGTTAGGACTTGGGAATCAAAAACAGCTCTGCCTTGCCTTGATTCAGAATGTACGGATACTCAATCGTTTTGCCTTCGCCAGTCTTCACTTTTCCGGGAGCCAGATACAGGTATGACCAGTCTGGCATGCCTTTGCTAATGTTGGCGTAAAGCTCGCTCTCTGGCACTGAGCTGTTGTCGTTAACCAGTAAGTTCAGGCGATGATATTTTCTCCCGTGACCAGATGAAAAAACGTATCGCTCTTCACCCGTGTTGGTTTGTGTAATGAAGCTGGGTGCTGGCGCGGTGCGAGGCTCATAAACCTGAAAGCGAACCTGGCACAAATCTTCAAGATCGGTAACTCCTTTCTCATAAGCCGGGCAGTCCCAATCATTATTGATGAAGTGGACGACAACAGTACCTTTCCGGTCGTAAATCGTTTCGTGGGTTGCTCCCATGTCATTCAGCGCATCGGCCACCGCAACTTTCACATGTGAAAGAAATTCCTCCTGAGCAGCTTGTTGTGATTTCGCCTCCTCCATCGGCATCCAAGCCATCATGCTATTTCGGGCACCATGGGAATCCGGCTCTGAAAGGATACTGAGAGCGTTAACCCCCACTGTTTGCCATGATGTCATGCCAAGTTGTGGCTTCATATATCCGGCACTGACAAAGCCAACGTTCGCCATAGATTCAGTGATGGAGCCAAGTTTATTTGCCGGAACTTCGGTGTCTTCAATGTCCTGAACCAAACCACCGGCTCTGGCGATGTTGTAGGCCTCGCTGTGGCTTTCCTGGTACTCATAAGGCGCTGACATAGAGGCGCAACCAGTGAGTGTCATAGAGGCAACCAGCGCGGTTACAGCGAACAGATTTTTCATTTGGACTTCTCCTGAAAATTCGTAAAGGTCAGTTCCATAGTATCAAGAACGCAAAAAATGCAACTGTGAAAGCGATCTGAGGGACTTTCACATGTGAAAGCCCCGCAGAATCCTTATCCTTTCAAGTCCTCGGGGATGATGAATGGCATCAGGTTGCCTAGATGAAGGATGTACGGGAAAGGGATGGATACACCGGCAAAGTTCTGGACTTGGCCTGGAGCAATATAAAGGAAGCTATAGTTGGGCAGCTCCTCGCTTACAGCCTCATAAAACTGAATCTCGTGAGCTTGAGAATTTTCGCCTAATTCCAGCTCAATATAGCTTCGAGCGTCAGCGGTATTGGGAGTGAAGGCATATCGGTCGCCTTCCTGGCCTATCAGGAACTCTGGCGCGAGCGTTTTCTCTGGCTCTGCAATGTGGATCGTAACCCTGCAAGATTCAGCACCAGGATTGTCTCTGGATGTCACGGCGGGGCACTTCCAGTCCTGTGCAGAGAAGAAAATAGTAGCTCGTGAACCGTCCCTCTTGACGAAATGGGGCATTTGCCCGCGTTCCATGGTGCGAGTGACAGCCTCTGTGGCTTTAGTCAAAAGGAGCTTGTGAGCATCAGACACAGAATCAGCCTGATCGAGAGGCATCCATGCAAATAGGTGGTTTTTGGTTTCTGGGGCGTTGCCCTTGGTCTGGAATTCCTTTGTGCGGTCAACCCCCATAGCTTGCCAGGTTATGGCGTTGTAGTGGCCTTGGTTAATCTGTGACATTGCCATCGCAACAGCGGTGCTTCGCCGTGTGCTGCCGGAGATAGTGAGGTCTTCAACGCCGGTTAAGCCCGCCGCATTCGCTTGGTTCCAGGCACCGGATCTGTCTAGTCGGTAGCCTTGTTCGGACATCATTGGCGTGTCGCTTGACGCGCCGTTTGACGCGCCGTTTGAGGCGCATCCGGAGAGTCCTGAAACGGCTGTTACGGACAGGAATAGAAGAGCTGACAATCGGGTGATATATCGCATGACGCTTACTCCTTGCATGGATACTGACTCGGTTTATAGGGTCAAAAAATGATTCTAGCTAAACGCTGGCCAAAAAAAACCCCTCAAACAAGTGAGGGGAAAGAGCGAGGTTTCGCTTAGGGATTTACGGAGCACAACTACTGGATAGTAAACGTTACGCGGCTTTAGTCTCCTTTTCTTTATCCTTAGCCTTCTTCTGTTTTGTGGTCTGGTTTTCCTCGTCGCTGGACTCGGATTCGCGGGAAAGTTCTGGATCAGTTGTTTCCTGTTCCGGGGCCGCCTCTGCCACTTCTTTTTCCTTGCCCTTACTGTGGGCGGAAATTCTGGCCCGTTTCTCAATGCCAATGATCTTCCCGGCGAGTTTGATCAGTCGTTGCTGCCACTGGAATGTTGCGTCAGAACGCTGCTGACTGCTCAGGATGCTGTTCAGCCATAGCGTATCGACAAGACTCATCAGCTCATCAAGGCTACGGATAAGCCGGGCAATTTGGGCCACCTGGGGAGAGGTGATTTCAATGGTGTATTCAGCCGGGGCGCTGTAGCCGGGAACAGCGTCAATGCCATTGTCAGCCATGATCTTCCTGAGCTGGTTCATTGCATTGTCCATTTCCTCGGAAGTGGCACTGATATGGTTCTGGATGATCTCTTCGACCTGATCAATTTCCTCCTGGTCACCAATAATCCGCAGAATTACATCCAGGGAGAAAAGGGCACTGGAAACCCGGTCGAAACTACGCTCCATGACCCGTTGTGCCTGAAGAGAGTTCACAACCAGCTTCTGCCGGAATACCGGGCGAGAATACGGTTGACGTTCAGCCTGTGGCGAGGCTTCGGGGCGGTTTGACTGTTGTTCGTTCGTTACAGCGATTGCTTCTGCCATGATCCATCTCCATCGGTTATGCGATCAGTAAACGCACTGGAAAGGTTACCGGTGAAGATCCGGAAGGGAGAAACGTGTTTCCGCCCAAAAAGGACAAATAGAGCGGTTTACACCAGAATAATTTGAGGTATATTTGAGGGTAATTAGTCGCGCTGCGGCTAAATGAGGTAGCTGGCCTCTCCAAACAAACAGCAATTTGAAATAGCGCCGTATGGCGCAGGTCTATGAAACCTTCCCTATCCGGGGGCATCTCCCCGGTCGGGTGATGCTCCCTCCAAATTCAGGAGCATCATCATGTATCTGCTTTTCTATTTTGTAGCACTTGCCGTAACTATCGCTTTGTTGGGTGTGTCTGCCTGGGCTTTTGCTATGGCTTTCCGTTATCTGACACGACAGTTGCATAAGGCCGTTGTGTGCGCTCTTCAGCGTGTGCAATTGGTTGTCAGCCGCACATCTCAGTTCGGCTACAACAAAGCAATTGTTCCGACTTCACGCTTCACTGCCAAGTGGATCTGCTTCGGAGCTGTTGCCGCTACACGGTCTGTAAAGGCCGTCATGCAAAAGAAGTCTTCCAAAGAGCAACCTGAACAGGATGCTGTTGAGGAAGATGCTCAGACTGTGATTCTTTCCGAGCCGCAGCCTGAGATCGACTGGGATCAATTTGAGGTTCCAGCCTTCATCCGCAAGGGCAACGTCCTTGTCTGGTAAATAAAAGCTCCTTTCGGAGCTCACAACTGAACTAAACCCGTCAGGGGCAACACTCCTGATGGGGATGTGTTGCCCCCTCAATTCGAGGAGTAACACATCATGTTTGGTATTGAACTTGTATTCACTGCTTGCGTCATCTCTGGTTGGTATGTGGCTAAGCCCTTCCGCAAGATGGTTCGTGGCGGTTGATTCTAAATTGAAGCACCTTTCGCGTGGGCCTTTTGGCCCACCCCCAAAGGGCATTTTTGAAGTGCTTTTTGGAGGTGGGCCAAGAGGAAAAACAAGATGAAAGGTGATATTCACTTCTATGACGACTGTGCTGGCAAGCTGTACCTGAACGATGGTCGAGAGATCAGGGTCAATCCGAAGCTGTTCTCAAGCGTGGAACAAGCTCTCAAGATTCTGAAGATCTGGGCCAGAAGCCGCAAAGTTATCGGAGCGGAGGACGAGATTGCCGCATTTGTCGTCTAAGGAACAGGGCTCCAGCAGGAGCCCCGTTCCTGCCCTCAACCTGAAAACCAAGTCTGTTTTCTAATGACAAGTTCATTGGAAAGCAGATTTTGCTCTCATTGTGAGAGTGAAAAGTAGGTAGCTGGCCTCTGAAAAGAAACAGCAAATTTCATTAACCCCACCAGGGGCGTACCAGCCCGGTGGGGGGATTGGTGCGCCCTGATTTTGATTAGGAGTGCTCCAAATGACTGAAGTCGTTAAATATTCAATCCGTAAGGCTTTCGGTATGCAGGATGTTCCCGAGAAGGTAACAACTTTCGGGTTCGCACCTAGCGACGATCCTTACATTCCGTCGAAAGACGAAACCTACGTGTTCCGAAAGGAGTTTATCCGGGAAGTAACCGCTTTCCTGAAAAACCCGTTCGGTGATGCACTTTATGTCACCGGGCCTACGGGCTCAGGCAAAACCTCTGGCATCACAGAGATAGCAGCTCGCCTTTTCTGGCCAGTTCAGCAAATCACGGCCAATGGTCGGATGGAGCTGACTGACCTGATTGGGCACCACGCGCTTGTCTCTCCCAAGCCAGGTGAACCCCCGGTCATGCAGTTTATGTATGGCCCCTTGGCAGTTGCCATGAAGAAAGGACACATCCTCCTCATCAACGAGGTGGATTTGGCTGATCCAGCCGAGCTTTCAGGACTGAATGATGTTCTGGAAGGTCGTCCTTTGGTTATCGCCCAAAATGGCGGTGAAATCATCAAGCCTCACCCGATGTTTCGGGTAGTTGTCACCGGTAACTCAACAGGTTCTGGTGATGCGTCTGGTCTGTACCAGGGGGTAATGATGCAAAACATCGCTGCAATGGATCGTTATCGCTTTATCGAAGTCGGGTATCCCGACGAAGCTACTGAGCTGGGAATTCTCGGTCGTGTAGCTCCGACACTGAATGAAGGCATCCGGAAAGGCATGGTGAAAACCGCCAATGAAATCCGGAAGCTGTTTGTCGGTGAGAACGGCGATGACGGTCAGATCGGCGTCACAATGTCCACTCGTAACCTTGTGCGATGGGCAAAGCTCACTCTCCAGTTCCGGGGAGCGCCTAACACGCTCAAGTATGCGCTGGATCAATCCTTGCTGACCCGCACCTCTAACGAGGAAGGTGAAGCGATCCTGCGTATTGCGAAAGATGTGTTTGGTGATCTGTGGCGTTGATAGGGGGCGATTATGACCAACAAACCTTTTGTTGCGTCAGAACAGACAAACCCTGAGCTTCAGCCAGATAATCTGGGTGATGCGATGGTAAACGCAAAAAAGTCTGGAACTGGCGTAATTAATTGGCTCATAACCACACCTAGAAGCATTGCAAATAAAGGAGGAGCCAAACGGCTCCTTCTGGGCTTCATCACGGGTGTTTTCTACAAAAACCGGGAGAAACTTGGTTTCTCCGTGAAATTGAAAAAAACAGGAAAAGACGAATCCACTGAAATCATGCCAGAAATTTTGATGGCTGATGACAGCGGATTCGAGCTGAAGGTGGATTCCAGTCTTGGCGAGAACGTCCTTCACCCTTTCACTCTGGAAGGGGCAGGCGAAATCAAACCCGAGAATGGCCATAAGCCACTACTCATGTTGATCTGCTTACAGGAGCGGTTTCGCAGTGAGTGGCCTGGTGCCGACGATTCCCTGGTGACGCTTTGTGACGAACAAGGCAACACCGTTGAATACGTCAACTTCAGTTCGCTTGAGCCTGTCATTGAACGGATGGGGTTCGACTATGATGCTGCTCGCGCCGATGCCGTAAAACTCGGCCTGGCGGAAAAGCAAGTAGATTGGTCGTCCATTCAATCCGAAATCGAAGATTGTTATTTCTAAACAAAACAGGGGATGGTCTTCCTGAAAGGGCAGGCCTTCCTCACCACCGGAGGTGAAATATGTCAGTTAACAAAGTCACATTGGTTGGCAATTTGGGTGCTGATCCAGATGTCCGCTACATGCCGAGCGGTGATGCAGTTGCGAATTTGTCTGTGGCGACCAGTGAACACTGGAAAGATCGTCAAACAGGCGAACCGCGAAAGCATACTGAATGGCATCGAGTGGTACTGAAAGGACGCTTGGCCGAACTGGCTGGGGACTTCTTGGAAAAGGGTTCCAAGGTCTATCTGGAGGGTAAAAATCGTACCCGAAAGTGGACTGGCCAGGATGGTGTTGAGCGTCAAACCACTGAGGTTCAATGCTGGGAGATGATAATGCTCGATCCCAAAAAAGAGCCGACAGAACAAGAACCGCAGCCACAACCAACCGGGAATTGCGACGGGCTTAGCTACTATGACGATGCTATCCCCGTCTAGGCCTTGTGCTGGATGGAAGGCTGTTGATTTCGCAATCCAAAACCTAGTCAGGGTGTGTTTCGACGCGCCCTGATCTCTTTATGAAACCCCACTTGGGGGCACCAGCCCCCAGGGGGTCATGGTGCCCCTCAACTAATGTCCGTTCAGGACAGAGGAGAAGCATCATGACAGATAAAAAATCACTGGTTACTCGCATTGCTGATCGGTATGGCGTAGATAGCGCAAAGTTCTTCGACACACTGAAAGCAACCGCGTTTAAGCAGCGTGACGGATCCGCCCCGACCAACGAGCAGATGATGGCTTTGTTGGTCGTGTCGGAACAATACAACCTCAACCCGTTCACCAAGGAAATCTATGCGTTTCCTGATAAACAGAACGGAATCATCCCGGTAGTGGGTGTTGATGGTTGGAGTCGCATCATCAATGAGCACCCTCAGTATGATGGCATCGAATTCGTTTACGCGGATCAGATGGTCAAAATGCCGGGTGCAAAAGTTGAATGCCCTGTCTGGATTGAGACGGTGATCTATCGTAAAGATCGGTCGCGTCCCATTCGGATTCGGGAGTTCCTTGATGAAGTGTATCGTGAGCCTTTCCAGGGCCAAGGTCGCAATGGTGCATTCACTGTTGACGGCCCCTGGCAGACTCACACTAAGCGGCAGCTCCGGCACAAGTCTTTGATTCAGTGTTCCCGCGTAGCCTTCGGCTTCTGCGGTATCTACGATCAGGACGAAGCGGAGCGTATCCGTGAAATGAACCAGGCAACGGCCATCAACCCGGCTATTGCTAATCTGCCGCCATCGGCTGTAGAAACCTCCCGGCAACCGCTTCAGATCGACCATAAGAAAATGGATCCGATCCTGCAAAAACTGGCGAGTCGTGCTGTTCAGGCTAATGCCTGGAGTGCGGCACACCAGTATGCAGAAGAGCGTTTCAAGGGTGCGGAGCTTGAGTATGCCGTTCAGTTCCTCCGGGATCGTGAGCTGGATGCGATGGAGCCGCCTGTGAGAACCGCCGAGGAGCTCAAAGCTGAGCTGGAGGCTGAGTCTGCGAAAAGTGGTGGAAACTCTACTTTCACAGATGAACAATCCAGTGAATCGGCTGAACAGCCGCCTCTGCCTGGTGAAGATGACTTCTTTGCCGGTGATGAGGAGGGCGAGCAGTAAGTAACCCCCAACAGGGAGATTTCCCCCTGTTGGGGGGATCTCCCTCTAACCGAGGAGAGATCAATGAAAATCGTCAACTTGTCCCAACGAGACGATGATTGGCTTGAATGGCGCAGAGGTGGCATCACCGCCACTGACGCAACCATTCTTCTAGGCCGGTCACCGTACAAAACTCGCTGGCGGCTGTGGGCAGAAAAAACGGGCTATGCCCGTGAAGTCGATCTGAGTTTGAATCCTCTCGTTCGTCGTGGGGTGGAAAACGAAGACCGGGCTCGCCAGGCGGTTGAGGAAAAGCATGACGACTTGCTCCTTCCTGCCTGTGTTCAATCGGAACAATATCCTTTGATGAGAGCGTCTCTGGACGGTCTTTCTTCGGATGGGAAACCGGTTGAGCTCAAATGCCCCAGCAAAAGCGTTTGGGATGACGTTTGCGCTAACGGAACAAACAGCAAGCCATACCAGCTCTACTACGCTCAGGTGCAGCACCAGTTGCTAGTCACCGAGGCGAAAGAAGGGTGGTTGGTCTTCTGGTACGAGGACGACATCCGGGAGTTTGTCATTCCCAGGGATGAGGCCATGATTCAGGACTTGCTGGCGGAAGCCAAAGAGTTTTGGGATCTTGTCCAGAAGCGTAAAGAACCCGAGAAGGATCCAGAAAAAGACCTCTTCATCCCCCAGGGATCAGAGGCTCAAGCCTGGATCAGTGCAGCAGAGGAATATCGTGTTTATGAAGCCGAAGCTCAGGAGCTGAAGAAGCGACTGGCTGAACTTCAGGAAAAACAGAAGCCTCTTCTGGACGAAATGAAGTCGCTGATGGGTGAATACTTTCATGCTGACTTTGGCGGCGTGATGGTCACTCGTTACAAAGTGGCTGGTCGGGTGAATTACAAGAAGCTGTTGGCCGAACAGGCTGCAAGCGTTTCTGAAGATGATCTGGAAAAGTACCGAGATAATGCATCCGAGCGGTGCCGTGTCACGGTTACGGATTCAGTGAAACCACGGTACATCGTTGATGAGGAGGCCTTAGCCCCTCTGGAAAACGTGCCGGAAGAAGCCGAAACCTTTTGGTTTTAACGGCTGGTTTGGGGGCGCAAGCCCCCTTTCCCGTGGGGATTGCACTGATGCAGCAATCCCCACCGGAAAGGCGGTTTTGCTCTCACTGTGAGAGTGAAAAGTAGGTAGCTGGCCTCTGAAAACAAACAGCAGATCAATCAATCCAGAGTGAACACTCTGGACTCCTTCCTGATGAAACACGCCCTGACTCCGGTCTTGAGCGTTCCCCTGAAATCACCTCTCCCATCCGGAGAGAGAAAGCCAGGTTTATCGGCCCCTGACGGGAGTCGGTGAACCCTACTCATGGAGGTTCCTTATGGACAACGTTTTATCCGATGTCTACGACGACCGTGTGGTAATACCTGATGCACAAATGAATCTCTTTGGCCTTGAGCCGAAGGACATTATTGCGCGTCAGCCAGCCGTGCCGGGGGTGTTTTTCGACGCGCCTGACATTGAGCTTGATTATGATATTGCAGTGATATGTATGTCCGGTGGCAAAGACTCGTTAGCGGCGCTCAAGTACCTTTTGGATCGAGGCTTTCCGGCATCCCGGATTGAGCTTTGGCATCATTTGGTAGATGGGCTCGAAGCTGCTGACAGCTTTATGGACTGGCCATTCATAGACGATTACTGCGTTAAGTTGGCAGAAGCTCTCGATATGCCGTTGTACCGCTCGTGGTTGAAGCATGGGTTCAAAGGGGAAATGCTCAAGCATAATTCCCGAAGCCATCCTCACCTCGTTGGAACACCGGACGGTGTTGTTGAGCTACCGCGAAACGCAGCAAAAGAGGCAACTCGCCTGAGATTCCCGCAACAAGCGGCAAGCCTCCAGACGCGCTGGTGTTCCAGTGCGCTGAAGATCGACGTTGGCCGCCGGGCGCTGACTTGCCAGGAACGATTCATCGACAAAAAGGTGTTATTCGTGACTGGAGAGAGGCGGCAGGAATCCAGCAATCGGGCGAAATATAATCAGTTGGAGCCGCATTCAACTGATACTGTTCGCAAGAGTGCCAGACCACTAAAGCCTCGCCATGTGGATGCATGGAGGCCGGTTCTGCACCTGAGCGAAGAGGAAGTATGGGAAATGCTGTGTGATTGGCGGATCAACCCTCCAGTGCCTTATCGACTAGGGTGGGGGAGATCCAGTTGCCAAACCTGCATTTTCAACGGCGACCGTATTTGGGCGACCATTGCCCATTATTGGCCTGAGCGCGTCCAGGAAATTGCTCAATACGAAGAGCAGTTTGGCACCGCGATCAGTCGAAATGGCAAAACGGTTGTTGAAAGAGCAAGGTTGGCTGAACCCCTGAAGATTGATGATGAGCAGGCACTTCGCCAGGCGAGTCGTCATGACTACGAGCTACCCATATTCGTTCCGGAAGGACAAAGCTGGACGCTACCTGCCGGAGCCTTTAGCGGTGTCTCTGCGGGCGCAAGCTAACCGTTGAATCCTGCCCTCCGGGGCAGGATTTTTTGATCTGCACCCGAAAAAGGCAATTCCAGTGCGTATTCCAGACCAAGGTTGCCACTGATTCCAGACGAAGCCTGCCACCCATTCCACGCGAAAGCTGCCACTGATTCCACGGCAAAGCTGCCACCTTGGCAGGCTGCCTGATTTCCCCATCAAAACGTCCGGCGCGGGATAACTAACGGTACTCTGCTCCTTTTCATCCGGAGAGGGTCAGATGCCAGCGAAGAGGTTATCCATGCGTAAAATCAAAGAAGTCCTTCGCCTCAAGTGGGAG